>DIGC01000056.1 GCA_002419445.1 Caryophanales bacterium UBA5732
TACAGTTTCTTTGAGGGGTGTTAAATATGAAGCAAGGTGACATCGTCAAAGGTCGGATTACTAATATTAAGCCATATGGAGCATTTGTTAAGATTAATGATGAGATTGATGGACTAATCCATATCTCAGAAATTAGCGATGGTTATGTAAGAAGTATAGAAGACTATCTTAGTGTCGGGGAAGAAGTGACTTTAGAAGTTATTAAGGTTGAAGAAACCAAAATAAGTTTAAGTTATAAGTCCCAAAATAAGAAAAGACGTAAAAAAACAGAATCTACCGAAGTTGTAACTGGATTTAAACCATTTGAAACCCAATTACCAGCTTGGATAGAGAAGTATCAAAAAAACAAAAAATAAAAAGCAATTCAAATTATCAAAAATTTGAATTGTTTTTTTAAAAAATAGGTAAATGGTTGCATTTTAAACATTAAGAGGGCAAAATCAATAACTTTTGTGTTATAATAGTATTTGCGAATAGGGAGGAAAAACATGAATAAACACGTTAACTTAGATTATAGATACGCTCTACCTTTTATTAAAGAGGAAGAGCTGGAAACAATTAATAAAGAAATTAAGTTTGCAAGAAAAAAATTAGAAGATAAAACCGGGTTGGGAAATGAGTACTTAGGTTGGTTGGATTTGCCTGAAAATATTGATGATCAGGAAATTGAAAGAATATATGAAGCGGCAAAAAAAATTAGACAACAAGCTAAAATACTAGTAGTTATAGGAATCGGTGGTTCATATCTTGGGTCAAAAGCCGCACTGGAGTATTTAAAACCTTACTTTCCAAAAAGAAAGAATATTGAGATCATATTTGCAGGGCATAATATGTCCAGTACCTACTTAAACGAACTAGTTGATTATCTACAAAACAAAGAGTTCGCCATTAATGTGATTTCCAAATCTGGTACAACTACTGAGCCCGCAATAGCTTTTAGAGTTTTGAAAAACCTACTAGAAGAAAAATACGGTGTTAAAGAAGCTTCTAAGAGAATATATGCAACAACTGACAAAGACAAAGGCGCGCTTAGAGAATTAGCTTCTAAGAATGGGTATACAACTTTCTCGGTTCCAGACAATATTGGGGGAAGATTTTCTGTTTTAACACCAGTTGGATTACTACCAATCGCTGCGAGCGGAATCAATATCAAACAGATGCTATCTGGAGCTAAGGCTGCTCGAAAAGAATACGACAAATATAATATTTATAAAAACGACGTTCATATGTATGTTGCGTTAAGGACTCTATTTTACAGAAATAATTACCAAATAGAAATGCTGGTAAATTATGAACCGAAATTAACTTATTTTTCTGAGTGGTGGAAGCAATTGTTTGGCGAGTCTGAAGGTAAAGATCATAAAGGATTATTTATTTCCAGTGCTTCTTTTTCCACAGATTTACATTCACTCGGGCAGTATATTCAAGATGGTCAAAGAATATTGTTTGAGACTGTAATAAATATTGAAAACGCAGAAAAGGATATTATTATCAAAGAAGAAGCCTCTGATTTAGACGGCTTAAATTACCTAAAACACAAAGGATTGGACTATGTCAACAATAAAGCTTTGAAAGGCACTCTTTTAGCTCATAAAGACGGCGGGGTTCCAAATATTGTGATTAATGTTTCCAAAATTAATCCATATACCTTTGGCTATTTAGTGTATTTCTTTGAGTTGGCAGTAGGAGTTAGTGGATATCTTTTAGATGTTAATCCATTCGATCAACCGGGAGTGGAAGCGTATAAGAAAAACATGTTTGCTTTACTTGGAAAACCTGGATACGAAAAACTTAGAGCCGAATTAGAAAAGAAACTATAAAAAAATCAGCCACCTATTTAGTGGCTGATTTATTTTTAAAATCCTTTTTATTAAATGCATAAAATATTCTTTTTTCATATGGTTTGATTTCGACTCGATTTATGTTGCCCATCACTTCTCCATCAGCTTGAAAATATGTTTCGTGAGGATGAGTAATATTAATGTTTTTACCAGTAAGAATTGCTATCTTTTTTTTGAAAATTTTGTGCCAGCCTGGATAGATTGTTACAAGCACTAATTGTAAAAATAGTTTTGAAAGGTTATGAGCGACGCAAATAACATAATTATCATCGGTTGGATCTGCAGTAGGGGTTGCTTTCATGCCGCCTCCAAAGTACATTCCATTTTGCACAGCGGAAATAAATACTTTTTTAAAGTGATATTCATGTTCATCTACCGTCAAGTCAATTTCCACAGGTTGGTAATTAACTATTGAACGAAAGACATTGATAAAATAAGATAGTTTCCCTTTTTTACTGTCGTTGTTAACATAATGACATACTAAACCATCAAAACCTAAACCGCAACCGTTAATAAATTTAGTAGAGCCAATGTTAGTTTTAGCTTCGCCTATTGTGATATTGGCAACACCGAATTTCTTTAAGCTCCTTAAAAAATCATTGCCTGATCCGCTTTTACCGAGGTATATTTTTTGCTTGATTTCTTGAATATCAACGTTATTTATAAGATAGTTAATTGAACCATCACCTCCTAAATAAAGGATGTCGGTAATTTGGCTGTTTTTGCTTAGATATTCATTGAAATCTTTAATTTTAAGTGTTGAACGTAAACGGAAAGGAATATTTTCCTTTTTAAAAAATTTTACATATTTTAAAGTAGTTTTTTTAGATTTCTTATTGCTTGATAGAGGGTTGTGCACTATTAGAAACATTTCTCGCTCCTTATTTCCTAAATCATCAATGATTATTATAACATATAAAAAAAATTATTAACTAAAAAAGTAAAGTTTCATATTTAAAATGGTGGTTTCTAACTGATTTTAATTGGTTTTTGTCTAATCTATGATATAATTTTACTGTAAATATATCGGAAGAAAGAGTGTATTGATTTGGAAATTAAGTTAAGATTAAATTCGGTTAAAGATACTGAAATATTAGCGAAAATTATTTCAGAAAAAGTTTTTAAAGGTATGATTATTGGTTTGAAAGGTGATTTAGGTTCGGGGAAAACAACTTTTACTAAATTTTTTTCTAAAAATATTGGAGTAAGGGACAACTTAAATTCACCAACATTCACAATTTTAAAAATTTATGACGGAAATCATCCATTATATCATATGGATGTTTATCGCCTTGAAGATATTGGATATGACTATGAGTTGGATGAATTTATTTACGGTGACGGTATTAGCGTAATTGAATGGTATCCATATATTAATAAAATGTTACCAAACGAATTACTTTCAATTGATTTTAGGGTTATTGACGAGCAAAAAAGAGATGTAGTTATTAAGGGGGAAGGAATATATGAAGAAGTTGTTAAAACAATTAGTCATCGATACAGCAACTAAAAATATTTTTCTTTCTTTAATTATTGATGGTGAGGAAAAACAATTTGTATATGAAGAGGGCATTAACAACCATTCAATTACAGTCATGCCTTACCTAGAGGAAATGCTTAACAAAGAAAACTTAAAACTTCAAGATTTAGACCAGGTTATTGTTGGAGTTGGTCCTGGGAGTTATACTGGAGTGCGAATTGGAGTGACTGTAGCTAAGATGATTGGCTATTTAAATAATCTAGAAGTATATACTGTATCCTCTCTCGCACTTATGGCATCACATTCAGATAATCCTTATGTTTTAGCGCTAATTGATGCAAGACGCGGGAACGCGTTTATGGGTTTGTATAGTAATGTTAATGAAAAGTTAACTCTAGTCAGTGAGGATGTGCTCGATAATGTTGAGGAATATAAATCAAGAATCGAAACCGATTATTTGGTCGTTGAGGAAGGTAAACCTCAAATAAAAAAGATATTGAACACCAATTTATTAAGAAAGATAGAAATTATTCACAGTTTAACCCCTAATTATTTGAGAATTACAGAAGCGGAGAGAAACCTAATAAATGAAGCTAACAATGAGGGAAATTGTTAAAGAGGATATTGATTTAATAGTAAAGTATGAAAATGAATATTTTCATAATTTTACTACAATAAGCAAGGTTGATGAGGATTTAAATAACCCCTTAATTCACTATTATATTCTCGTTAAAGATGTAGTTTTGGGATATATTAGTTTATGGATTGACGAAGATAAGGCTCAAATCAATTCGTTAGTAATTTTGCTGGAACAACGCAAAAAAGGTTATGGATCAAAGCTACTGGAATTCACTATTAATAAATTGAATGAAATAGGAGTAAAAGATCTTACTCTCGAGGTTAGACCTTCAAATACAGTGGCTTTAAAACTTTATGAAAAAGAAGGATTTAAACAAGTCGCTGTACGAAAGAATTATTACAATAATGGAGAAGATGCTTTTCTCATGTATAAAAGATTGGGAAGTGATTAACATGTATGTTTTGGGAGTTGAAACTAGTTGCGATGAAACTAGTGTCAGTATAGTTAAAGATGGTAAGTTTGTTTTATCTAATGTAGTTTTATCACAAATTGAAATTCATAAAGAATATGGTGGTGTTGTCCCGGAAATTGCTTCCAGAGAACATGTAAAAGGGATAACTTATGTTTTTGATAAAGCGATAAGCGAGGCGGGTATAAACTTTGAAGACATTGGACTTATCGCTGTAACAAAAGGTCCGGGTTTAATCGGTTCTTTGTTGATAGGGGTTAATGCGGCTAAAGTAATCAGTTTGAATTATAATATTCCAATAGTTGGAGTCCATCATATTGCGGGGCATATTTATGCAAATTATATTGACAACGGTATGGAGTTTCCTTTATTAGCTTTAGTTGTTTCTGGGGGACATACCGAATTAATACTTATGGAAGAACATTATGATTTTAAAAAACTAGGCGAAACACAGGATGATGCAGTCGGTGAAGCTTATGATAAAGTTGCTAGAATTTTAGGCTTACCTTACCCTGGTGGCCCGATAGTTGACAAAAAAGCAGCTTTAGGTAAAGATACAATGAAGTTTCCTCGTCCTATGGTAGACAGTGGCGATTTTAATTTTAGTTTTTCTGGTTTAAAATCCCATGTGATAAATGTTCATCATAATATGTTGCAACGCCACGAAGATGTTAATATAGAAGATTTTTGTGCGAGTTTTCAAGAAGCCGTTACAGATGTTTTGGTTAGCAAAACTATACAGGCTAAAAATATGTTTGATGTTAAACAAGTAATAGTTGCTGGTGGAGTCGCTGCTAACTCTGGGCTAAGAAGAAAAATGAAAGAAAGAATTACCGATATACCGGTTTATTTTCCAAAGATGGCTTACTGCACTGATAACGCAGCGATGATTGCATCTGCAGGATATTTTCAATATTTAAAGCATCAAAAAGCTGATGACCTATTTTTAAATGGTCAATCAAGATTAAATTTGGAGGGTTAATATCATGGAAATCACATCTAATTTTATAAAAACAATTATGGAAGAAGATCTTCGAAACGGGAAGGTTGATACAATCGTTACTAGATTCCCTCCTGAACCAAACGCATATCTTCATATCGGACATGCGAGAGCCATAATTACTAATTTCGAACTAGCAAAGCATTTCGGAGGCAAAACGAATTTACGTTTTGATGATACTAACCCAGTAAAAGAAGATAGTTCTTTCGTAGAAGCGATTAAAAAAGATATTGAATGGCTGGGATATACACCAGCGAATATTCTTTTCGGATCTGACTACTTTGGAGACAGTTTTGAATTAGCGATTAAACTTATAAAAAAAGGATTAGCTTATGTTTGCGAACTTACAGCTGAAGAGATGAAAGAATATCGCGGAACATTAACTACACCCGGAAAAGATTCTCCATATAGAAACCGATCTATTGAGGAAAACCTTAAGTTATTCCAAGAAATGAAAGATGGAAAATATAAGGATGGAGAAAAGACTTTAAGGGCCAAAATAGATATGTCTTCTCCAAATATGAATATGAGAGATCCAGTTATATATCGGATAATTCATATCGAACACCATAATACAGGAAACAAATGGTGCATCTACCCAATGTATGATTTTGCCCACCCTTTGCAAGATGCTTTTGAGGGGGTAACTCATTCACTTTGTTCATTGGAATATGATGACCACAGAGTACTATATGATTGGTTTGTTGAGAAGTGCGAAATGAAACATGTTCCTCATCAATACGAGTTCGGCAGACTAAACATAACTAATACAATAATGTCGAAACGATACCTTAAACAATTAGTTGAAGAAAAGTTAGTTAAATGGTATGACGATCCAAG
>DIGC01000035.1:0-125 GCA_002419445.1 Caryophanales bacterium UBA5732
GGACCATGGATGGATTTCATCTTTGCAAAAGTTATCTTGGGCACAAATCGGGAAATGTACACAGTCTCCGTCGGTTTGTATGAGATGATGTACGGTGAACAAGTAAGTTCAAGCCGTTTCACCAT
>DIGC01000035.1:149-6096 GCA_002419445.1 Caryophanales bacterium UBA5732
ATGCAGAGATACTACGTTGAAGGAGTTACTGCTGGCGCTGTCAAAGGATAGGGGAAAGAGGGTTTATGAAAAAAACAATATTATTAATCCTCACTCTTATTGCCAGCATCACCCTTATGGCTTGTAACTCTAATCCAACAAATGAATTTATAATTAAAGATCGTGCCCTAAAAGCTGAAGTCAGTGATGATTTATACCGAGTTTATTACGAAATTTTCGTCGGTTCGTTTTCTGACAGTAACGCTGACGGTTACGGTGACATTAAAGGCATCATCAATCGTTTCGATTATTTGAACGACGGCGATGATGATTCAGGTAAAAGTTTAGGGATTGAAGGCATCTGGTTAATGCCAATCATGCCTTCCCCTAGTTATCACAAATATGATGTCACTGATTATAAAGCTATCGACAATAAATACGGAACTATCGAAGACTTTAAAGAATTTACCGCACTAGCCAAAGAAAGAGATGTTTCTGTAATAATCGATTTAGTTTTAAATCATACATCTAATCAACATCCTTGGTTTATACAAGCAAAAACTGCAGTTCAAACAAATGATTTAGACAACAAGTATCTTGGTTACTATACCTTAGTAACGGAAGACCAAAAGGAATCAGGCAAGAAATATTATCCCTTTGCGGGAGAATTATTCTATGAAGGAAACTTCTCATCTTCCATGCCTGAACTAAATCTTGACAACGAAGACTTAAGACAAGAAATAATTGAAATCGTTACGTTTTGGTACGAAAGCGGAGTTACTGGTTTTCGCCTAGACGCAGCGAAATACCCTTATCTTTATGAAGATGAAAAAAATATTGAATTTTGGAATTGGTTCGTGGCTGAATGTAAGAAAATTTATCCTGAAACCTACATCGTTGGTGAAGTTTGGTCAGGGGACAGTTTAATCGCACCTTACTATGAATCATTCAGCAATTTTGATTTCGGAATGTCAGGAATTGACGGCGCTATCGCTTATACTGCTAAACAGCAGGATGATGTTAATAATTATGTCGATTATTTAATCCGTTATCGAAATATGATTGAAGCCGTTAATCCTAATGCAATTCTCACACCGTTTATTTCCAATCATGATATGGATAGATCCGCAGGTTATTTAAGTGTAACCGGCAATGAAATGCAAATGGCGGCTAACCTTTATCTGTTGACATACGGAAATCCTTTTATCTATTACGGTGAAGAGATTGGCATGAAAGGTTCAAGATCTACAGAAATGACTGACGCCAACCGTAGACTAGCGATGCTTTGGGGTGATGACGATACTGTCGAAGACCCAATCGGCACAACTTATGATTCGGATAATCAAACCAATGGTACAGTCGCTTCGCAATTACTTGTCGAAAACAGTTTATATAATCATTATAAAAAATTAATTATGATTAGAAAGGCTAATCCAGAAATCGCTAGGGGTAATTATACTGGAATAGAATTTACTGGCATGGATAATTTTGGTGGATTTTTATCAACCTTTGAAGATTCGACCATTGGTATTTTCCATAATACCGGAAGTACAGAACTTGTAATTGACCTCAGTGAATTCACTGATTTCGATTTTTCCGGATTAAGGGCCTATATCGGCCAAGGAACGGCTAGTTTAGATGATCAAAGCCTAACAATATCACCATTTACGTCAGTGATTTTAAATTAGTAAAAGCGTTTACATGTTTGCTGTGATATCGGCCAAAGCAATTGACACTTAAATATCACGGTGATATAATATTCACAAGTTTTAAACAAAAACTATAATAAGGAGAAAAAAATGAAAAAATTAGCGTTATTATTTTCAATCGTAGCCTTTGGTTTCGTATTGGTCGCTTGTGGAGGAACTACAACTACTGCAGCTCCTACAACCGCAGCTCCTACAACCGAAGCTCCTACTACAGAAGCACCGGCTCAATTATTAGAAAACACAGCGAAAGACTTTTATGCAACTGGAAACTTCAACGGCTGGGATACAAAAGCTGAAGGTTTAATGGAAGCTGTTTATTTAGCAGATGAAAGAGTTGCTTCAATCGTTGATCAATTAGAAGATGTAAAATACTTATACGTTTTAGAAGTATATTTACCTTCTGAAGCAGCTGGTTGGGGAGTTAACTACATCATCGATGGCGTTAACACAACTTTAGACGGAAACTTAACAGTTAAGGTTATCCGCACATTAGCTGATGATCCAGACACAAGAGATTTCTGGGCACAAAGTCCTGAATCAGGTGAAATCACTAACCTTACTCCAGAAACATTATTCGTACCTGAGTTCGTTGAAAATGCAACTACTTCAGTTGTTGATGACATGGGAACTGAAGCAGACGCAACAGATGACGTAACATACACTTCGGGTGCATGGAACGACAATCCAGCAGCTTTAGCAGCTGGTTCATATTATGTTGTATACGCTGAATTCGAAGATGGATCTAAAGGCTTAGGCTTAGTTTCTTCAGCATTAGAAAACCTTGCAAAAGATTTCTATGCAACTGGAAACTTCAATGGCTGGGATACAAAACCTGAAGGCCTAATGGCTGCAGTTGGTTTAAATCATCCTGCTCTTGCTGATTTAAATCTTGAAGGCGTAAAATACGTTTATGCATTACAAATCACTTTACCTGCTGAAGCAGCTGGCTGGGGAGTTAACTACATCATCGATGGCGTTAACACAAGTTTAGACGGAAACTTAACAGTTAAGATTATCCGTACATTAGCTGATGATCCAGACACAAGAGATTTCTGGGCACAAAGTCCTGAATCAGGCGCAATCACTAATCTTACTCCAGATACATTATTCATTCCTGAATTTGTTGAAAATGCAACTACTTCAGTTGTTGATGACATGGGAACTGAAGCAGACGCAACAGATGACGTAACATACACTTCAGGTGCATGGAACGACAATCCAGCAGCTTTAGCAGCTGGCGACTACATCGTTGTATATGTTGAATTCGTAGACGGAACTAAAGGATTAGGTTTAGTACCTGTAATCGTTCCTGAAGTTTAAGAAATAATTAAAAACTAAAATAAAAGGCCAAACTTTAAAAGTTTGGTCTTTTTTTATAGCCACTCTTTGAAAAACTCTTTTAGGTATTCTTTCATAAAAGCGATTCGTTCTTCTGCTATTTTCTTAGCTTCTTCCGTATTCATTAAATCAGCTAAATTAAATAACTTTTGATAAAAGTGAGCGATAGCTGAATTATCATCAATAGAATAATTATAAATTAAACGATTAATTTTTCCGGAATATGCAAAACATCTAGCTATTCCTATCGCTCCTAAAGCGTCAAGTCGATCAGCGTCCTGGACGATTTTACCTTCTAGGCTTTCAACTTTTTTACCTTGTTTATGACTTGAATAAGACATATTATCGATTATTGATAAAACTTTTTCTCTTGTTTCTTTATCGGCATGTTCTTTTAAAAAGTCGATGACGCGATGACTGCCGTATCCACTAACCTTATAATCGTCAAGGTCATGCAACAGACTAGCCAAAGCGATAACTTCTTGATTAACTTCTTTGTTAGCACTAAGATTTAAGGCTGTATTATAAACTCTCATCGCATGATGAAAATCATGTCCCGTACTTTCTTCAGATGCTAGGGCTTTAGTATAAGCAATAGCTTTTTCTAAGATATTTGTCATTTATATTCTCTCGCTAACTTAATATAGTTTCTGGAATTTTCGATATTAGCTTCTATTTCCTTATCCGTAAGTTCCCTGACAATTCGCATCGGATTACCCATAACTAATGTTTTAGGCGGCACTACTTTTCCCGGAGGAACCAAGGTCCCCGCCGCTACCATGGCGTATTCGCCGATTACCGCTTTATCTAGAATAATCGAACCCATTCCAATTAACGAATAATCACCGATTGTCGCTGCGTGAATTATCGCGCTATGCCCTACCGTAACCATTTTACCGATTACAGTCGGTGCGTCAGTATTAACATGTACAACAGCGTTATCTTGAATATTTGTTCCTTCACCAATAACTATCTTAGCCATATCGCCTCTAACAGTGACATTAAACCAAAGATTGACATCTTTACCGATAACTACGTCACCAACAATTTCCGCACCTAAATTAATAACTGAATCAGCTAAAATTGGCTGATGTTTTAAATATTGCATCTATTTTCACCCACTTAATCTATTATCTAAAATTATAAATTATTTTCTTGTCCAAACCTTATATAAATTATCAACGACGTCACTGGCGATCATGCTTACTTCTCCGCGTTTATTTCTGGCATAATCAGCCGCTATTATATGAGTTGCCGTACCTTTAACGCAGGCATTAACGATTGTTTCATCAACGAAGTAACTTGAAATTATCCCGGCTAAGACATCACCGGTTCCCGCTGTAGCTAAACCGGGATTCTTTGACTGTAAAAGGTAAGTATACCTTTGTTCCTGAATAATAGTCGTCGGACCTTTCAACAATGTCACAAACCCTTTTTTAGCAAGTTCGCGCAAGTAGAAAATCGGATTATGCCTTACTATGCTTTTTTCTAATTTTAACAACTCACTAAACTCACCTAAATGAGGCGTGATTAAGAGATTCTTATGATTTTTAGAAAGATCTAAATATTTAAGTCCACCGGCATCAACTACTAATTTCACTTTAGCTTCTAAAAGTTTATCATAAGTTTTCTTGAAGATTGGTTTTACTTCCGCGATTCCTGGCCCAAAAACCACTACGTCATATTTACTAAAATCAGTGTTTTCAGCTAATTTTTTATAGATGGTTTCGATATTATATCTAGTGATGTCTTCATCATAATAAACTTCAGCTAAACCAATACCGCTTTTTAAAGCCGATATCGCAGAGAGATTAATCGCTCCCGGCATAAAACTTGAACCGATAAAAGCGTTATTGCCATAAGTATATTTATGCGAGTTGAAAATACGTTTTTTACTAAGATCAACATCTAAGAAATCAAGATAATAAATATCACTATAACCTTCTAATAATCCAATATCCAACAACTTGATTTCCCCATGGTAATCCAAGGCGTCATTCAAGAAATTTCCTAGTTTATAATTGCCGATAACTCCAGTAAATTTCGCATTGACGGCGATACCCATAACTTCACCGCTATCAGGATGAATTCCGCTAGGTAAATCAATGGAATACACACACTTTTTAGATTGGTTAATCAACTTTATTAAATACTTATAATCTCCAGAAACATCTTTATTCAGCCCTATCCCAAAAATCCCGTCGACAATGAATTTAGATTTTCTAATAGCTTTATCAACATTTTCAAAAGGTATGATATCTTTAACATTTTCAATTTTTTCATAGTAAAATTTAAATGAATCACTGGCTTTTTCAATATCGCCGATGACACAAAGTTTCACATTGTAGCCATTCTTTTTTAATTCTAGAAAAACGACTACAGCGTCGCCGCCGTTATTGCCGTTACTTGCGACGACTAAAATCTCTTCTTTTACAATCGGCATAACTCTCGACAAAAAATCTTTCGCTAACACATATCCCGCTTGATACATTAGCTCACTTTGAGAAATCTGTTTTTGTTCACAAGTAAGCTCTTCAATCTTTCTGATATCTTCCACATAAAAGACTTTTTCCATAAAAAATCATCTCCTTAAAATATATAATCAATCAGATAAAGGACAACTAAATGCCCTGGATAAAATAGGTAAAAGAACCATTTTAGTTTATACTTACCTGACTCACCATTATAGAGAAAGATAAAAATAATCGCTACTAAACTAAACCATTGAAGTACGGGGAATTTTGCGTAATTTTCATAATTCAAATAACTTAATAACGGCACATCAATAAAGATCAGATTTAAAAAAATCAAATGTAGCATGTTAGTGACTTTATTTTGATATAAACCAAATAAAGCAATCATCAATACTCCATAAGCTCCATATGAAAACCCAATTAATTCACTGCCAATTATAATGGGAA
>DIGC01000037.1 GCA_002419445.1 Caryophanales bacterium UBA5732
AACATTTTTAGTGAATTTGTTAAACTAGCAACCAAAAGAGCTAAACTAATATATCTATACCCACAATGTCATCTGCCAATATTTTCTCATAAGTGGATAAAGTAATGATTCTAGAAACAAAGTCTAAATTTTTTACCGTTCCATAAGTGGTTTTAATATAACCGCTATTATAATATTTTAATTCTACTTCTTTTTGGTTAATAATCGCTTCTTGAATATTACGGTTTAAAGTTTCATAATCATCATCGCTTAAAATTGGTTTAGCTTTTTTTCCTAAGCGATGTTGCATTTCTTTAAGCATCGAATGATAACCATTTAAAGCATCAAACGCTGCCCATTTAATAATTCCGCGATCGATATATGAACTAGGCATTGTGTCCACCTATCAGTTCATTTCTAGCTTTAATCGTTGAAGCTTTTAATTCACTAGAAGCCCTATTAACGCTGTTTTTGCCAAACCTTTCTTTTATTTCATCCACTGCGTGAAAAACTTGTTTTTCTTTCATCACGGTTTCGATATCTTCGAATAAATTAATTTGATAATCTAGATCATCGATTAGTCCTGTCACCGACACTCTAACGACTCTAATTGGTGAATCGTTATAAAATTTTTTCATAATTTTTAAACAAAGTTGAAAAACGTGTGATTCATTGCTGGAGGGTTGTGATAGTTGCATTTGTCTAGCAAAGCCACCGCCGATATCCTTGCTGTAGCCTAAGCCAAAATGAACGGTTGAAGCTTTTTTCTTGCTAACTCTCAATCTACGACATACATCGTCGACCATTTCTCGGATAATTTGATAGATTTCCGGTTCGTAATAATCTTCGAATAAAGTTTGTCCTATACCATAACTTTTGCTAGCTGGTTTTAATCTTAATTTTTCTTGAATCAAACTCATATCGATACCATGTGTATGATAATATAATTCTTCGCCGATTATACCGAATTTCTTCTTGAGTTTTTTAACATCATACTTCGCTAAATCACCAATTTTTTCAATGCCTAAATCATTTAGATTTCTTTCCATGTTTCGACCGATACCCCACATTTTCGATAATGGTTTAATCGGCCATAATTTAGTCGGTAAATCTTCGTATGTCCATTGAGCGATGAAATCTGGGGAATGTTTGCTTTCGATATCCAAAGCCAATTTGGCAATCAACATGTTTGGCCCAACGCCACATGTTGAATAAATTTTAGTTTGACGATAAATCTCTGCCATAATCATTTTAGCTATTTCATAATCTGTTTTTTTATAATAGTCCAGATATTCCGTAAAATCCAAGAAAACTTCATCAACAGAATAGACATATAGATCATCCTCAGAAATAAATTGTAAATATATTTCAATAATTTTCGTTGAATATTCCATATACCGCTCCATTCTTGGTTTGCGGTAAATAATATCAATGTTTTTAGGCAATTCATAGACACGACAGCGATTAGGAACTCCTAAATTTTTTAAATAAGGCGTGACAGCTAAAACTATTGAGCCGCCACCTCTTTCTTTATCCGCTACTACAAGCGGCGTTTTAAAAGGATCGAGCCCAGAAATAGCGCATTCTACTGATGCATAAAAACTTTTTAAATCAATACAAAGAATGTTTTTGTGCAATTTATACTCTTCCATAAGCTCCCTCCTTCATAATATTATTATACAATTTATAATGATAAAAAACTATGGTTTTCATATTTATATCTCTATAAAAAACTTTATAAATTTATATTTAGAAATGCATAAAAAAAAGTAAGATTAATGAGTAATCTTACTTATATTTAATGAATATATAATTATAATTTTTATTTATAATTTATCGTTATCAATTCGGTCAATTAAATCCAAAACTCTGGCTTTAATCAGATCTCTCGTTACTTCGAAAT
Organism: Caryophanales bacterium UBA5732; assembly: GCA_002419445.1. Taxonomy (GTDB): domain Bacteria; phylum Bacillota_I; class Bacilli_A; order Izemoplasmatales; family Hujiaoplasmataceae; genus UBA2289. The sequence continues at coordinate 1,883 of DIGC01000037.1, forward strand.
CGCTTTTAGGTCCGCCGCTAGGGTCATCTAACTCCCAGTCTTCTCGATGTTTTGTCGGTATAAAGGGACATTCTACTCCACAACCCATTGTGATTAAAATATCTAATTGATTAGGTATTTCATCAAGAAGTTTACTTCTAGCGTGGGACATATCTATACCTAAATCTTCCATAACCTCGATAGCTAAAGGCTTAGGCGAAGAATATTTTTCGGTCCCTGCAGAGTATATTTCAAATTGGCCGTTATTATAATGTTTTAAAAACCCTTCAGCCATGATGCTACGACAACTATTATGCGTACAAACAAATGCTACTTTCACTATAATCACCTTTTTGAATTTATGCTTATATTTTTATAAATAAATGTTAATTATTTATCGTATTTAGCGAAAGGATCATCGTTGTCATTGACAACTTTTTCTTCTTTTTTTGCCCTAGCCATCACTACGTGCTTTGGTTCTACAACAATAGCTAAAATAAAGTAAAGCAGTAAGCCGGTTCCCCCCACAAGGATAGCAACCAACCATAATACTCTAACTAAAGTTACGTCTAAGTCAAAATAGTCTGATAATCCAGAGCATACTCCAAAAATTTTTTGGTTTTCTGTGTCACGGTATAATCTTCTTTTCTCTGTCATTTTCTATCTCCCAAAAATCTGTTATTTTTATTTTTAAAAACATTGTTATATATATAATCGAGATTTCTCTTATAAAAATCCAGTGTAAATAACTCATCAATTTCATTTTTATTGAGAATTGTTTGAATATATGGATCTTTTTTTATTAAATCAATGAAATCAAGTTGTTTGTCATAAGATTCATTGGCTAAGACTTGAATTTTATCATAAGCAACTTCCCTTGAAACACCTTTATTAAGCAATCCAGTAAGAACTCTTTGAGAAAATATGATTCCTTTAGTCAAATAAATATTTTTTAACATATTTTCTGGATAAACGACAAGATTTTTTATTACAGGAAGATATCTATTAAACATATAATCAACCAAAATAGTCGCGTCCGGCAATATAATTCTTTCAACGGAAGAGTGACTGATATCGCGTTCATGCCATAGAGCAATATTTTCATATGTTGAAATCATGTAGCCTCTAAGCACTCTTGTTATTCCTGTTATATTTTCACTGACTATCGGATTTTTCTTATGTGGCATTGCCGAAGAACCTTTTTGATTGGTTGAGAATGGTTCTCTAACTTCATTAACTTCCGTTCTTTGTAAATGCCTGATTTCTAAAGCGATTTTTTCAAGAGTTGAAGCTAATAGTACTAGCGTGCTTAAGTAGTAAGCGTGTCGATCTCGCTGTAAGGTTTGGGTAGAAATATTTACAGTATTTAATCCTAAACTTCGACAAACAAATCTTTCGACTTCTGTTTCTGTAAAAGCGTAATTACCAACGGCTCCGCTGATTTTTCCCACTTCTACTTGATTAGCAGCTAGTAAGAAACGTTGATAGTTTCTTAAAAGTTCATCATACCACAAAGCGAATTTTAAACCGAATATTGTAACATCCGCATGAATGCCATGGGTACGGCCAACACAGAATGTATCTTTGTAATTATAAGCTTGAGTTTTTAAAACGTTTAAAAAAGATATTACGTCTTTTTTTATAATTTCGTTAGCTTTTTTTAATAATACTCCATTGGTTGTATCAACTACATCAGTCGAGGTTAATCCATAATGGATAAATCTTTTTTCTTGCCCAAGGCTTTCTGATACAGATCTTGTAAAAGCAATAACGTCGTGTTTAGTTTCTTTTTCTATTTCTTTAATTCTTTTTAACGAATATTTTGCATTAGTTTTAATCAAATGCAGTTCTTCGTTGTTAACAACGCCTAAATGGTTTAGAGCCTCAGCGTTAAGTTTTTCAATTTCTAAAAATATATCAAATTTATATTTATCTGACCAAATCTTTTGCATTTTTGGTCGAGAATAGCGTTCAATCATTTTCTTTACCCACTAAATCCAAATAGCATTTTAAAGTATTTTCTAGTAAGCAAGCAATGGTCATTGGGCCCGTTCCTCCGGGCATTGGTGTGATATATGATGCTTTATCAACCACTTTGTCAAAATTAACATCTCCATAAATTATTCCTTCAACCCGAGAAACTCCTACGTCAATGACAACAGCATCTTTTTTGATATAAGTTTCATCAACCATATGAGCTTTACCGACAGCGGCTATTAAAATATCAGCTTGTTGGGTTAATTCCTTAAGATTTTTTGATTTAGAATGACAAATTGTGACTGTAGAATTCCTTTGCAGCATCAATTGCGCCATTGGTTTACCAACAATTTGGCTTCTGCCGATGATAACGCAATGTTCACCTTCGGTTTTAATATTGTACTCATCTAAAAGTCTAGTAATGCCTAAAGGCGTACAAGGTACTAAAGTATCTTGATTTTTACTTAATTTAGCTACATTCTCGTTAGCAAAACCATCAACATCTTTTTTTGGATCAATCGCATTAATTACGCGTTCTAAATTAATGTGATTTGGTATTGGAAGTTGAAGTAAAATCCCATGGACTAAAGGATCGTTATTCAGTTCATATATCGCTTTTAATAAGTCATCCTCTGTTATGTCGCTTGGTTTATTTATAACAGTCGATTTCATACCCACTTGATTACATGCTTTTTCTTTAAATCTAACATAAGTTTCGCTTGCAGGATCGGCTCCTACAAGAATAACAGCTAAGTGTGGCTTTATATGATATTTTTCAATATAATTTTCGGTTTCGATTTTTATATTAGCTCTAATTTTTTTAGCTAAAGCTGAACCATCTAATAATATTCCCATGCATTACTCCTTTTTGTATAAATATTGATCAATAATCTCACCGTAATAAACTGTATGGTTAGCATTGTTATTATAATAACGTGATTTTACTATCGGAAGAATTACGTCTTGGTTTAAAGTTTGTTTATATATAACCTTGCATTCATAATGTAACTCAGCTTCGGCGATTATTGGTGTGTCTATTTTTCTGCCTTTGATTGGCGTGAAATTGCATTCTTTAAATTTATCGATATCCCTAAAAGATTTTGTTCCACAAAGAGCTATTTCTTTTTTCATCGATTGGCTAATAGGAATACTAATCGTAAACTCATTACTTGATTCGATTAAATTGTAGGTAGCTCTTGAATCTCTAACTAGAACAATAAATATTGGTCTGCCCCAAACAATGGTTATACCGCCCCAGCCAATAATCATCGTATTAATTTTATTATTATGTTTAGTGTTTAAAAAAATACCTGGAGTTAATTTTTCTAAAACTGTAGAAGCGTATTCAAATACTGAAATATCCGTATACATTAATAAACCTCCCTTATTTTCAAGATAATTATAACACAAAACTATTAAATTTTGGAAAAATTTCCGCGTAAATAGACGTTTTTTTAACTTCATTCAATCCTTACTAACACTTTTTATAATTTTTGTGATAAAATTATTAAATATCAAAGGAGAAAGAAATGAAAATAGGTATAATCGGACTTGGATTAATTGGCGGAACGATCGCTAAATCCCTAAATAAAAAACACATTATTTGCGCATATGATGTTAATAAAAAGGCTTTGTCATATGCATTAGAAAATAAAATAATTCACAAAGCATACGATGATTTGAAAACATTTTTGCAAGAAAATGAAATTATCTATCTTTGTTTATATCCTGATATGATAATCGAATTCTTTAGAGACAACAAAAACTTGATTAAAAACGGTACTACTTTCATTGAAATTTCCGGTGTAAAAACCAGTATCATTGATGAAATTGGTAAATTAAAATTAGATAATTTAGATATAATTTATACTCACCCTATAGCTGGCAGAGAATTTTCTGGGGTTGAATACGCAAATGAAACCATTTTTAATGGTGCAAACTACATCATTGTGGAACATAAAAACAACTTAAAAAAGAATGTCGTTTTAGCAAAAGATCTCGCAGAACAAATGGGTTTTAAAACAATATCCTTTTTGAGCGCTAAAGAACATGACAATATAATTGCTTATACATCCCAACTAACTCACGTGATGTCGATGGCTTTGGTAAATTCATTTGGAAATACTGATGTAGATTTAAAAAAATTTACTGGTGATTCTTACCGTGATTTAACAAGAATAGCTAATATTAATGTCTTTTTATGGTACCAGCTGTTTACTATGAATAAAGATTATCTTTTTGAAAGAATTACTGCGTTTGAAAGAGAAATCAGTAAATTTAAAACCGCACTTATTGAAAACGATGTAGTCGACATGGTTATGTTTATGGCAAAATCCGAATATTTACACGAAAAATATATGGAAGAGAAAAATATATGAAGGTAAAAATATATCCCGGTTTTGCACAAGGGCAATTAATGGTTCCGCCATCGAAGTCTTTATTACATAGATCTATAATTTGCGCTTGCTTGGCAAACGGAAAATCAGTAATTAAAAACGTGGTCTTTTCTGATGATATAAAAGCTACTATCAACGCTTTTAAAGCATTAGGAATAAAGATTGATAAACTCGAAAATGCATTAGAAATTAATGGCAGAGGAAATTTATCTTTTTTTGGTGACGAAATTATTGACTGTAAAGAATCGGGCTCTACCCTGAGATTTCTCTTACCTTTGTTTACAAATAAAAAAGGAATATATTTTACAGGTAAAGAATCTTTACTTAATAGACCGTTATCGATATATGAAGAAATATTTAAAAATAACAATATTACCTTCGAAAGAATGGAAAAGAAACTCTATTTAAAAAACGAACTTCAAGCCAATTGGTACGAAGTATTAGGAAATGTGAGTTCTCAATTTATAAGTGGTTTAATGTTTGCTTTACCATTAAAAAGCGAAGATTCAACTATCAAAATTATTGGTAATTTAGAATCAAAAAAATATGTGGACATGACGATTGATGTTCTTAATAAATTTGGCATTATTATACAAGAAAAGGATAATGTTTATTATATCAAAGGTGGTCAAGAGTATCTGCCTACAGACTACAAAGTAGAAGCCGACTTTTCTCAACTAGCTTTTTTTGCGGTAGCTGGAGTGATAAACGGGGACATTAAAATTTTAAATGCAAGTAATGATTCTTTACAGCCAGATTCAGAAATAATCAGTTTAATTAAGCAAATGGGTGGTAAATTTTTTAAAGAAAAAGGCAATTTACGATTTGTAAAGAGCCAAACAAAAGGAATTGACATCGATGTTAGCCAACATCCTGATATCGCTCCAATTTTATCAATTCTAGCTGGATTATCTGAAAATAGTTCAACGATTTATAATGCAAAACGCTTAAGAATTAAAGAGACCGATAGATTAAGTGCTGTAACTGATATCCTTAATCTTTTGGGCGTTAAAACCGAAACTAACCAAGACAGTTTTATTGTTCATGGAGAGAAATTTTTCACGCAAAATACATTTGACTCGTATAACGATCATCGAATGGTCATGTCTATCGCAATAGCCGCTTTAAGAGCTGACGGTCCGATAATTATCGAAAGAGCTGAGGCAGTAAATAAGTCATACCCTCATTTTTTTGAGGATTTACAATCATTAGGAATAAAAATAGAATATCTGTAGGTGAAAGATATGAAATTAACAGTTCATTCAAGTAGATTTGATTATGATATTTTTCTAGAAAATAATTTATTAGATAATATCGAAAATTACATTGATGTCTCTAAAAGGTATTTTGTTATTGCGGATGATAACATTCCTATTGAAATAGTCAGTAAAATAATAAATAAATTTAGTGATTATATATTCATTAATTTTCCTGAAGGAGAAAAATCAAAATCTCTTGAAGAGTATTCTAGAATTATAAATTTGTTATTGGAAAAAGGCATTACAAAAGACTCGACTTTAATCGCTGTTGGTGGTGGTGTTACCGGTGATTTAGTTGGGTTTATTAGTTCTACTTTATACAGGGGAATAAACTATATACAAGTTCCTACAACATTACTATCACAAATCGATTCTTCAGTAGGCGGAAAAGTAGCAATCAATGCAAACAATACTAAAAACGCCGTGGGAACAATCTATCCACCAAAACTAGTTTTAATTGATCCAACAACTTTGTCGACATTGCCTAGAAGGCATTTCAATAATGGTATGTCGGAAATGATAAAATATGGAATGATAAATTCTGAAAAATTATTTAATATAATCAAAAACAAAGATGTTCAAAATAATTTAGTAGAGCTTATCTACGAATGCTTACAAATAAAGAAAATATTTGTTGAAAACGATGAGTTTGATAATGAAAAAAGGCAAATTTTAAATTTCGGGCATACTTATGGTCACGCTTATGAAGCTTATTATAATTATGAAAAATATTTACACGGCGAGGCTGTCGCGCTAGGAATGTTAAAATCTTGTGCTCCAGATTTAGTAGATGACCTTAAATTTGTGTTAGATAAGTTTTCATTGCCAACATTTGATCCTGCCGATAAAGAAGAATTACTCACGTACATCAAAAGAGATAAAAAATCTAGAGCAGATGGCATTAATTTAGTTTTGGTTGACAAAATTGGCCATGCTTACATACAAAATAAAAAAATAGTAAATCTGTGATTTGGAGTGAATATAATGAATAATTTAGGGAATAACATAAAGATAACTTTCTTCGGCGAATCACACTGCGAATTTTTAGGTGTTGTAATTGATCAAATTCCCGCTGGACTAAAAATTAATTTCGAATTGTTAGATTTTAACTTAGCAAAGAGACGCCCTCGCGATTCTTTTTCAACGAGTCGTGTTGAGCAAGATAACTATAAAATCGTTTCCGGATTTAAAGACGGTTTTACAACCGGAGCCGCCCTTACTTTTTTAGTTCCTAATAAGAACATCATTAAAGAAGATTATAAGAAGATTGATAATATTCCAAGACCTGGTCATTCTGATTATGCGGCGTTTGTAAAGTACGATAATTATAACGATAAATCTGGCGGAGGTATTTTTTCCGGTAGACTAACCGTTTTATGGATAATAGTTGGTTCTATTTGCCAACAAATACTTGAAAAAAGAGGAGTTTTTGTTTCATCTCATATTGAAAGCATAAAAAATATTTATGACAATTCTTTTGATAAAAATCACATTGACATTAACGTGATAACTAATTTAAATAAATCGCATTTTCCTCTTATTAACCAAGATATAAGAGTTAAAATGGAAGATTTAATAACCAAAGCTTCTAATTCCAATGATTCAGTAGGCGGAACGATTGAGTCAACTATTTTTAATCTTCCAGCCGGTATTGGGGAACCTTTATTTTTATCAATCGAAAGTTATCTGTCTTCGCTATTATTTTCAATTCCGGCTGTCAAAGGGATTGAGTTCGGTGAAGGTTTTAACTTAGCAAGATTAAATGGCTCTGAAGCAAATGATCAATATGAATATGAGAATGATGAACTTAAATTTTTATCTAATAACAATGGGGGAATTCTTGGGGGAATATCTACAGGAAGACCAATCATATTGCGTTTAGCAGTTAAACCCACTTCATCAATCAGCAAACCGCAAAAGTCCGTTAATTTAGATACAAGGGAGAATGTCAACTTAGAAATTCACGGGCGTCATGACCCGCAAATAGTTACAAGAGCGGTTCATGTCGTTAATGCAGTTCTTAATTTCGCAATTCTAGATCTTTTGTTGTTTGATAATAAAAAAGGTTGTCTAGAATAATGTATGGTTTAATCGGTAAAAATCTCAGCCATAGTTTTTCTAAAGAAATTCATAACGCTTTTGGAAATCAGAATTATGAATTGATTAATACCGATAATATAAAAAGTATTGTTGATTCCAAAGCTTATAATGGTTTTAATATAACTATTCCATATAAATCGGAGATCGTTAAATATCTAGACCACTTAGATGATATTGCAAAATTGACAAACTCAGTTAATACAGTAATATTAAAAGAAAATCAGTATTATGGTTACAATACAGATTATTATGGTTTTATCGAATTAATTAAGTTTTATCAAATTGATATTTACAAAAAAAATGTTCTTATTTTAGGTAACGGTTCGGTGTCAAACACTGTTGTTTTGGCGCTGGAAGCCTTAGAAGCTAACAAGATTATCCGTTTATCCAGAACCATAAAAAACGATAATGATGACAGTTTCTCTAATTTTGATAAATACAAGAATTTTGACATTATCATAAACACAACTCCTGTTGGTATGTATCCTCATAATGATGATGATTTGTTAATAAATCTAAATAATTTTAAAAAGCTTGAAGTCGCTATTGATTTAATTTATAATCCTTTAAGGACAAAATTTTTGATAGAAGCCGAAAGAAATAATATTAAGGCAATAAATGGTCTATATATGTTAGTTATGCAAGCAAAAAAAGCCCATGAATTATATTTTAATTGCGATTTGCCGATTAATCTGGCAAATAAAATTTACAAAAAATTACTAAATAAAATGTATAATATTGTTTTAATTGGATTGCCTTTAAGCGGAAAAAGTAAATATGCAAAGCTTTTTGAGATGAACTTGTCTAAAAAAATGTACGATACAGATGTAGAAATCGAGAAAGTAATAAACACTTCAATTTTCGATTATTTTCATTTACATTCAGAAGCTGAGTTTCGTATGATCGAAAGTGAAATCATAAAAATTCTGTATAAGGAACATAATTGCATTATTTCAACTGGCGGTGGAGCAATCAAAGTTGACAAGAATATTGATTTGCTTAAACAAAACGGAATAATTGTCTTTTTGAATAAAAATCCAGAAGAAATAGCCTCAAAAAATATTCAAGGGAGACCTTTAATAAAAAATAAAGACGACGTTCTTAAAATTGCCAAAGAACGTTTGCCTCTTTACGAAAAAGCTTGCGACATTTCAATTGCTATTACAAGAGATACAGTGTATCATATTAATGAAATCAAGGAGAAAATTGATGAATATCTTAATTATTAATGGACCAAACTTGAATTTTCTTGGAAAAAGGGAGCCTGAAATATACGGCACTAAATCCTATAGTGATTTAGTTAATTATCTTCTCGATTACGGATTAGAAAATAATCATTATTTTGAAATATATCAATCTAATCATGAAGGTGAAATTATCGATCTAATTCAAAACAACTATCATCGATTTGAAGGCCTTATTATCAATCCTGGGGCATTCACGCATTATTCTTACGCTATTTATGACTGTATATTGTCAATAAGTTTAAAAACTGTAGAAGTTCATTTATCAAATATCTACCAAAGAGAACCTTTTAGAATGGTTTCTGTAATTAGTCCGGCTTGTGAAACTCAATTTTTTGGAAAAGGTTTTGAAAGTTATATAGAAGCAATAAAATACTTAAATAAAGAGGTTAAATCATGATTATAAAATTAAAAAATAACGTACTTCCAAGTGAAATACAAGAAATTAAACAACATTTAATAAATAAAGGATTCGATATTCACGAGAGCATTGGTAAATCTACTGTAATTATTGGAGTTATCGGTGATACAACAACCATAGACCCTAATAGTTTATATGTTTATGAATATGTCGATACTGTTCTAAGAGTTCAAGAACCTTTTAAAAAAGTAAATCGAAAATTCAAGCCCGAAGACACTGTTGTAGATGTCAGCGGTGTTAAAATTGGTGGCAAGAACGTTGTTATAATCGGCGGCCCATGTGCTGTTGAATCAAATGCTCAAATTGATGAAATTACTCCGCTTGTAAAAGAAGCTGGTGCTAAGATTTTACGCGGAGGCGCTTATAAACCTAGAACAAGCCCTTATTCCTTTCAAGGCCTAGAACAAGAAGGTTTAGAGATTCTTAATCGAGCAAAAATCAAATATAACATTCCTGTCGTAAGTGAAATTATGAACATCGATGACATTGACGCTTTTATTAAAAATGTTGATTTAATTCAAGTTGGTGCAAGAAATATGCAAAACTTCGCCTTACTAAAAGAACTAGGTAAAATTGATAAACCTATTCTTCTAAAAAGAGGAATCGCCAATACAATCGAAGAGTGGTTAATGTCCGCTGAATACATTTTAGCTGGCGGAAATAATAATGTAATTCTTTGCGAAAGAGGAATTAGAACTTTTGAGCCATCGACAAGAAATACTCTTGATCTATCAGCAATTCCTGTAATAAAAAAACTTTCTCATTTGCCTATTATTGTAGATCCGTCACACGCAGCTGGTAGATGGGAATATATAGAATCTTTATCTCTAGCAGCGATAGCCGCTGGCGCTGATGGTTTAATTGTTGAAGTTCATCAAAATCCAGAAATAGCTTTAAGCGATGGACAGCAATCATTAAAACCACAAAAATTTAATGCTCTTGTAGCGAAATGCAGAAAAATCGCTGAAGCCATTGATAGAACTTTAGAATAATTTCTATAAACTTTCTTTTATTATTATCGGATAAGTGCTATAATAATTTTAAAAAGGAGGATATAAAATGAATGAATATGTAAAAGCTATTGATGGTTTACCTTTAATAGCAAGAGTTTTATTAGCTTTTTTTGTTGGCCCGATTGTATATGGAATTTACCGTATAGCTAATGGGAAAATGATTTTAGGTATCATTTGGATTATCACAGGTGGTCTATTTGGTATCGGTTGGCTTATCGATTTTGTCATGGTAATCCTTCACGGCAAACCTACAATCTTAGTATAAATAAAATTAAAAACTGTAAGGCTATTTAACCCTTACAGTTTTTTTTATATATGCTTTTTAATTTTTCTTA
>DIGC01000039.1:0-3191 GCA_002419445.1 Caryophanales bacterium UBA5732
GGTCAAATTTATGTTAATGGCGTTAGTTTGGAACTTACGGACGTTGCTAAAGATCCGAAGATGCCAATTGATACGAGCGATGCTTATACGTTGTTTAAAAAACAGTTCACTGGGTCTTTAGTTAATATTTATAAAGAAGATTATCTCGATAAATTCTTCTTAAGCAAAAAGATTGAAGAAGCTTATAAAAGCGCTGACGGAATTATTTTCGATGCCGAAACCAATGAAGATATCGCCTTGATTTCTCGAGCTTTGGTTTTACTGGACTGCAATGTTATTACAGTTGATCCAGGTGTTTTTACTTTTTACTTTACTAGAGAAAAAATGAAAGAAAGAGTTAGTAAAGAAAAATACTTATATTTAGTAGGTAGCGTAACTGATACGACCTTTAATCAGTTAAAGTATGTTAGGGGGAAAAATACTTTTAAAGTAATTCCGCTTAATCCGGTAGATTTACTAGAAGAAAATAATTTGACGGCCATTTCTAAAGATGTTTTAACTAAAATTATTAATTCTACGCATGACCATATCGCAATTTCAACTTTTGATATTGATAATCGAGTTGTTTTAGATTTATTTAAAATTGCTAAAGAAAAAAATCTACTTGTTGATAATGTCTCTAAAATTATCAATTTAAGTTTAGCTAAAATTGCAAAATACGTTTTGGAAAACACCAAAATTAAAGGAATATTTTCGAGCGGTGGCGATACAACTTTAAGTTTCTTATTAGATAATGATGCTAAAGGAATTGAGTTAATTGATGAAGTAATGCCGCTTTGTGTCTACGGTAAAGTAGTAGAAGGAAGATTTAATGGTTTACCAATCATCACTAAAGGTGGAATGATTGGTAATCAAGATGCTTATCTATTAATAAGCGAATATTTTGAGGAGGAAATTTAAGATGAATAAACCTATAATCGGCGTTCCGATCGGCGATCCAGCTGGAATCGGTCCGGAAATTGCCATTAAGTCAGCTTTTGATGAAAGAGTTTTAGCTGTCGCTAATCCTTTATTAATTGGTGACGTTAATGTTTTACAAAATATAATTGATATGTATAAATTACCGGTTAAACTTTCAGTAGTTGATGATCCAAGAACAATATTGTTTGAAAAGAATGTGATTTATGTTTATCCGGTAAACAATATCGATATGAATAGGTTAGTTTTAGGTAAAGTCGACGGCATGTGCGGACAAGCCGCTTTTGAATATATTAAAGCCAGCGTTGAATTAAGCAACAAAGATTATATCAAAGCGATTGCGACAACGCCGATTAATAAAGAAAGTTTAAAAGCAGCTAATGTGCCTTTTATTGGTCATACTGAGATTTATGCATCTTTATCTAATACCAACGATCCGTTGACAATGTTTGAAATTGAAAAATTAAGAGTCTTTTTCTTATCAAGACATGTATCTTTAAGAAAAGCAATTGATATGGTTAAAAAAGAAAGAGTTATGGATTATATCAAACGTTCACATGAAGCTCTTGATCGTTTAGGGGTTAAAGGAACATTAGCGGTAGCTGGTTTAAACCCTCATTCGGGGGAGCATGGATTATTCGGTTGGGAAGAAATGGAAGAAATTGTACCGGCAATCGAAGAAATGCAACGTCAAGGCTATGACGTTATTGGTCCTGTGCCAGCTGATTCGATTTTTGCGATTGGATTAAGCGGTAAATGGGCGGCAATCTTATCGCTTTATCACGACCAAGGCCATATCGCTACTAAGACATATGATTTTCACAGAACGATTTCCATTACTAACGGAATGCCTTTTTTAAGGACTTCAGTTGATCATGGGACAGCTATGGATATCGCTGGTAAAAACATCGCTAATGAGATTTCGATGTCTGAAGCAATTATTCTCGCTGCTAAATATGCGCCTTATTTTAAGAAAAGATAAAAAAAGAACATAAACGCACAAAACAGCATTGACAAACATGCTGTTTTGTTTTATAATAACGATGATAATACTTTAAAAGCACAAAAACAAACAAATATTATATAAAATATAGGAGGATTTAAAATGAAAGCAATTATTTCTGGCGACCCGATGATCACTAGCGAAATGTTTAAACCGGCATATGAAAAACACATCAAGAAGTTTTTTAATGTTTTAGCAATGGAGGATTTTGAAAAAGACTGGTCAGCTTTACAAGACCGTCGACTTAAAGTTGAACAACAAGGACCTGAAATTGAAGTAGTGCCTGATATCGTTTTAAAAGAGGGCAAAGATGCGGAACTTTTAGCGGGTTTATTTGTACCGGTTTCTTCAAAATTAATGGATGCGATGCCGAATTTAAGAATCGTCGGTTTAGCAAGAGCCGGTAAAGAAAACATCAACTTAGCTGAAGCAACTAAAAGAGGTATTTTAGCTTTTAATGTTATGGGCAGAAACGCTGAAGCTGTTTCTGATTTTGCTGTTGGTTTGATGCTCGCAGAATCAAGAAACATCGCGAAAGCTCATAATTCAATTAAGAATAAAGGCTGGCAAAAAGAGTTTTCTAATGTTGATTTCGTTCCGCAATTAAAAGGCAAGAAGATTGGTATTGCCGGATTTGGTTATATCGGTCGATTAGTTGCGCAAAAATTACAAGGATGGGATTTAGAAGTATTGGTTTATGATGCTTTTACTCCAGAATCGGAGATTTTAGAAGCTAACTGCCGACCTGTTGATAAAGAAACGCTTTTTAGAGAATCTGATTTTATCAGTATTCATCTTCGTTTAGTTGAAGCTACTAAGGGTTGGGCGTCAAAAGAATATTTAGATATGATGAAATCAACATCTTATTTAATTAATACCGGACGTTCTGGTTTAGTTGATATGAACTATTTATATCAAGTATTAAAGAATAAGAAAATCGCCGGTGCCGGACTAGATGTCTTTGATGAAGAACCGATTGATCAAAACTCTCCTTATATTGATTTGGATAACGTCACATTAACTACTCATATAGCGGGAACGACAACTGAAGTTCTTACCGGTTCTCCTTATTTGCTTTTTGAAGATATTGAAAGATTCTTCTCAGGCAAAAAAGCGCAATTTATTTTAAATCCTGAAGTATTACAAAACGAACAATTCAAAAAATGGCTTGCTGGTGTTAAAAAATGATTGCGAATTTGAATGATGTATTATATAAAGCATTAGAGAATAAATACGCAGTTGGAGCTTTTAATGTTTATAACTATGAAAC
>DIGC01000039.1:3219-8317 GCA_002419445.1 Caryophanales bacterium UBA5732
GAAAAATATTTAGCTAATATGGAATTAAAAGAAGTAGCTAATTTAGTAAGAACCATGACTTTAGATATGGATTTACCGGTTGTTCTGCATTTAGACCACACAAAAGATATTGATACAATTAAAAAAGCGATTGATTCTGGGTTTACATCAGTTATGTATGACGGTTCAGATCTGTGTTTTGAAGAAAACTTAGCTAATACTAAGTTAGTCGTTGAATATGCACACCGTGCCAATGTCACTGTTGAAGCGGAATTGGGGTCAATTGCTTTAGGCAGTCATTCTAATGAAGACGAAGGAGAAACCGCTTATACTGATCCTTTGCAAGCTGAAAAGTTTGTCAATGAAACAAAAGTTGATTGTTTAGCAGTTTCGATTGGGACAGTTCATGGAATGTATAAAGGCGAACCGAAAATCAGCGTTGAAAGATTAAAAGAAATAAAGGCTTTAGTCAATATTCCGTTAGTCTTACATGGCGGTAGCGGTACGCCAAAAGCAATCGTTCACGAATGCATTAAAAACGGGATTGCTAAAATTAATGTCAATACCGAAATTTCTCGTCAAGTGGTTATGCTTTTTGAAAATTTAATAGCGAAGAATAACGAAGTTCATTACTCACAACTAGGAACGAAAGCTGTTAAAGTCGCAAAAGAAACCATCATTGAACATATGGAGATGTTTAAGGTTTATGAATAAAGAAAAAACAATTGCCATCGTTGATGTCGGAACTCAGAGTATGAGGACCATCCTTTATAATAAAAAAGGTGAGTCTCTTTATACTTCTCAGTTACCTTATTCCCCGGTTTTTAACGGGATTGAAGTTGAACAAGATCCAAGAACTTGGAAGGATACTTTGTATGCGACTTTAAAAGATATCAATGACTTTGCAAGAAAAAACAAAATAACAATTGAATCAATTTCTCTAACTTCACAAAGAGCTTCAATAATTCCGGTTAATCGCCAAGGTAAGGTATTATATAACGCAATTACTTGGCAAGACAGAAGAAGTCATGAAGAAACTAAAAGCGTTAAAGAAAAGATGAGCATGCAAGATATTTACTTAAAAACCGGTTTAAGATTAGATTCATATTTTAGTGCTCCGAAGATGAAATGGGTTAAAAATAACATGCCTGATCTCTATGACGAGACCTATAAATTCATCGGTGTTCAAGATTATGTAGCTTATCTTTTAACCGGAAGATTTGTGACTGATGTGACTCAAGCGGCTAGAACGCTGTTAATGGATATTCATAAATTTGTTTGGGACGATGAATTAGTTTCAGCTTTTGATTTAGATAAAAACAAGTTAGTTGAAATCGTTAAGCCGGGAACATCAATTGGTGTTTTATCCGAGCAAGCGATTGAAAAGACCGGTTTATCAAAAGACATCGATGTTATCTTAGCTGGCGGTGACCAACAATGCGCTGCCGTTGGCTTAAACGTTTTAACTGAAGGAACTTTAGAGGCTAATATCGGTACTGGATCTTTTATTATCGCACATGCGGAAAAACCGGTGTTCGATGAAAACATGAGAGTGCTTTTAAGTGCTAGTGCCGTGCCGGGAAAATGGGTTGTGGAAGCCGGACTTTTAACAAGCGGTAATATTTATGCTTGGTACAGGGATCAATTTTATAAAGACGATAATTTTGATAATATCAACAAAGAGGTTATCCAATCTCCAGCTGGAGCTAAGGGATTATTATTAATACCGCATTTTAAAGGTAGCGCCGCTCCTTATTGGAATCCTTTATCCAAGGGCGTATTCTTTAATGCGACATTAGAACATAATCGCGGCGATTTTGCGAGAAGCGTTCTAGAAGGCATTGCTTTAGAAATGGCTGAGAATATTGAATTGATTGCGTCTTTAATCGGCTATGTCGACATTATTCATGCGGCTGGGGGATTAACTAAATTTCCAACCTTCAATCAAATTCAAGCCGATGTCTTTAATAAAGCTGTTTCTGTTTATGACTCAGCTGAAGCGACGGCATTGGGAGCTTTGATTTCCGCTTTAGTTTCAAAAGGTGAATTTAAGACTTATAATGAAGGGTTTTCTTCTCTGAGAGGAAAAGCTAATAAAGTTACTTATCACGCTGATCCAAAGAACCGTTTTTTATATACTAAGATGTTAAGAACGAAAAAGCATCTATATCACGCACTTAACGATTCACAAATCTATACTTATATGTCAATGAAATAACCACAAAAGAACAAAAATGAACCACAATTTATCATAAAAACACGTTTAAAATAAAGAAAACGCTTACAAAACACATGAAATAAACATAATTGAACAGAAAGCGCTTGTTTTTTTGGTAAATTTATTTTATACTAGAAAAAGATTTATATTGCAATAAAAATATAAAATAAAAAGAAAAGGAGATTTAAAAAATGTTCAACGGATTATTTGCAGCTTTTGATCCAAGTCTGATTGACCCAACACAAATGATGATCGGACTAGCTGTGGGTGTTGTGGTATTAGTATTGTTAGTGACAATGACTAAGATCCCAGCATTCGTATCAATTATTCTTGCCGCATTATTAGTTGGTCTTATCGGTGGTGTGCCTGGAGGAGAAATTCCTGGGATAATTGCTAAAGGCTTCGGCGGTACTTTAGGTACAATTGGTATCATTATTGGTTTTGGTGTAGTAATGGGACAAATTTTTGAAGTTTCAGGTGCTGCAGAAAAAATGGCGAGAATCTTTATCAAATTGTTTGGTAAAGGTAGAGAAGAACTAGCTTTAGCATTAACTGGTTTCATCGTCTCTATTCCTATTTTCTGTGACTCTGCATTCGTTATTTTATTCCCGATTGCTAAATCAATCTCACAAAAGACAAGAAAGAACTTAGTAGTATTAGCTGGTGCTTTAGCTATGGGTCTAGTAGTTACTCATACAATGGTTCCACCTACTCCAGGTCCAATCGCAGTTGCTACTGCATTCGGAGTTAATCTTGGTACTATGATTCTTATGGGTCTTGTTGTTTCAATTCCTATGACAGTTGCCGGCTTATTCTATATTAAATGGGTTGGTAAGAGCATTAACATCATACCTGATGAAAATGGCGATGTACAAAGAGTTGAAGTTGCTGGCCAAAGCGTTGTTGATTTCGATTTAAGTGCTGAAAGAGATAAAGAACTTCCAAATGGATGGTTATCATTTGCACCAATCCTTGTTCCAATCCTGTTAATCGTTATTAATCAAATTTTAGTTGCAGCAGCTAATTTAACTGGTTTCTGGCAAGGATTCTTCGGATTTATCGGACATCCAATTCCTGCAGTTGCAATCGGTGTTTTAATTGCAATCTACGGTTTAGGATTCAGAATGCCTAAGAGCGAAATTATGCCTCATATGGAAGCTGGAATTAGACAAGCTGGTATCATTTTATTAGTTACAGGTGCTGGTGGCGCATTAGGACAAGTAATTAAAGATACAGGTCTTGGCGATACAATTGCTAATGCAATTATTGACTGGGGTATTCCAGTAATCTTATTACCATTCATCGTAGCTACAGTTGTTAGATTCATTCAAGGTTCTGGTACAGTTGCTTTAGTTACTGCAGCTTCAATTACCGCTCCAATCGTTCTTGCAGCTGGTGGATCACCTGTATTTGGTGCTTTAATGGCGATGGTCGGTGGTGTATTCTTCGGATACTTCAACGATTCATACTTCCACGTTGTTAACCGTTCAATCGGTATCACTGATTCTAAAGAACAATTGAAGTTCTGGTCAGGTGCGACAACTGCAGCATGGGCAGCTGGGTTCGTAGTTATTTTAATTCTTAACTTGATCCTTGGCGGCGTAATGTAATAAAAATTCTTTTTATAATTTAAATATTAAGACAGTTCCTTTTAATCGAAGGAACTGTCTTTTTTTTAAAAATAACTACCGGTTTTATCCGCCCAATATTTCCACTAAAAGTTAGTATATTTCAAAGAAAATAAATGATATAATATTATTTGGTGACTAGAATGAAACTTTACTTTAAAGAAAAAGGTATCTTATTTCTTACCTTTGTTTTCTTTTATCTATTAATTGAATATGTGACGTTTGCCTGGGTTGATTTTTCTTTCTTACCTCAGTCTTTTATTATTGACCTGATGTTTCTTGTGGGAATGGGATTAATCGGTCTATTATTTCGGTCTAATAAATTGATGATTATTTACTATACTTTAATTCTTAGTTGGATCATGGCGTTATTTTTAATCAATGCGACGATGTATTCAGTTTATTTTGAACTTTTTACTCTTCAACAGTTAACGCTTTTAGGAGAAGCGACCAGTGTTTTTAGTTTTGAGTTTTTATCAATTTCTTCAATTATCATTGCGGCGATTATTGCTTTTTTATATTTCTTAAGCATTACTTTATTGTGGCGGAAGTTCTACCGAAACTCTAGGCAAATTCCTAATTATTACCGTAAGACTTTTATGATTTTAGGGGGTGTCGCTTTTAGTATTCTTTTGATACTTTCCGTCGGTTTTACCACAATTAAACGGTTTAACAGCACGACCTATATCACGACATTTAAACGAGCGTCTTTAGAAGAATATGGACTATTAGCTTATTATTGGAAGGAATTTAAAGTGGTCACTTTTAGTTCTTTTACAGGTAATAATTCCAGTGAAGAAGAGGTCTTGATTCCTAACGACCCTTCAAGTCCGTCAGAGTATTTTGGTTTATTGGAAGACGCTAACGTCATAACTATTTTAGTCGAATCACTTCAACCGTTTGCAGTAAGTGAAGTATTGACGCCGAATCTTTATCGAATGACACAAGAAGGACTATATTTCCCTAATAATTATAGTGAAAATAAAACCAATGTTTCAGAAATTATTTCGATTGCTGGAAACTATCCGACTTTTTATTTTTTACCAAATAGTTTTGATTATGATTTTTCTCATTCTTTACCAAGCATCTTAAGTAAAACATATGATTATAAAACTGCTTATTTCCATGATAACGTCGGAAGCTTTTATGGAAGAGATAAATTGTTTATGCCGCTAGGTTTTGAAGAACTATATTTTCATGACGATTTATTTCCTCAAGAAAAGATTTGGACTTGGAACGGGGATTATACGCTTGACAGCGTAACAATTGAAAA
>DIGC01000039.1:8338-9904 GCA_002419445.1 Caryophanales bacterium UBA5732
ACCATGTCAAGCCACGGTCCATATAATTATGGCCCTGGGAATATCGAATTATTCGAAGAGTTAGGATATTTTGAGGCGATTGATGAAGCTGTAGTTAACGGTGATTGGGTTAATCCTCTAGAAAACGGCGAAGAGATTGACAGGTTACGGTTAAGACATTATGAAGCAGCAATTATGGATTTTGATCGAGCATTAGGAAGACTGCTTGAAGAATTAGAAAATTCAGGAGAAATTGATAATACAATCTTGGTTTTCTTCGGCGATCACAATATTTATTATCATGATTTACATTTAAAAATTAATGACGTTGACAGTTCAATGTATTATGATATGGAACTTTATCAGGCATTTTTAGCTGTTTATAATCCGGTTTTGACTGATAGTTTTGTCGAAGATAACGGAACTAATGAAATTGAGAAGTTTGTTTCCCCTCATAATATTGTACCGACTTTATATGACCTTTTAGGAATCGGCTATAATCAGAATTTGATGATGGGAGAATCTGTCTTTTTGGATAGTTCAAACGTCTTTTATTCTCATAAACTGACTGGTTTTTTTGATAATCAGCTTTTCAGTGATGACGGTTATGAAATCATCTATTCGAAGAATGAGATTGAACAAGATTACATCGATAGTTTTGTGGCGATTTCTCAGGAACTTAGAGAGAGATTGGAAATCATCAATTATTGGTATGACAATACCAAACAAAGTCATTAAATAAGCTTAGTTCTACTTATAGTTTTTTGTGAATAATTAAGAATGATTTTACTTGCTAGTTTTTTTAAAAATAGTATAATACTTATGTCAAGAAAAAAGAGGTGAAAACTTATGTGGGAATCAATTTGGTCATTTATTACTTCTGTGCCATTATGGGAAGTTTGTTTAATCTTAGGTGCTAAGGTTATCGAAGTTGCGATATCAACTTTGAGAATTATTTTTATCGGTAAAGGGTTAAGAAAACCTGGGACTTTATTGGCTTTGGTTGAAATTTTATTATGGGTGTTTATCGCTTCAAGAGTTATCACCGGTATGAGCGAAACGCCAATGAAAGGTATCTATTATTCAATTGGCTTTGCTTTAGGAGTCTACTTAGGTTCAATCTTGGAAAACCGAATCGCAGTTGGTAAGGTTTTAATTCAAGCCGTCATCATGAAAGATGAAGCTAATACGGTTATTAACGCTTTAAGAGAAGCTGGTCACGGTGTTACCAGCATCGATGCTCATGGAAAGTTTAAAGAAAGAGAAGTGCTTTTAATTTTCGCAAATCGAAAGAATAAAGGTTCAATCTTAAAACTTATTTCCGATAATGATGACGATGCATTAATAGTAGCTCATGAAGTATCTTATTTACGTGGCGGTTTTGTCAGTCCGTGGCGGAAATTAGCAAAATAAACTTAAGCTATATAGTTAAATGATTTTTTATGAATTACTGAAAAATAATTCTTGAAATATTGGTAAAAATCATTTATAATATATAGCACGAACTGCAGGTGTAGTTTAATGGTAAAACATCAGCTTGCCATGCTGAGTATGGGGGTTCGATTCCCCTCGCTTGCTCCAATGATT
>DIGC01000039.1:10088-12457 GCA_002419445.1 Caryophanales bacterium UBA5732
TTAATCAAAATGATTTTTCTATCATCAAGATAAAAAGAAATGATATTGAAGTAGAACTTCTTAATTATGGAGCGAGCATCTATAACATTAGAACTAAGGATAAACAAGGGGTTTTAGAAGATATCGTCTTAAAGTATAAAAACTTAGAAGATTATTTAAATAACAATATTTATCTTAACGCCACTATCGGACCTATTGCCGGTAGAGTTAAGAACGCGATTATAAAAACAGATAAGGAGTTATATCATTTAGATAAGAATAGCGATAATTTGCATACTTTGCATAGCGGATCAGCAGCTGTATCATATCAGTTTTTTGACTATGAAATAACTGAATATGATAATTTTACCGAAGTGCTCTTTTATTTGGAAATGAGTAAACCGGTAAACTATCGTTTGCGAGTTTTCTATAAAGTCTATGACAGTAAAATCAGAATCGATTATGAAATAGAAACCGAAGAAGATTTTGTTTTTAACTTAACTAACCATGCTTATTTTAATTTATCTGGTAACTTAAGTAAAAACATTAGAAGTCATGAGGTTATTTTAAATAGCAATCTTCGTCATGAACTTGATCAAGATTTGGTTTTTACTGGAAAAATCATTAATGAAAAAGGGATTTATGATTTTCGAGTAAATAGTAATTTAGATAAAACAATTGAACAGTTAGAGAAGACGAGTAAAGGGGGCGTGGACGATATCTATTATTTCCCTAAAAATGATTTAAGAAAAGTAATGGCTGAAGTTTTTGAACCAGCATCTAAAAGAATAATGAAAGTAAAATCAACAATGGATCACTTAGTTTTTTATACTCATAATAACATCAATAAACTGCCGCTTGAACATTTAGACAATCATTTCAAACACTATGCATTATGCTTTGAGTGCCAAAAGGCTCCATACGGGTTTCAGGATGGTTTTGCCAAAAAAACGTTGATTAAAGCCGGAAAAATTGGTTTTGAGACGATAATTTTTGAGTTTTCTATAAAAAAATAATTATTTTTTAAAAAAAATGAAAATAATATTTGACAAATGTTTATATCCATAATATAATAACATCGTCAAAAGCAAAACTAGCGAAAGTTAGTGACGCAAAGCTAAAGGGCCTTCGATTTGTGATGGCAGCCAGCTGCCGTTATCAATTAGATGATGGCTTTTTTTATGCCAAAACTGTTTAAAATATTCTATATAAAATTTTTGAGCAATGTTTTTGACAAATGACAGTAAATTTAGTAAAATTTTATCTGTAAAAAGCAAAACTAGTGAAAGCTAGCGACGCAAAGCTATAGGGCCTTCGAAGTGTGATGGTAGCCAGTTGCCGTAGAGATTATTAATTTCTATTGTGACAGTTGGCTACCATTTTTATTTATTAAAAGATAGGTTGTGATTATATGTGAGGAACAAAATTAAATATATAATCATGATAGTTATGTTGTTGGGTTTCGCTTTTACATTTACCAGCGCAGTAGCTTATTGGTCAACTGAACTGGACACGACGAATGTAGTCGTTGATGTAAGTGAAGAACAAGCGAACTTACAGGTTATTGACCTAAACGGTAATGTTAGCGGCTGGTTGGTTCCTGAAGGATATGATTATTTTGCAGGTGAAGTAACTGAAGTAGAGTTTACTTATGAAGTATCATTAGATAAAGAGTTAATTAAATCAATTAATCTTGTAGTAGAAATAATAGAAGTTACTATTGGTGGTGAAACAACTTATGCGCACTTGGTTGTAGTTATTATCGGTGGTGAAAATGATGTAAAGGTCTATGATCTATATAATGATAAAGTAACAGTCTTAATTAAAGTGCGATTAACAGAACCAATTGACTTGGTGGAAGCGATTGAAAGAAACTTAGATCAGTCATTGGTAAATGTTGAAGATTCAATGGGTGCTTACGAATCAATCAAAGGGCAAGAGATTTCAATAGAAGTTGGCTTTAGGGTTGAAGCGAAGACAATAGATTAGTAGTAAAAATAAAAAAAATAAAAAGAAAGATTATAAGGAGAAAGAAAGAAAATGAGAAATTTAAAAAGAAAGAATTTAGTTTTAGTATTATTAGTGTTATTTGCATTAGCAGTATCAGGTACAACTTATGCATATTGGGCAAGTAATGTTGCAGTTACAGAAAATGTACAAGCTGAAAGTATTACAATTGGTCAAGGCCAAGCAGTTACAACAACTGTAGCGGTTACAGGTGGAGTTTATGACGGTAAAGATTTAGTTCCTGCTGGTAGAGTTGTAAATGCAACAACAGAAACAGCTTCTATAGTATTGACTTATGAAGTTGATTGGACTGAAACAGGTACAGCAGTAGACGGTATCGCTGGAACATTATCAGCAACAGTATCAAATAAATTAGGAGATAC
>DIGC01000051.1 GCA_002419445.1 Caryophanales bacterium UBA5732
GAATTTTGGGGAGAGATGAGTTTTCAAGAAGGTGTTAATTTAGTTAGAGAAGCTTATGAAAATGGTATAACTCTTTTTGATACAGCGCCTGGATATGCTAACGGACAAAGCGAGCGCATCATTGGAGAAGCTTTAAAAGATGTCAGGGACAAAGTAATTATTAACACAAAAATAGGTCACAAAGCTGATGGATCGACGGATTTCTCGGTTGAATCGTTGGAATCACAAATTAATGAAAGTTTGATTAGACTTCAGACTTATTATTTGGATAGTGTCCTTTTACATAATCCAAGCATGGATATTCTTTCTGGAAAAACTGATCATTTCAAAGAACTCAAGCGACTAAAAGAAAAAGGCCTCATTAAATCGTATGGGGTAAGCATTGATACTTATTCAGAATTGAAAACGGTAATTGAAAAAACGGATGTTCAAGTGATTGAAATTCTCTTTAACATATTTTTTCAAGAACCGGGTTCACTCTTTATGTTTGTAAAACTTAAAAAAATCGCTCTAATAGCTAAAGTACCTCTTGATTCAGGATGGCTGACTGGTAAATACGATGCTTATTCAAAATTTGATGGAATCAGATCAAGATGGGATAGTAAGACTATTGAAAGGAGAGCTGATTTGATTAAAAGAATAAAAACCATCACCAATGACGATAGTTTAACAAAATATGCAATTGGTTTTATTTTAAGCTATGCGGGTGTAACTTCGGTAATAACAGGAATCAAAAACTCTGCTCAATTGTTAGAAAATATCGAGGCAGAGAAATTTGTATTAGATTTTAAATTAAAACAAAGTTTTATTGATATTTATAATCAACAAATAAAAAACAAACCACTTAATTGGTAAAAAAACTGCACTTTCAGATAACCTGATTAGTGCAGTTTTTAATTTTATTAACTATGTATAGGTTTATCGATTATTCCTAAAGCGGCTTCATGGAAGATTTCTGAGATGCTTGGGTGCGGGTGCACCGAATTGGCAATCTCGTCAGCCGTTCCTTCTAACTTCATTGTCATGACAGCTTCAGAGATTAAATCACTTGCATTGTCAGCTAAGATATGGACGCCGATGATTTCGTTATATTGTTTAGAAGCGATAATTTTAATAAACCCCTCGGTCTCATTTCCTGCTAAAGCTTTACCATTAGCTTGTAAATAAAACTTAGAGACCTTATATTCTAATCCTTGTGTTTTGGCCTCTTTTTCAGTGATACCGATTTGTGCAATTTCTGGGAAGGAGTAAATAGCAGATGGTATTTGATTATAATTTATCTTTTTTGATTCTCCTAGAATATGTTCGATGGCAATTAACCCTTGATGACTAGCAACGTGAGCTAACATCATTTTTCCGTTGACATCGCCAATTGCATATACATTATCAATCGATGTTTGCATCTGATCATTAATGGAAACAAAATGCTTTTCCATATTTAAATTGAGACTTTTAAAGCTGTTGGTATTTGCTTTCATCCCTACTGACAAGAGAATTTTTTCTGAAGAAATAGTTTTTGTTTCTCCATTACTTGTTTTGTATGTAACTTCATTTTCAAGTACTTTTATTACCGATGATTCTGTCAAAATATTGACTTGTGCTTTTTTCATAATCTTTAGCATTGCTTCCCTAATTTCATCGTCAACATTTAACAAGATATCTTTTTCCCTTTCAATAATCGTAACTTTTGATCCGAAGGCATTGAAGATTGTCGCAAATTCCAAACCAATTACTCCACCACCAATTATTACAAGGTCATGAGGAATAGAATCAATATCTAATATTTCCTTGCTTGTTAGCAAGTGACCATCTTTATAGGCTTTTTCTATTCCGTCAATGGGTGGAAAGATTGGTGAAGCACCAGTTGCGAGTATTATGTTCTTTGATTTCAGTATTTCATCGTTTACTTTGACTTCATTTTTATTTAATACTGTACCCTCACCAATAAAAATATCAACATTGTTTTTTTCTAGAAGCATTTTAACGCCGCCTGTAAGTCTTCTAACGATGCGGTCTTTTCTTTTTACGATTGCTTTCCAGTCTGGCTTCACTTGAGTTTTGTCTTCAATGATTATTCCATAATCCTTAGAGTTGAGAATTTCATTATATACTTTAGCACTTTTTAAAAGCGATTTCGTAGGAATACATCCCCAATTTAGACATACGCCCCCAATAGCTTCTTTTTCTATAATAGCAACTTTCAATTTTTTCTGTCCCGCTTTAATAGCCGCTACATAACCTCCGGAACCTGACCCTAATATAATCAAATCATAATTTTTCATTAAGCATCACCTCAAGTCATTAATAATAGAAGCGGATTTCTTAGATACTTTTTATATGCAATCATGAATCTTCCGCCGTCTGCGCCATCAATGATTCTATGATCAAAAGTCAATGATAGCGGAACTATATCGCGAATGACGATTTCATCATCAATAACAACCGGTTTTTTCATAATCTTGCCAACGCCTAAAATTGCAACTTCAGGATATTTGATTACTGGTGTGCCAGAAATCGCATCGAAAGCACCAAAATTGGTTATGGTGATTGTGCCGTTTTGCAAGTCTTGCAATTGAATCTTTCTTTCTTTTGCAAGCGATGCAAGTCTTTCCACTTCATTGGCTATTTCAAATAAACTTAACTTATCAGCGTTTTTAATATTGGGAACAAT
>DIGC01000099.1:0-5210 GCA_002419445.1 Caryophanales bacterium UBA5732
AAATCTGTTCCGTCTGTAAAGTAGTAACCACCACTAGTAACCTTACCAATGAAAGTTACGCCTTGGATTTCTACATATGCATCAACGCCTAATGCAATAGCATCAGCAATTGATGTAACGACTGTTGCGCCAACTTTCTTAGCAACAGTGAAATCTTTAGTAGAAGTATATTCCACAGTGTTAATTGTAATTGTAGCTGTTAACGTAACAACAACATCTTCTTCAGTTTCAGCAGGTTGAGTTATGACGCCTTCAGCAGAGATGTATGTTGGATTGCTTGATGTCCAAACTACAGGATATTCTACATTATCAGCATCTTTTGCAACAGCTAATAATTCTAAAGAATCGCTGTCAGCTTCAGTCCATTTTTCCTTGAAAGGGAAAATCATGACAGTTGCTAAAGCTTCAGTTGCTCTTTCAAGATCTGTTTTAGCTAAAGCATCAATTGTCACAAAGAACATAACTTCATGTTCTTCTTCACCTATAGCTAGAGTTGCAGTTAAAATAACTGTTTGATCTCCTAAAGCGTATGAAGGTTGAACGATTACGCCATCATGTCCTAAATAAGCTGTATCACTGCTTGACCAAGTAATAGTTGCGTCGCCAATAACTGAAACTAAAGTTAAATTAGTTGTAGCTACGAACTCATCATTGTCAAGAGTTTCGCTGTAGTCAGCTCTTAAGCTGGCTTCAATTGCTACCCAGTCAATTGGTGCACTTGTTGTAGGAGCTTCAGTCGTAGGAGCTACCGTTGTCGGAGCTTCTGTTGTCGGAGCTACCGTCGTCGGAGCTTCTGTCGTAGGAGCTGCCGTTGTCGGAGCTTCTGTTGTCGTAGTTCCTCCACAAGCTACTAACACGATTGCTAATAACGCGATGAAGAAAATACTTAAAATCTTTTTGTTGAATTTCATATTATCCTCCTTTTTAGAATAATTAAAAAATTATATGTTAAATTAATACTTTACGAATTATTAATTTAAGCGCTTATAAATATCATTGAAAATATATTATTTATCTCTACTGAAATTTAAACTAGAATTCTTTCAGTATTAGCAACCGCCGCAGCAATAGCTGAATCGATTATTTCTTGTTTAGTCGTACCTTCTAAAGAGCCTAGAATAACTCTTTCAAAAGCAATTTCAACTTCAGCTCTAGCTGTGGAAGAACCAATGAATGCTTGATCATAGAACAAGAAATCAGCTTGTAGCGCTGCAGCATTAGCTACTAAAGACTTCATTAGCATTTCGCCAGTTGCTTGATTTTCTGTAGCACTCCAAACATCATTTACTTCATCGTAAACCATTTCTTTTCCTTGTCTAAATGAATCATAAATAGCTTCTTCATAAACTGTACTTCTAACCGGTGAATAACCTGTTTGTAAAGCAAAGTCTAATTGGACATCTTTACTAACAAGAAACTTCAAGAACAACCATGAAGCCAATTTTTGTTGGTCTGTACCAGCAGTTGTAATTGACATATTAGTTCCTTGTTGGATTGCAGTTCTTTCGCCAGGTAAGTCTTCATTATAAGGCATTGGCATAACACCAAATTCAAAGACAAATTCTCCATCAACTATATTTGGAGTGTTATATCTAGCCCCGCCTGTAGAACCGAAAGTAATCATCGTTTGTCCGACTTTAAAATAATCGGAAGCATAATCAGCGCCACTCCAAATTCCCGGTAAAGTAAATGTTGTGTCTCTGTTGTCAAAGAAATAACTTAACATATCTCTTGTTTGTGGGTTATCAAATAATACCACACCATTTCTAGCTGAATCAATGCCAGTATATTCTCCACCCCATTGTCTAGTTAAAGTAATGAAAGCATTGGCAGGAGAGTCATAGGATATAGCAACGAAATTATCTTTTATTGCTTGAATTTCTTCTGGAGTTTTATGTAAAGCTAGTTCTGTCGATTGATTTAGTTTTAAAGCTATATCATCAATCAAATCATCTTTAATTGCCATAATAGCTGGTTGTAATGCAAATAATCCTTGCCATGTTGTAGGGATTTCATCAATTGTTCCATTAGCTATTAACATATCAAACATTGTCTTGTTATAAATCATGACTTCTGTTGATTTGTTGAATGGTAATGAATAATATTCACCATCATTAGTATACTGTGAATTTTCACGGCGATAACTTAATAAGATGTCCAAAAATGATTCTTCTTCAACTAATGGGTTGAATCCATGAATAGGATTAAAAATGTAAGGGGTCATTGAAATTAATCCATTATAATCAACATATTCCATTACATGGTCAGGATAATTTTGAACTATATTAGGAATCGTTCCGCCTCTAATGGCATTAACCATGTTTTCGCGTAACTCATCATAATTATTGCCATTTTTAGTGATCGTTACTGTAACATTAGGATATACTTCTTGGAATTCTAAAGCATACTTCATTAAAGCTTTTTCTACAGTATCACCGTTAGAATGCCATAATTCGATTGCGACTGGATCTGTAGTCAATTCTTCTGGAATTGTGTAAGCCGCTAAATCTTTGACTGTTAAAGTAATCAGTTCAGTAATAACATTACCGTCGCTGTCTTGAGCATAAGCGTAAACCTCATATGTTCCAACTCTTGTTGTAGAGAATGCGCCAGCAGTCATGATGTCTAACTCACCATCTTCGGCGTCAACTACTTTTGCACCAGCTAAAATGTCATAGCTTTGTGCACCTTTATAAACTGTTTGTTTTGTGAAAAGTCCCACAAATTGTGGCAGAGTGTTTGTAGGTTCTTCGGTTGTGATTTCTGTTGTCGGCGCTTCAGTTGTTCCAGTGCCCGGATCAGAAGTTGTTGGTGCAACTGTTGTAGGGGCAGCGGTTGTTGGTGAAGCTGTAGTGGTTGTTCCACCGCATCCAATAAAAACGAATGCAACAACAACAAGCATAAACAACCCAATGAATTTCTTTGTAAATGTCATTTTATTCCTCCTTGAATAATTAATTATCAATTAATTCTATTATATAACAAAAATTATATTTTTTCTACAGTACTACTTTTCAAGTGCAGTTAAATTATTGTTATTATTCCAGCAATTTCCGCTACTGCGCCTTCACTGTCGGTAACTCTCATTGTAAAAGAGAAAGTTCCCCCGACTGGTGTAATGAATTCAATCAAGAATATAATTCCTGAATCAAGAATGTAATTACCCTCTTCATCAGTTTTCAAAGTACCCCATAAAGCCTCATCGGCTTCATCGACTACACCGTCAAAATTGGCGTCGCTGTCGTCTTCCCATCTTTGATAGAAGTTTGTAATAAAAATTCTATCTGAGATATCTTCGTACTTACGATCTAAACCAAAAACTACTTCAGTTTGGTTATAATCGATAGCTCTAATATTTTGATTTTCAATAAGATCAGCAATCATGTCATTAGGATCAAAATCAGTGCCTTTAACATGATTGTACTTAACATTAGTGATACTTTTTGGAACACCATCCACCATTTCAACAAAAACCGGCGGACGATTGACGATTGCCGGGCAACCCATCATTGAAAATGCTAGAGTTACAAATAATAAAAGCAATAAACTTTTTTTAAGTCTCATTATTATCACCTTTTTAACCTTTCGTTCCGCTTCGTCCGATTCCGTTCATAATATACTTACGGAACATGAAGAAGACGATTAATAGTGGTACGGTTACCAAGGCACTGGCGGCGATTTGTAAGTTATACATTACCCGACCAGAATCTTGTACAAAGGCTGAATCTCTTAAAGCGTTAGATATTAGCCAGTAATTTTTAGCTTCCGGATCGCCAACACCAGTAATGATTCTCGGCCAAATATAAGCGTTCCATGAACTAAATACATTAAGGATGGTAATTGTAAAAATTGTCGGTGAAGCAATCGGAACCATAACTCTGGTTAAGTATTTGAAATCGCTACAACCATCGACTCTAGCTGCTTTATAAAGCGATTCTGGAATTTGTTTAAAGTTTTGCCTTAAGAAGAAAATATAAGAAATACTTGTCATAAACGGTATGATCATTGCGAGAAAATATTGGTTTTCACCAGTTGGCATACCAACCCAACCCAATCCGTTTCTACTGACGGTAATAAAGTTAGTGATGATATATAATTCCCCAGGAATCATCATTGTCATGATTAAAATTGAGAACAACAATTCGCGACCTTTAAATTCGATTCTAGCGAATGCATAAGCAGCGAAAACTGTTGTAACGATTGTCCCTATAGTCGAAAATATCGCTACTATAACTGTATTTTTAATATAGAGCCCAAAGTTAAGTTCGGTTAAAACGACTTTATAGTTAACCCAGTTCCAACGAGAAATACTTAGGAAAAATTTAGGGTTCATGGATACTGATTCAGTGAAAGTTTTTAATGACGTTAGAATCATCCAATAGAATGGAATTATGATAATCAAAGCCATCAAAACTAAGAATAAATAAGTTGATAACAAGCGAATAACACCAACAGTGGTTTGACGACTAATGCTTCTTTTTAAGGACAAAGCATATTCATCTAAAGTACTTTCGTCAACTTTTACCTTTTTTGTTTTTCTTTCAGCTATTTTAGCTTTAATCGCTGGAATAATACTCTTGAAAAACTGTTTTGGAGTGTAACCTTTAACAAATTTTATGAGCACGAAAGTATTATAGATTCTTAATCCGGCTCCAACAAAATTTAGTGTCAATAAGTTGATCATTGCTTGAACGAATTTTGATCCTACAGCGTATGAATCCACTTCATAGATTGTTCTTGTTTTATTTTTCTTAACGTTAATAAATAACATCGGGAATGTCACAATAAGGAAAATCGCTAAGATTGAAATAACGCTATTCATTTGCCATTTATCAAAAGTACTACCTAAAAATTGATATGTCGGATTTAAAAACTCTAGATTATCTAAATCCATACTACCACTTATCGGGTCAAGGTCAGGTAGTTGTAAAAGATTAAAGAACATTAGGAATAGAACGATATAAGCGATTATTGCTATTGCATCAAATATAAAAGTGATACTTTCTATCTTTTTTGATTTCTGAAATAATTGTTTATCCATTATATAGCCCCCCTTCCTAGTAATGAACGCGTTTCTTACTTACTTGCATTTGGACTATAGTAAGAACTAATATAATCGCAAACAATATCAATGAACCTGCCGCAGCAACCGATAATTGTCCAGCTTTGCTACCGTCAATAAATTGATAGATGTACATAACGATTGATTG
>DIGC01000099.1:5254-5613 GCA_002419445.1 Caryophanales bacterium UBA5732
ATAACTGAAGTAACCGTGATATAAAAAATCATCGGTGAAATTAAAGGAACTGTGATTTTACTAAAAATTCTTCCTTTTGGCGTAGCGTCAATCGCAGCCGCTTGATAGTATTGTTTGTCAATTCCTTGGATCGAGGTTAAGAAAACCATAATCTTAAACGCTAAGGCAGACCAGATACTATAGAAAATCAAAACAAACATTGATCGCCAATACACAGCGTTGCTTTCAACCCAAGAAAGGCCGGCAGTATCTACTCCAAAGAAACCTATAAATTGATTTACTAAACCACCGTCAGTTCTAAACATATACGCGAAAACTAAACCAATCGCAATTGTGTTAGTTACATATGGCAAAAAATA
>DIGC01000105.1:0-3652 GCA_002419445.1 Caryophanales bacterium UBA5732
CCTTTTTTTAATTCGTAACTAATTCCACGAACGGCTTGAACCTCACCTAAATGGGTAAAAAAAGATGTTTTCAGATTTTTTACTTCGAGAATATTTGTACTCATCTTTATCACCTATCCTTTTCTCAATCTTGGATCTAAGGCATCTCTTAGGCCGTCACCAAGGAAGTTGAATGCCAACATCATGAAGGCAATTGTGATTGCTGGTATAATAAGTTGATAAGGATATGTTTGCATATATGAAGCACCATCGTTAGCTAATGACCCTAATGAAGCCCTTGGAGCTGAGATACCTAAACCAATAAAGCTTAGGAAAGCTTCGGTAAATACAGCTGTCGGAATCATCATTGCTAAGGTAACGATAATGGGACCTAAAGCATTAGGAATTAAATGTTTTTGGATAACCTTAAAATTAGATACACCCATTGTTTTAGCGGCTAAGACATACTCATGTTCTTTTAAACTAAGCACTTGTGCTCTAACTAATCTTGCCATTCCTACCCAGTAAACACTTATCAAGGTAATGATAATTGTTCCTAAGCCGCCGGCTCCGAACAATTTATTCAAAACATTGATTTCAAACCAGCTATCTTTGAGAACTACCATCAGCAAGATAACATATAAGAGCAGAGGTATCGAGTTAATGATATCAACGATTCTCATCATCACAATATCTACGTTCTTTCCAAAGAAACCAGAAACACTACCATAAATAACACCAATAAAGAAATTGATAAACGCAGCTACGAAGGCTATAACTAATGAAATGCCAGTACCGTACATTAATCTAGCTAACATATCTCGACCGTTTTTGTCTGTTCCGAGGATGAAAGTTTTATTCCAAATTTTGTCAATTGGTGTTTTATATTCAACATCCTCATAAGTAAAACTATATCGAATTCCTTCATCCCTTTTTAAAGGATCAGTCGTGTAGGAAAAATCGACCATAACTACCGCGATTTCAACATCATCTTCATCAAATAGTCGGTATGTATAAGTTTTAGCAACATAATCCTTGTCAGCTTCAGCCAAACTGAATGCATCCAACAAATTACCGTTTTCTGAAACTAAAATCAATTGATTCATTTCACTTAAAAAAACATGAATGTCATCGCCGAGTTTGTAAACGGTTAGTTGAGGTGGTACATTTTTGTAGTCAAGATACTGATTATTATATTTATAAGGGTTAATAAGAGGACCAATTGTTGCGAATAATATAATAATTACAACACTAACCAGTCCAACAATTGCTAGGTGGTTCTTTTTTAATCTTCGCCAAACATCATGCCAATATGTCAAACTTTGTCTTGTTTGTTCTTTATCTAACTTTTGTTCGTTTTCAAGAGGCCTAAATTTATTTTTGTCTATATTCATCATCATCACCTACTTCGATAACCTAATTCTAGGATCTATCACGGAATAAGCGATATCGACTAATAAAACCATGATTATATAAAATACTGCGTAAAATAATGTCACGCCAATAACTAATGTATAATCTCGATTACCAATCGATTCGGTAAAATATTCACCGATACCATTAATATAGAAAATCTTTTCAACTACGAAACTACCAGTCATTATCGCCGCAATCATCGGTCCAACATAAGTGATGACCGGGATTAAACTGTTCTTAAGTGCGTGCTTAAATATAACTTTTGTTTCAGATAATCCTTTAGCTCTAGCTGTACGTATGTAATCTTGGCGTAAGACCTCTAACATACTTGAACGAGTTAGTCTAGATACAAAAGCTAATGAGTAACCGGCTAAAGCGATGACCGGTCCAATGTAGGATACGGGAGTAGAGAGCCCTCCAACCGGTATCCAAGGGACATGCTGAGCCAAAAGGATAAACAATGACCCAATCACAAAACTCGGAACTGTTATACCTACTGTAGCGATAATCATTACACCATAATCTACGGCTGAGTTTGCTTTCAAAGCAGATACTACTCCAAGGGGAATACCCAAAAGAATAATAACGATAACCGCAAAGAAACCAATTTTAGCAGTTTGAGGAATACCAGCAGCTAATAATTCGTTAACAGAATACGCTGGCTTTCTAAAAGATGGCCCTAAATCTCCTGTGAATAAGTTACCCATATAAGTAAAATACTGAGTTAAAAGCGGTTCATTCAAACCGTAAGCTTCCTCTAATCTTTCTCTTGTTGCTTCTGGTAAAGGTTTTTCTCTTGTAAAAGGTCCGCCTGGGATTGCTCTTAACATGAAGAAAACTAAAGTTACCACAATTAATAGAGTTAAAATAGAGAAGAGAGTTTTTTTGATAACATAACGACTCATAAAGTAATTCTCCCCCTTTTTTTAAAGTTTAACCCAAAGTAAATACAAATTTAGTCTAAAATTTACGTAAAGGCCATTTCTTTATTCAAATTATATAGTATATCAAAATTGATGTCAATAAGTAGAGCCAATAAAAACCCAAATAACACTAAAAAAATGAAATACTACAATTTGTTAATTTTTCTACTAAAACATGATAAAATACCTGTGAGGTGTATATATGAAACTGAAAAAATTTGTACCTTTACCGATAATTTTGCTAATAATTTCTATCATTACATCAATAGTTGCTTTTCAACAAGATAAAAAACTTGAACAAGGTTATTTATATGTTGACGGTCAAGATAAATCTACTGTATACGGGGCTGATTATTTCGCAGTACTTGGAAATATTGAAATGGAAGCTTATTATATTTCTATCGAATCGTTAGATCAGTATTTATACATCGTCACATATGATAATGAGGAAAATATTCTAAAGGAGTTTGCTCTAATCATTAGAAAAAAAGATGAAATCTATTCATCTATGATTGTAAAAGAGACCATTTCAAATGAAATGATAGTAATTGATGAAATGGATGATTATCTTTTCACTGTTATGCTAGAGGCTGATTCTTTGTATGCAGTTTCACTTAATAGACTTGATGATAACCTAGATACAACGAATATAAATGTAGCCCTTGTTTATATTCCTGAAGATGTATATAATCTAAAATTAATTATGGAAAATGTCGCTTTTACATCTTTAGTCTTTACTTTGGTTTCGGCCATAACAATAGTTGCCATTTATTTTATTAAAAGAAGTTAAATATATTTTTAAAGGAGAAAAAAATGTTAAAATTTGTATCTACATTAAACGCACCTCAAGCAATCGGACCCTATTCACAAGCTGTTTTAGCAGGGCAAACACTTTATGTTTCCGGGCAAACACCTTTAGTGCCGGAAACGATGAAAATCGTTAGTCAGGAAATTAAGGCTCAAACTAAACAATGCCTAGATAATATCAAAACGATTGTCGAAGCTGCTGGATTTGAATCAGAAAACATCGTAAAATGCGGAGTCTTTTTAAAAGACATGAATATGTTTAAAGACATGAACAGTGTTTACAGGGAGTTTTTTGGTAATCATAAACCCGCTAGGGTCACAGTAGAGGTTTCTAGGTTACCTCTTGACGCATTAGTCGAAATTGATGCTATTTGTTATAAAGAATAAATAAAAAGAAAGCACGATACTCACTTAAAGGGTTTCGTGCTTTCTTAGTTTATTACATTGACATAACGGTATATTTTACTTTCGTTTCCAGATGAATCAACAGCGCTATAAGTTATGACATAGGTTCCTGCCTTTGAATT
>DIGC01000105.1:3711-4062 GCA_002419445.1 Caryophanales bacterium UBA5732
GGTATCAATTCCAGGGTTTAGCACCAAAACAGGTGGAGTTTCATCAATTACGGTAATAATCCTCACTAAAGTTAAATCATAATCTTGATAGGTGAAATTATAAGTAATATGGTAAGATCCTATTTTGCTGACATCGAGTGTATTTTCAACTATTTCAGTAGATCTTTTAATACCAAACACTTTAGCCGTGACGCCTGGGTCCTCATAATTAGAATTCACTTCAATTGTATCAAGACCAGGATTAAGATAGAATTTTACATCTTCAGGTGTTGCTGTACAAGCTGCTAAAGTAAAAGAAAAAATAGCTAGTAAAAGCATTAATTTAATTTTCTTCATCTTGTTCACTTCCTA
>DIGC01000096.1 GCA_002419445.1 Caryophanales bacterium UBA5732
CATGAATTTAATTCATTATCATTCATTTATAATAAAAGCAGCTTAGTTTTTAACTAAACTGCTTAAAGTTTTATTGAACAACTTCCACGTCTGTAAAGTCCAATTCATATGATGTTTGTCTTTCAAACATTTCAATAAGAACGTGAATTTTACCTTTATCTTGATCAATGTTTTCCACGACAACTTCTTGACCTTGGAAATTACCATTAATAATCCTGACTTTTTGACCAGGTTTGACATTGAATTTTTGTACTTGTAACATCCCACATTTTTTAAGGATAGGGTTGATTTCATCTGGTTTTAAAGGTACTGGTTTTGTTCCGCCACCGCTACTGCCTAAGAATCCAGTAACGCCTGGGGTATTACGGACCACAAACCAAGAATCGTCAGTTACTATCATTTCGATAAAAACATATCCAGGGAAAATTTTAACAATTTTCTCTTTTGGGTTTTTATCTTTTTTATCCGCTGGGATAATTTCTTCGGGAATCATCACTTGGAAGATTAAATCTTCCATATTCATTGATTCTATTCTTCTTTCAAGACTGACTTTAACGGAATTTTCTAACCCTGAATAGGTTTGAACAATGTACCAAAGTCTTCTTTGAGTGTTATCGCTTGAATTAAACATTATTTATCCTTCATTAATTTCCGTAAATTAATCTAAATAATGGATCGAAAGCTAGTCCGAAGAGGAAGAAAACGAACATTAAGAATAGTAAGAACGAGAAAACTCTACCACTATTAGTTGCTAAATCTTTTCCGCTTGGCCAATTAACTTTCTTCATTTCGGAAATACTTGGTTTAATATAAGGTATAAGTAAATAAATTAAAACTAATACTCCAATCAAAACTAAGAACGAACCTGTTAAAATTCTTTTTAAAGTTGTATTAAAGAAAAAGTCAATGATGCCGATTCCTGATGTTCCTAAAATATCCGCTAATGTTGGTGTCGCTGTTCCGAATTTTCCAATTAGAATATAAACCCCATATAAAATTAGTACTGGTGAAAGAATTGCTAATAACCAGTTTTCAAATTTATACTCTTTTTTAAGAATCGCCATTACTTTGCTTTCAGATTTTTGCGCTTTCTCATTAGTAGGCTCAATCTTATTTTCTTGTTTTTCTTTTGCCATTATGGTTTCCTCCTACTTACCTTCTTTATGAATGGTATGCTTTTTGCATTTTTTACAGAATTTGTTAACTTCAAATCGAGTTGATTTGTCAGTTTTTTTTATTTCATAGTTACGAGATAAACACTCTGTGCATATCAGTACTGTTTTATTTTTCATATTATCAACTCACTTGCTTTATTAATTTTATTAAAAAAAGCAACAAAAGTCAAGAAAATCATGTCATTAAATGCAATTTAATTTTTTTTCTAATTCTGTCCAGTGCATTATAGACTCGCTTTTCCTCACAACTTAGAAAAACAGCGCATTCCTTAACCGTTCTTTTTTCAATTATCTTTGCCTGATAGACTAACTTTTCAAATCCAGAGAGAGTTGATAAGGTTTGATAGATGTCTTCATCTCTTAGATATATTTTGTCATTTTCCTTAACCACAAAATCACAAATTATTGGTAGTTTTTCCGCCTTGAAGTTAATATATCGCATTTTCTTGTTTTTATAGGAAATTAGGAAATTATGGACATTAGCTTCAAAATATCTGGTGAAAGTTTTATTAAAACTTTCATCGAATCTCATTATCGAACGATGAAGAATCATCAGGGCTTCTTGATAACAATCTTCAAATTCACTTGTCAGGTTGAAACTTTTGATTTTTTTCGCAATAAGATATTGATACTTATCAACTATAAATTTAAACGCTTCTTCGTCGCCCTCTTTTACTAGGTTGATAATTTCAAAATCATTATAATTGCGAAATATCATTTCTTCATTTTTTTCCTTAAAATGTCAAAGATAATAATACCAGCGCTGACCGAAGCGTTCAGACTATTTATTTTTCCTATCATATCAATTTTAACATTAAAATCCACAGATTCTTTAATTAATCTTGACATTCCTTTTCCCTCGCTGCCTATAACGACACATAAAGGCCTATCAACGAATATTTCCGAATAATCTTGATTGGCATCAAGCGATGTCCCAACATTCCAAAAACCCTGTTTTTTGAGCTTTTCCAAAGTGTTTCTCAAGTTGGTAACTTCAATGATATTCATATTTTCAATCGCACCGGAACTTGTTTTAGAAACAACTCCGCCCAGTTTGACTGAACGGTTCTTAGGAATGATTATTCCACTTACGCCACCGGCTTCACAAGTTCTAATGATTGCGCCAAAATTATGGACATCAGTAATGCCGTCAAGCATTATCAATAATGGATTTGTAGATAGATTTAATGTCGGTAAAAATTCTTCTAACGAATACGTTTTATAGTCTTCAATTTCAAAAACAACACCTTGATGATTTCCTTGAAACATTTTCTTAAATTCTATTTTAGAAATCATATTTACTAAAACATGTTTTCTTTCTAAAACGTTCAAAAAATCGGAGTTGGTTTCCTCCATGATAAATGCCTGTAAAATTTCTTTTTGACTATCTAAAACTTCCTGACAAGAATTCTTGCCATAGACTTGTACACTCATTTTTATCACCACTTATAGTTTAACATAAATCCGGTTTTATGCGCTTGATAAATCATCATAGATTATCACGGATTATTGCTTGTATCTTCCTTATTTTTTTCAATCATTACTACAGAGAAATTAAGAATCTCTTCTAATCTATCCCAGTTTTTTTCCAAATATAAATAACCAATGACGGCTTCAAAACCAGTAGATTTATTATAAGTACCGACATCAGCGTTTTTTGGTTTATGAGTTGCGGTTTGGTTTCTTCCGCGTTTATAAATTTTTTGTTCATCTTCAGTATAAAATTCATTGATTAAATGTTCCGCAGCTATTGCTTGTGATTTCGAATTAGTATAACTTACTGCTAAATTGTGAAGATCATTCACCAAGGTATAACCCTTATTTAAACAATATTGTCTAACCCACATTTCATAATATGCATCCCCCACATAAGCTAAAGTCAGCCCGTTATAAAGAATCATATGATTCCTCTTTGTGAAAGTTTCAATCTTAACTCGTCGGCTAAAGAGAAATTCTTGCTGCTTCTAGCGCTTTGCCACTGTTCATAGAGATTTCTGTCTTCACTATTCATTGGAATTAATTGAATCTTTAAACCTAAAATATTAGCCATGTACATAATAGCTTTGAGTTGTTGATTAAGATGATTATAATTAGTTTTCTGACGCAAAGATTGATTAATAGTCTTTATCAATGATTGTATAGAAGTGATTGCGTTTGCGGTATTAAAGTCATCTGACATCGCAAGATTAAAATTATCTATCTCTTTTAAAATTTCTGGAGAAGCAATTTCGATTAAATCATTATATTGCTTTTCTAAGTCTAGTTTTAAAAACAATGATTTAACAGCCATTTCTAATTTCTGCCATTCTTTAACATACATCGAAAAACTTTCTTCATCATAATTTAGTGGCGAACGATAATGCGTACTTAAAAGAAAATATCTTAATGGCATTTTATCGGTAATATCTTTTACAAAAACGACATTTCCTAAACTTTTACTCATTTTTTCGTCTTTAAAACTTAGCCTGCCATTATGCATCCAATATCTAGCAAGGGAATGGTTGTGCAATGCTTTTGATTGTGCAATTTCATTTTCATGATGCGGAAATTGCAAATCCATACCACCACCATGAATATCAATTTGTTCATGAAAAATGTTATCAATCATTGAAACGCATTCAGTATGCCAACCTGGTCGGCCGTTTGAAAATGGGGAATCAAAATTAATGCCCACTTCAGTTTTTTTCCATAGAGTAAAATCTAAGGGACTTTCTTTTTTGGGATTAATATCGACTCTACTCCCAGAGATTAAATCATCGATATTTCGATTGCTTAGTTTACCATAATCTTTTATTTTATCAACTCGAAAATAAACATCGCCGTCAACGTCATAAGCGAAATCATTTTTAATTAAATCTTCAATGAATTCGATAATTTGCTTCATATATTCAGTCACTTTGGGTTGAAGGTAGTCAGTGTTACAATTTAAAGCGTTTAAATCATCAAGGAAAGCGTTGATATATTTTTGACTAATCACTAGTTCGGTTTCGTTTTCCTCGATAGCTTTTTGAATTATTTTATCATCAACGTCAGTAAAATTAGATACAAATTTTACATCATAACCAAGACTTTCAAGATATCTTCTTACGGTATCAAAAAAGACCACCGGTCTAGCGTTTCCAATATGGATATAGTTATAGACTGTCGGCCCGCAAACATACATATTAACTTTACGAGGATGAATTGAAATAAACTCCTCGATTTGATTTGTGTAAGAATTGAATATTTTCATTGTCGTACCTCTTCTTTAAACATACTAATTATAGTTTAGAAAGCACTATTTTTCAAGTTAAACCATCGATTTATCCAAGATAAGA
>DIGC01000124.1:0-1025 GCA_002419445.1 Caryophanales bacterium UBA5732
TTGGTGTGAATGCTTCAGTTCTTCCAGACGGTTTATCGAGAAGTGTCACCACTTCAACTGATAAAGCACCACGGTATTTTAAAATATTTTTAACAACATTAATCGTTGTTCCGGTATCAACGATATCTTCGGCAATTATTACATGTCTGCCTTCGATAGAGATATCCAAATCTTTGGTTATCTTAACATTACCAGAAGATTCAGTTTCTCCATGATAACTTTGAACACCCATAAGCTCAATTTGACAATAAATATCGATATGTTTAATCAACTCAGCCATAAATGGCAGACAGCCTTTTAACAAACCGATAATTACAGGTAACTTATCGCGATAATCATTAGCTATTTCTTTTCCTAGTCTTTTGGAAATCTCAACGATTTCTTCTTGACTAACTAAGATTTTTTCAATATCCTTTTCTAACATAATTAACCTTTCTGAACCATTATATAAAGTTCATAACATCCAGTTTCATCCTTTTTATAAACACCAGGAATAAAGAGGATTTCCCCATTTTTATTTAAAAAAATCGGTAAGGAATTTCTTTCATCAAGCGGAACCTTCTTATCGATTAAAACATCTTTGAGTTTCTTGGTTCCGGAATCAGTAATAAATTTGTCACCGTTAATGCGATTTCTCACAGTTAAAGGAAAGACTAAATCTAGATTATTATAACATAATTTATAAAGAAAACCATTATTATTGTTTGCATTTTTTGTGATGGAAACCAAATATCCATTAGGAAGTTTAATTTCAGTGAAATCTTCAATTAGAAATTTATAATCTTCAACCATTTTTGGAACTACCTTAAAACTTAAAATATCATAACTTTTATAGATATATAATTCATTTTCCATAATGAATTTCAAATGCGGTTTTTTATTAATTGTCATCTCATAAATATCCAATATATTTTGAAAAGATAATTCAATTTTGTTATCAGTGATATGATTAATAATCTTCTTGATAATTTCTATTTGCACAATCTTTTGACATTTATTAAGTTTTGCTATTTCTAAATCAACTT
>DIGC01000124.1:1099-4875 GCA_002419445.1 Caryophanales bacterium UBA5732
TTTTCTTCAGCCAACAACGGCAATACATGATGACGGTATCTGTTTCTTGTATAATCATCTAAATCATTTGTTGGATCATTTTGATAAGGCACCAGGTTCGCTTGTTGGTAGACTTCGATGTCGCTTCTAGAAATATGAAGAAGTGGTCTGATAATCAGCATATTATGATAGTAGTTAGTTTCTAGGATACCGCGGTAGCCTTCGAAAGAACTTCCTCGAGAAAGCCTCATCAGAATAGTTTCTGCATTATCGTTGGCGTTATGAGCTAAAACGACCTTTTTAATATTATTTTCAATCGATATTTTTTCAAAAAAATCATATCTTTTTTTATGAGCGTAATCATGAAAGTTCTCATCATCATTACTTTCTAAACTTTCGACCAAACAAGGAATTCCTAGTTCCTTGGCTGTTTCTACGACAAAATCACGATCATCTTTACTAGAAGAACGTTTTTGATGATCGACATGAGCTATATATAACTTTAAATTGAGTTTGTTTTTAATTTTTACGATTATATCGAGTAAAACCATCGAATCGATTCCCCCGCTGATTGCTAGTAACAGGGAGTCTGATTCTTCAATTAGATGGTATCCAAAATTTTTAATCATAACAATTACCTCCTTGAAATAATAATTGAGCATAGAAATGGATTATCTCTATGCTCAAATATATAAAATAAAAGAGAAAATTTGATTGCATAAATATAATAACAAATCTATGTGATAATTTTATGTTTTTTTTAACGAAAATAAAATTATTTTTTATTTATATAATTTTTGATATAATACAAAGAAGAAGAGGTGAAAAACATGAAATTAATTTTAGCAAGTCAATCTCCCCGCCGTCTTGAATTAATTAAGTTATTAGATATGGAATTTGAGGCAATATCTCCTAATATAGAAGAAATAAACGATTTAAGTCTATCACACGAAGAATTGGTCATGGATTTAGCTTTTCAAAAAGCTTTAGCCGTTTTTAAATTACGAAAAGATGATTTGGTTTTAGGTTTCGATACCTTAGTTATCATTAATGATTTAATTTTAGGAAAACCCAAAAGCAAAGAAGAGGCAAAATATTTTCTTCAAACTCTTTCTGGGAAAACTCATCGAGTTCTAACTGGCTGCGCGATCATCACAAAAGGCTACTCAAAATCATTTTACACCGAATCTAAAGTTACCTTTTGGGATGTTACCGAGAGGGAAATAGATGAATATATTTTGACTAAAGAACCTATGGATAAAGCTGGAGCTTATGGAATTCAAGACCATGGCGCTCGTTTTGTAAAATCGATATCTGGTGATTATTTCACGATTGTCGGTTTTCCTGTATCGAGATTATATCAAGAATTAAAAAAAGTTTTAAAAGGCTAATTTAGCCTTTTTTTGCTTCTTTATAGATAGCTTCAGCAATAGTTTCAACTACTCTTTCATCAAAGATTCCTGGCAAAATGTTTGCTTCGCTTAGCAATTCTTCGGGCACTAAACTTTGAAGAGCTTTACAAGCAACGACTTTCATTTCATCAGTTATCGATTTGGCTCTAGCTTTCAAGGCCCCTTTCATTAATCCGGGGAAGACCAATACATTGTTTATTTGATTAGGGAAATCACTGCGACCAGTTCCAATGATTCTGGCTTTTGCTTCTTTAGCTAAAGCGTAACTAATCTCCGGTTCTGGGTTGGCGAGAGCGAAAACAATATTATCCTTAGCCATTGATTCAACCATGGCTTTGTTTAAGATATTTTTAGCCGAGACGCCGATAAAAGCATCTTTTCCGATCATCAGTTCCGCCAAGGTGTTTATCGATTCGTCTGTTTTTACTAAATTCCGATCAATTAAATCTTTAACCACGCAGTCGTATTGGTGATACTTACTCTTACTTACAACACCTAAAATATTATAATTGTATATTTCTTTCGCACCTAAAACATTAAGAAGTTTTATTATCGCTGATCCAGCTGCACCACTTCCACTGACAACGATTTTCACTTTATCTAAAGGTTTATTAATTACTTTTAAAGCATTTAATAAAGCCGCGCTTACAACGATTGCCGTCCCATGTTGATCATCATGGAAAACC
Source organism: Caryophanales bacterium UBA5732 (assembly GCA_002419445.1). GTDB lineage: Bacteria > Bacillota_I > Bacilli_A > Izemoplasmatales > Hujiaoplasmataceae > UBA2289. The sequence continues at coordinate 3,177 of DIGC01000124.1, forward strand.
GGAATATCCAAATCTCTTTGTAAAGTATCTTCGATATAAACACATTTTGGCGCTTGAATGTCTTCGAGCATGATTGCGCTAAAATTAGGAGCTAAATATTTAACGGTTTTGATTATTTCTTCTTCATCATAAGTATCCAAACAAATAGGCATTGCTTGAATTTTAGAGAATTTATATAGTAAGGCTGACTTACCTTCCATTACTGGTAACGCTGCTTCCGGACCAATTTTTCCTAAACCTAAAACCGCAGAACCATCTGTCACGATAGCTACAGTTTTACCCTTCATTGTATATAGGTAGGCTTTAGTTTTATCTTTTGCAATCTCTTCGCAAGCTATCGCAACTCCTGGCGTGTACGCCAAAGACAAGTCGTCTCTTGTGTCAAGTTTTACATTAGGTAAAATATCAAGTTTACCAGTATTTTGTTGGTGTAGTTTCAGGACTTTTTCACGAAAATCATTCATAATTTTCTTGTTCATCAAGGCTAAATTATTATAATCTTGATGCTATCTCCAATTCGTTAAGAAATTTGGTCATATCTACCAACTATATTATATCATTTCTCTTCCCTTTTTAAAATTGGATATCGCGTATATAAAAAAGAAAAGGGATTAAAACCGCCTCTATATAATCCCTTTTTTATCAAATTTATCTTTTTTTTGACAAAGCATTATTTTTCTTGCTTTTTATTTTGCTATTTGTTATAATACTTTTGCTTGTAATGTACTTACTATGAACAAGAAACATTCATGGCGGAAGGAGATATGATATGAAAAAGAATACACATCCAGAATATCATAACGTTACAGTAACTTGCAGTACTTGTGGAAATACATTTGTGACTGGTTCAACAAACAAAAACATTAAGGTTGATACTTGCTCAAATTGCCATCCTTTCTACACAGGTAAACAAAAGTATACTGTAGCTGCTGGTAGAATTGATAAATTCAATAAGAAATATAACATAGCTGAAGAACAAGAAGAAAATTAATAACAAAAATAAAAGATAAATAAAGCCAAAATCAATTGGCTTTTTTTATTTCTTTTTGTATAATTAAAGTATAATTTTTTTGAAGGAGACTCATGATGTATTTAAATCAAAAGGATGGTTGGATTGAAGTTATAACTGGTCCAATGTTCGCTGGAAAAACTGAAGAATTAATTAGAAGAGTTAAACGTTTAGAATATGCAAAACAGAATATTTTAGTGTTTAAACCCGTTATTGATGACCGTTATGCAGAAAACGAAGTTGTCAGTCATAACCACAATAAAACCAAATCGATTAATATCCAAAAAGCTCATGATATCATTCAATACATCGATGATTTCACAAATGTTGTCGCCATCGACGAAATTCAATTTTTGGATGAAGAAGCAGTCGATATCTGCGAGTATTTAGCGGATAAAGGTATTAGAGTGATCGTTAGCGGATTAGACCGAGATTTTCGCGGTGAACCATTCTCATTCATGCCTAAATTATTGTCTTTAGCTGAATATGTTACAAAATTAAGCGCTATTTGTGTAAAATGTCATACTCCAGCCACCAGAACGCAAAGAATAATCAATGGTCGACCAGCTAATTATGATGATCCGATTATCTTAGTTGGAGCTCAAGATTCTTATGAAGCAAGATGCAGAGAATGCCATGATGTTCCCAATAAACCCAAAAGGTTTAAATTTTTAAAATGACTCAAGACGA
>DIGC01000038.1 GCA_002419445.1 Caryophanales bacterium UBA5732
GGGATTGAACCAGGAACAGCTTTTGAAGACATTCCTGAAGATTGGGTTTGCCCTGAATGTGGAGTAACTAAAGAAAACTTTAGTCCTCTTGATTAGGAACGAAAAATATGGGGAAATTTTTTAAAGAATTCCGTGAATTCATTTCTAAAGGTAATGCTTTAGATTTAGCGGTTGGTTTGGTCATTGGTACTGCTTTTAATGCAATCATTAAAAGTTTAGTAGCTGATATAATCACTCCATTAATCAGTCTGTTATTCAAATCTGATTTATCAAACATGTTTATTGTACTTAGAGGTAGTGCGACTTGGGTTCCAATTACAAGTACTTGGAGTTTGAGTGAAGATGCAGTTTTATTAACTTACGGTAACTTTATTCAAGCTATTATTGATTTTCTAATTATCGCTTTCGCTATTTTCTTGGCTTTGAAGTTTATAACTAAATTTTCGGCAAAGATTCAAAAAGCTAAAGACGCAATCGCTCCAAAAAAAGCAGAATAAAAAAGGATAAAATGATGAAGGATATCGATATTTACAATTGGAAACGAAAAGCGCATTATGATTATTATCAAACTTTTGATAATCCTTGCTTTTCGCTGACTGTAAATATTGATATCACTTTATTAATCGAAAAGCTTAAAAAGACTAATTTAAAGTTTTTTCCAACTTTTCTTTATTGTTTAATCAAAGCGATGAATCAAGTTGAAGAGTTTAAATGTAGAATTAGAAAAGATGGAGTTATTATTCACGAAACGATTCATCCATCTTATACTGTTTTAAATGAACATGAATGTTTTGTTTTTTGTTACAGCGAGTTTACAACTGATTTCAAAATGTTTTATCAAAATGTTTTAAAGGATATCGAAGTGTCTTTACATGGTAATAACTTGGTGGATGAAGAAGGAAAAGATGATTTAGTTTACATTTCTTCCATTCCTTGGATAAGTTTTACCGGCCTAACCCACCCGTTTAAAAAGGATGATCCTCATAGTATTCCAAGAGTAAACTTTGGTAGATACTTTGAAGAGAACAAAATAATTAAATTGCCAATATCAGTCCAAGCTCATCACGGTTTAGTTGATGGACTTCATATTGCTAGAATGCTAGAAGCAATCGAGAAAGCAATATTAGAACTTTAAAATAAAAATTTAATATAAGCTAATTATTAGGTGTATAACAGGGAATTAGGTGAAATTCCTAAACTGTGCCAGCAACCGTGTTTCTTATTTTCTTTACAGGTTTTACCATTGCTTGAATCTTGAGCGAGAAGGTAGTAAAGTTAGAAGGATAAGTCGGGAGACCTACCTAATTAATTAAATACATTTAGGGAGATTTAAACGATGAAAGCTTTAAAAAGAATTGTACTGGGCTCTTTACTATTCTTGACAGTTGTGTTATTAGGTGCTTGCGCGCTTGACACTACCACTGCAAGTTCAGTAACAACCGAGGACACAACAACCGAAAGTATCACCACTGTTGGCGGTACTTTAGAACAAACTACTATCGAAGCAACTCGCTTCACAGTTGAGATTATCACTTCTGGTGATAATCCTGAAACGACGGAAGTGGAAACAGAATATGTTTCCCATTCAAAAGAAATTGTCTTCACTGAAGATGATAATTTTATGGACCTATTAAGGGCTAACTTCGTGGTTTACTGTGCGGGTGAAGACGGTGGTAAAGACGAAACTTGTTCATATGATTCAGGTTTTGGTCGTTATCTGGTCGGTATCGATACGCTAGACGCTACAACTATCACAAATGGATATATTTCCTTTTACATTGATGGAATGTACGCAATGAGCGGTATTGACGCAACTGAATTAGAAAACGGAAAGGTTTATAGTTTTAAACTTGAAACCTACTAAAAGGAATATGATCAGAAGCATCACCCTAGCGGGGATGCTTCTGGCTATATTGTTCGTCCAAGAACAGTTGTTGGTTCTAATCCCGCAATTCCAGTTTACTGTCGTCTTAGTAATCGTTTATGCCGCTATTTTCCCTTATAAGATTTTAATTCCCTTAATCAGTGCTTATGTACTCTTAGATAATATCTATATGGGTACTTTGAATTTATTGTATTTCGTTCCGATGCTTTTGGCTTGGGTTTTACTGGCGATAATCGCTAGAAGGATCAGAAATAAACCTTTTTACGTTCAAGTTATTATGGCGATATTATTTGGTTTTGTGTATGGCTGGGCTTATCTACCCGCGCGAATGATTGAACAAGGCGTCGGAATATTCTGGCTTTATCTAAAAATGGATTTACCATTTGAATTGATGATGGCTGCCAGTAATTTGATTACGATGTTATTGGTTTACCAACCTTTACGGATTAGTTTAGAAAAGTTAAAACTTGAAATAGAATAACCGTGAGATAGTCTCACGGTTAATTTTTTTTATTTAATAATGAAATTATCGTTTTCAATGTCAAAGGAGTACTCTTTATTAGGAATTATCTGTGAACTAATGATTTCTTTAGCGATTAAGGACTCAACATAATGTTGAATGTAACGTTTAATTGGTCTGGCGCCGTATTCAGGGTCATAAGCGGTTTCGAGAATTTTAGCTTTGACTTTGTCTGTGAAGGTGAAATTGATCTTTTGCCCAGATAATCTTTCAGTTAATTCATTGAGTAGTTTATCAACTATTTTGATTTGCACTGTTTTAGATAACGGGTTAAAGATAATGATTTCATCGATTCTGTTAATAAATTCCGGTTTAAAGTTTTGTTTAACTAAATCCATAACTTTTTTATGAGCTTCAAGGTCATTAGAAGTTAAATATTTAGAACCGATATTTGAAGTCATAATGATAATCGTATTTCTAAAATCGACGACACGACCTTGATTGTCGGTCAATCTACCGTCATCAAGAATCTGGAGTAAAACATTGAATACTTCGGAATGAGCTTTTTCAATTTCATCAAAAAGCACGATTGAATAAGGTTTTCTTCTAACGGCTTCGGTTAACTGACCGCCTTGATCATAACCGACGTATCCTGGAGGAGCGCCGATTAAACGTGATACTGAGAATCGTTCCATGTATTCCGACATATCGATTCTAACGATTTGATTTTCGTTGGAAAATAACT
>DIGC01000003.1 GCA_002419445.1 Caryophanales bacterium UBA5732
ATTTTTTTATAAAAAAAGAAAAATCACCTAAAAGTAGTAACATATTATGGGTGATAGAATGTATGAAAATGTTTATGACAACTATGTTAAATATGGTATTGAAGCAATTAAGGACGGCGAATGCAATCGCTGTTTTGGAAAAAACCTTAAAGAAGATTCTTTTGGCGTTATCCATTGTTTAGACTGTTATTCATATAAAGAAATTACTAGTGACAAATACCTCTTTAGGAAAATGCGTTCTATCGAGAATAAAGTTCATAAACTAGAGCTCAATTTTGATTTAACGACAGAACAAATCTCTGGTAGCGATTTTCTGGTAAATTGCTATATAAGGAGAAAAAATGCGTTTTTACAAGCTGTTTGTGGGGCTGGTAAAACCGAGATGACATTACAACTTATTCATTATGCTTTACTTGAGGAAAAGACCGTTGCTTTTGTTATTCCCCGAGTTGAAATTATTAAACAAGTTAGCTTGAGAATGCAAGAATATTTTCCTAAGACTACTATCTCGAGTATCTATGGCGGAAGCTCATTACTGCCTGATTCACCATTTATAATTACGACACCTCAGCAATTAATTAAGTTCTATCAAGAATTTGATTTAATGATTATCGATGAAGTTGATGCTTTCCCTTTTGTCGAAAATCAGTTTTTAGAACGTCTGATCAAAAAAAGTGCAAAGAAAAATGCGGTAATGATTTATATGAGTGCGACGATTACTAAGAAGTATCAACAACTTATTAAGCAAGAGAAAATTGAATATCACCTCATCTCCCGAAGATTTCATAAAAAAGATTTAGCTATCCCGATATTTGTCAGAAGCGACAATTTTCTTTCTGATAAAACATTTAAGATTATCTTGAGTCTAGTTTCATTAAAGAAACCTTTGATAATCTATGTGGCTTCAATCGCAAAAGCTTTAGAACTAAAATCGCAATTAGATCAAAAGAGTTTAAAAGTCGATTATATTACGAGTGAAACAAAATATAAAAAAGCTGTAATAAAAGCTTTTGTTAATGAGGAACTGGATATTCTTGTATCAACGACTCTTTTAGAACGTGGCGTGACGTTTAAAAATATTAATGTAATAGTTTTAGAAGCAGACGCCGATATTTTTAATGAAGCAAGTCTTATTCAAATAGCTGGTCGGGTAGGGAGAATTGGCGATGAAGGATTGGTAATTTTTATCTCCAAATTTAAAAGTGAAGCGATGATGAGTGCTAAAAAAGCGATTGCGACATTTAATAAATCAAAACTATGAAATGTCGGCTTTGTGAAAAGTTTTTTAACTTGGATTCTAGTTTTATATTTTTGTTTTCTTTTCCCGAAATCTGCCCTAGTTGTAAGATTAAATTCCATAATGAATTAAAAATAGAGAAAATACCGATCGATCAAGGCGAAATAACTTATATCTATTTATATGATTTCAATCTCAATTTAGTTCAAAGAAACTATTTGGACCGCTATCACACGATTTTCTTTGAATTTGTCATAAATAGAATTAATGCTTTTGATTTGATTATTTTTCTAGATGATTATATCTTTAACGATATCATGAACTGGTGGGGTTTATTTACCCATTTTGGTAATATTTTACTTTGTTCTTTAACTTTTTACGATTTTTCCAGCAGGATTTATTTTGATTAAAAAGGGTGACTTTATTTACTAAATATTTTTTCAGTGTTATAATAAAAGTGGTTAAATAATAAAAAAAGAGGAGTGATTTTATGAAACTGGACATTGTTGGCAAATCAGGATTTGTAATTACAGATGCAATTCACAACTACATCGAAAAGAAACTTAGCAAGATTGACAGACTCTTTACTGAAGAATTTGAAGCTTTCGTTGTATGCAAGATTTATCGTGATGGCACTAAAGTAGAAATTACAATTCCCATCAGATTCTTAACCCTTAGAGCTGAAGTATCAGACCGCGACTTATACGCAGCGATAGATAGAGCTGTTGATAAGTTAGAAGCCCAACTTAGGAAGAACAAGCACAAAATGAATCGGTCTCTCCAAGAAAAAGTAGGATTAAGAGATACGTTTGCCTCAGACGAATTCGACTTAGAAGAATTAGAAAAAGAATTAATATCTCCTGTAAAGAAGAAAAGAATTACTCTAGAGATCTTATCTTTAGAAGAAGCGTTAACCCAAATGGAACTATTAGGTCATGATTTCTTTATTTATAAGAACGAGGACAATGAAACTTCGATTTTATATTTAAGAGATGACGGAAAATATGGTCTTATTGAAACAGAGTAATTTAAGTGGCTTATCAAAAGCCACTTTTTTTTGCAAAAAAAATAAGGCAAAATGCCTTATTTATTAAAAATAGAGTTTCCTTGATAATCAATTGCGACAATAGCTGGAAAATCAATCACTTTTAATTTTCTAATCGCTTCAGATTGAAGTTCGGGATAAGCTATCAGTTCGTTTTCCACTACGCATTCAGATAATTTCGCGCCGATACCGCCAATAGCTAGAAGGTATAAGCCTGAATAATGTTTAACGACATCATTAAATTCAATTGTTCTATCACCTTTACCAATCATTACCTTTAAGCCTTTTTCCATTAAATATGGACTATATTTATCCATTCTATAACTAGAAGTAGGTCCGCATGAGCCGATTATTTGACCGGGTTTAGCCGGTGTAGGTCCAACATAATAGATAACTTGATCTTTAATATCAAAAGGTAGTTCTTCGTTGTTTTCAATAGCTTCAACTAACTTTTTATGAGCCGCATCCCTTGCGGTGTAAATATAGCCGGTGATTAATACTTCATCGCCGATTTGTAAAGTTCTGATTTGGCTATCGGTTATCGGCGTTGTCAATTTCTTTTCCAACTAAAATCACCTCATTTTTTCTAGCGCTATGGCACTGAAGGTTAACAGCTACAGGTAAGGAAGCAATATGACAAGGGAATGAATTTACTTTTACGGCGATGCAAGTTGTATCGCCGCCTAGTCCCATTGGACCGACATCGAGTTTATTGATTCTTTCCATAAGTTCAATTTCAAGATCTCGATCTATCGGATTCTCAGTCAAATCATTCAAAGGTCTTAAAATCGCTTTTTTAGCTAACCAAGCACATTTTTCAAAATTACCACCGATGCCAACGCCAACAATTAATGGCGGGCATGGTCTACCGCCACCACTTGTGACGGTATCTAAAACAAATTTAATAATCCCTTCTCGACCTTCAGAAGGCGATAACATTTTTAATGTCGACATATTTTCGCTACCGCCACCTTTTGGGGCGATGTGAATAATTAGTTTATCTCCTGGGATAAATTCGTGATGAATAACAGCAGGAGTATTATCTAAAGTATTGATTCTATTTAAAGGATGTTTAACCACGGATTTGCGTAAATAGCCTTGAGTATAAGCTTGGCTGACGCCAACATTTATAGCTTCATCTAGGTCATAATCAAAATATAACTCTCTACCAATTTCAACAAAACAAACCACTAAACCTGTATCTTGACAAAGAGGAATATCTTTAGAATTAGCGATTTCATGGTTCTCTAGAATCTTATCGAGAATATTTTTAGCTAATGGGTTTCGTTCTTTTTCTCTTGAAGTGACAAATGCGTCAATGACTTCTTGGTGAAGAGTTTTGACTGAATCCATCAGCATGCTTTTTACATTCTCAATGATTGTTTTTCTTTCGATTTTTTTCATTTCTCTACCTCTTGATAATTATTATATCATTTATGAATAATATTTAAACAGCGATTTTAATATTAATATTTGTTTACAAATCAACTAATTTTCGTTATAATTTTTATGAGGTGAGTACTGATGAATAAAGTAAAAATCATATCTGATAGTACCTGCGATTTATCTAAAGAATTGCTGGAAAAACATAATATTGAAATTGTTCCGCTTTATGTAAATTTTGGCGACGAATCTTTTTTAGACGGTGTTAATCTAAGTGTTGAAGAAATGTATGACTTAGTTCAACAACGCAAAACTTTACCAAAAACAGCTGCGCCATCCCCTGGAGCTTTTGTGGAAGTGTTTAACAAGTACTTACAGGAAGGCTACGAAATTATCTATTTAGGAATTGGTTCTAAATTTTCAGCGACTTTTTCTAGTGCTAATGTTGCGAAGAACACTTTGGAAAGTGATGATATTTATTTGGTTGATTCGCTAAACCTTTCTTCTGGGACCGGGCTTTTATTATTAAAGGCAAGCAAATTTGTCGAAGAAGGATACTCCGCAAAAGAAATCAAAGAAAAACTCGAAATGCTTGTTCCTAAAGTCAGATCACAGTTTGTGATTGATACTTTAGAATATCTATATAAAGGCGGAAGGCTTAATGCCTTATCAGCTCTAGTCGGTGGAATGTTAAAGATAAAACCAATTATTAAAGTTAGAGACGGTTTAATGGTAGTAGGTAAAAAAGGTCGCGGTTCAATGAAAAACGGGATTGATTTAATGTTAAGGGAAGTTATAGTTGATAAAGAAAATATTGATCCGGAATTTATGATGATTACTCATTCTTTAGCTGATGAATCTTGTACTTACATAAGAGAAAAAATTAATGGAATTATAGATATCAAAAATTTGTACGATACTCAAGCGGGCTGTGTAATCTCTAGTCACTGCGGGAAAGGTACAATTGGCGTTTTATATATAATGAAGTAAATTTCTTGTCGATTGATAAGAAGTTTATTTTTTGGGAAATTAAGGAGGGAATATGTTATTTGGAAAACACATAAATAAATACTATTTAAAATATGGTATATTCTTTCTCATTGGATTGATCGCTTTAATTGTAGTTGATTTCGCACAACTAGAGATTCCGGACATTATCGGATCGATTATCGATGGTTTAGAATTAAGCACGTTAGATCAAGCGCAAGTGGTAATCTTTGTTAAAGAACTCGCTATTATTGGTTTAATTATAGTTCTTGGCAGATTCTTTTGGCGAATCTTTATTTTTGGTACATCATGGCGAATTGATTTTGATCTTCGAAACAAGATGTTTCAACACGCTGAAAAATTAAGTCAAACATACTATTCAGAAAAAAAGTCCGGTGGATTGATGGCGTTATTCATCAATGATTTAAATGCCATTAGAATGGCATTCGGTCCAGGACTTTTAATGTTATTTGATATTCTTATTCTTGGTACACTGGCATTTTACAAAATGTACCAACTTGATCCGGCAATTACTTTTTTTGCGGCTATTCCCCTAGTGTTAATTGCTTTTTTGGCAACTTATATTTCTAAGATTACCGGTAAGAAATTTAAAGCCCGTCAACAGTCTTATGAAGATTTAAGTGATTTCACACAAGAAAACTTTTATGGCATTTCTGTCATAAAAGCTTTTGTCAATGAACTCCGAGAAATCAGAGCTTTTGCAAAAATCAATAAAGTAAATCAAGAAAAGAATGTTTCCTATATCAAAGCAAGTACCTTTTTAAATATTGCGGTCGAGATGTTCATCAATGTCATCAGAGTAATTATGCTGGGAATAGGTGCTTATTTAGTATATAACGCAATCGGAACTAATGCTGTGTTCTCTATTGGCGATTTGACAAGATATATCGCCTATTTTGGCACTTTAATTTGGCCGATGATGGCAGTTGGTAGATTAATTAATATGAGAGCGCAAGCAAAGGCCTCATTAGATAGAGTGTCTGCTTTTCTTGACGCTGAAGTTGAAATTCATGATGATAGAGAAGTTGTGAATGTAGATAAAATTGAAGGTAAAATAACTTTTAATAATTTAACTTTTAAATATCCAAAAACAGAAAAAGAAGTTTTAAAAAATATCAATTTTGTAATTGAAAAAGGACAGACAGTAGGTATTATTGGGAGAACCGGTTCCGGTAAAACCACTTTAGTCGATGTAATGTTAAGACTTTACAATTTAAAAACCAATGAACTTTTGATTGATGATTATGACATTATGAAATTACCGATTAAAACTATTCGTAATGCGATTGGTTACGTTCCTCAAGAAAACTTTATTTTCTCCGATGTTATCAAAAACAATATTTCTTTTTCAACCGATAATGTTGATCAAGAAGTCATAAAACAAATGGCAATCTATTCTGATATTCATGATAATATCATTGATTTTCCTAATCAATATGACACTTTAGTTGGAGAAAGAGGCGTAACTCTTTCCGGTGGACAAAAACAAAGGATTTCCATTGCCAGAGCTTTGTTAAAAAATCCGGAAATATTGATTATGGATGATTCGTTCTCCGCAGTCGATACTAAAACCGAAGAACAAGTTATCTCGAATTTGAGAGCATTAAGAGCTGGTAAAACAACAATTGTCATCGCTCATAGAATTTCCACGATTAAGTCCGCGGATCAAATCGTTTTTATCGAAAATGGTGAAATCATCGCAAAAGGAACTCATACTGAACTGCTAAATTCTTGCAAAATGTACCGTCAAATGGTTATCCACCAAAGACTCGAAGCTGAGTTGGAAGGTGAGGTGATTTAAATGGCGAAAGGAAGTATTGATTTCGATAACGATATTAATCGTAAACGAAATATGTCTGATTTTGAAATTATCAAAAGGTTATTGAATTATGTCCAGCCATTTATAAAACCGATTCTTATCGCTTTTCTCTTAGTTTTGATTGTGGTAGGTTTAGATTTGATTGGCCCATTATTTGTCTCTGAAGTATTAGACGCTTTAGGTGAAGATGAAATACCATACATCAAAATCATCATCATTGTTATTCTGTACTTATTAGCTTTATTCTTAGGCGCGTTTGTCGCTTATAAACAAACGATAATTCTCCAAATTACAGGTCAAAAGATTATCTATAATATCCGTCAAGATGTTTTTGAACATATTGAGAGATTATCGATTTCACAGTATAACAAAGTACCGATTGGTAAACTTGTGACTAGAGCGACGTCGGATGTTGATACTTTAAATATGCTTTATACGGATGTCATCATTAATCTTTTAAGAGATACTTTAACCATCATCGGCGTCTTTGTGATTATGTTTATCAAATCGCCGTTAATGGCGCTTTACATTTTAGCTTTAACGCCTGCGATTTTCTTTGTTTCTTGGGCTTTTAGAAAGTTCTCAAGGAAAGCTTATCGGAAAGTCAGAACCAATGTAGCGATTATCAACGCCTTTTTGTCGGAACATTTATCAGGGATGAAGTTGATTCAAATCTTTAATCGCGAAGACAAAAAATATCAAGAATTCGTTGATAAGAATAGAAAGCTGAATCACTCACATTTACAAAGAGTTTTAGCTTTCAGTTTATATCGTCCGACAATTTATTTATTGTATATAGCCGCAATCATTATTATTTTATGGGTCGGCTCCAATCAAGTGCTTGAAGGTATTATTACCTATGGAGTCTTGTTTGCCTTTACACAATATATCGACCGCTTTTTCCATCCGATTCAGAATTTAGCTGAACAATTTGATACCTTACAATCTGCCTTTACCTCAGGAGAAAGAATATTTGATATTCTTGATGAACTGCCGGTAATTCAAGACAGTCCTAATGCGATTGAATTAGAAGAGTTTAAGGGGAAAATTGAATTTAAGAATGTATGGTTTGCCTACAATGAAGGCGAGTGGGTCCTAAGGGATGTCTCTTTTGTTGTAGACGCAAAACAAACAATGGCTTTAGTTGGCGCTACTGGCTCAGGTAAATCCACGATAATCAGTCTAATAGTTAGGAATTATGATATTCAACAGGGTGAAATATTAATCGATGATATTAACATTAAAGATATTAAATTAGATAGTTTGCGAAGAAATATAGGTCAAATGTTACAAGATGTTTTCTTGTTTTCTGGTACGATTGAATCAAACATTCGTTTACGCGATGAGACCATTACCGATAAAGAAATCTTGGAATCATGCAAATATGTCAATGCTGACCAATTCATTCAAAAGCTACCGCAAAAATATGATGAACCGGTTAGAGAACGCGGCAATAATTTCTCATCAGGCCAGAAACAATTATTATCATTTGCAAGAACGTTAGTTCATAAACCGGCGATGATGATTCTCGATGAAGCTACAGCCAATATTGATACTGAAACGGAAAAGCTGATTCAAGAGAGTTTGAAGAAGATGATGAATATCGGAACGACAATCGTTGTTGCTCACCGTTTATCGACGATTCAACACGCTAATCAAATAATTGTGATGCGCAAAGGTAAAATTATTGAAAAAGGCACTCATCAAGATTTGCTGAAAAACAAGGGTCATTATTACCAACTATATCAATTACAATATGATAGAAGCATTACGGAAAACATGGAATTGATTAACTTAAAATTATAACTAAAAATCCCGGAATATTACCTGGGATTTTTTACTAAAACAAATTAGTTGACAACACAACTAATTTAATATATACTGAATAAGTAAAGTCATTATCAGGGGGTAAAAAATGGAAAAAAGATATGATCATATGGTCAGTAAGTATCACCACCGTTTTTTAGAAGAAAGATTCAAAGATTTAGCGATTAATCGTTCAGAAGCACCTTATTTGAAGATTATCTATAAATCTGAGACAATCAAGATGAACGATTTGATTGCTAAGTTCTTTTTCCATAAATCACATACGACCAGAGTTATCAAATCATTGGTTAGTGATGGTTATGTTTTAAAAGCAGTTGATCCCGAAGATAAAAGGGGATATATCTTAACGATTTCCGACAAAGGAAAAATGATTGGTAAAAAGATTAGTAAAGTTATGGATGAATGGGAAGAATTAATGGATAGTTTCTTAGAAAAAGAAGAAATAGAATATCTACAAAATATACAAAAGAAAATTTATGACAAGTTAAGAGATTATTTTCAGGAGGAAGATACCAATGACTAAACTACTTAAATATTTAAAACCTTATTGGTTAAAGGTTAGTCTAATTTTTGTTTTAGTATCACTTGTTTCGGTGGGAATGTTATTGTTGCCGGATTACATGAGCGATATGATCGCTGAAGGCATCAGAGCTGAATTTAGCGAATTTAATTCTACAACCGGTCAATATGAGATTGTCGACATTTGTGATGTTGAAGCTAACCCTACTACATGTTTAGTCAATCAAAAATCAGATTTTAACGTGATTTTAAAATACGGCGGATACATGTTAGGCGTTACTCTAGTGTCTTCAGTCGCCTTCATTGGTTTAATGTATCTTTCTAGTGATGTCGGCGCACAGTTCGGCCGTGACATCAGAAGAGATTATTATCAGAAAATCACTTCAGTTTCAGTCTATGAAACTGATAAATTTGGTACTTCGACTTTAATCACTAGAGCGACTAATGACATTATGCAAGTACAGAACTTTATGATTATGGCTCTGAGAATGCTTTTAAGAATTCCGATAGTCTTTATCGGCGCTTCAATCTTTGCGTTTCAAAAATCATTGGATCTATCTTTACCGATTTTCGCCGGTGTCGGCTTATTAATGGTTCTCATCGTTATCGTTTTTATCTTAGTTGTGCCTTTATTTAAATTAGTTCAAAAGAAAATTGATCAATTGACTTTAGTTACTAGAGAATCAATCAAGGGTGTTAGAGTTATCAGAGCTTTTGGCCAAGGGGATAGAGAAGTAAAAAGATTCGAAGAAACTAATGATGATTTAACTTCTGTGAATTATAAGGCCGGAAAGATTATGTCTTATCTAAATCCGCTTATCAATCTTTTGTTTAACGTTGTAATGCTTGGCGTTACTTATACGGCTTTTAGAATGGTTTTATCGGGAACAATCATGGATTACCGAGGATTAGGAGATGTTTCTGCAGTAATGCAGTATGCAACATTAATTCTCTTTAGCATTTTAATGTTAACATTTACCTTTATCATGTTTCCAAGAGCACAGGTTTCGGCAAAAAGAATTGTTGAAGTTTTAGAACTAGAAACATCAATTATCGATACTGAATCAACGGAATTTAATGATCATGAATTTACAGGAAAAGTAGAATTTAGAGATGTTTGTTTTAAATTTCCGGATGCGGAAGTTAATGTTTTAGATAATATTAGTTTTGAAGCTAATCCTGGTGAAGTTGTAGCTCTAATTGGTTCAACCGGTTCTGGTAAGTCTACTGTTGTTAATTTATTACCTAGATTTTTTGATATAAGTTGTGGAGAATTATTGATTGACGATATCGCGATTAAAGACATAAAATTAAAAAAATTAAGGTCTTTGATTGGGTTTGTTCCTCAAACCGCTTCACTCTTCTCAGGAACAATTAAATCAAATATTGCTTATGGGACAAATGATGCCACTGACGAACAAATTAAAGAAGCTGCGGAAATTGCACAAGCAAGCGAATTTATTAATGAATTGGAAAATGGTTTTGATTCTGAAGTAGATCAAGGCGGAGTTAATTTTTCTGGTGGTCAAAAACAAAGATTATCAATTGCTAGAGCTTTGATTAGAAAACCTAAAATCTATATTTTTGATGATAGTTTCTCTGCACTTGATTTTAAAACTGATTCAGCTTTAAGAAAAGCACTTAAAGAAAACATTAAAGACGCAACTGTTTTTATCGTCACACAAAGAATTGGAACTATCATGAATGCCGATAAAATTATCGTTCTCCATGAGGGAAAAATAATCGCTATTGGTAAACATGAGGAATTAATTAAAACCTGTGATGTTTACCGTGAAATTGCTATGTCACAACTTGAAGAGGGGGAGATTAAAAATGTCTGATAAAAATAACCAAAACACTTCTTCTCCGAAAATAAAACCTGCTCAAGGACCAGGGCATGGAATGCCACTCGGTAGACCGGCAGAAAAAGCTAAAGATTTCAAAGGTACGACAAAGCGATTAATTAAATATATCGGTCAATATGGTTTACAAATGCTAGTGGTGATTGTCGTTGCGATTATTGTTACGCTTCTAGCGGTAATAGCTCCTAATTATTCCAGGTACATAATTAATGACTTACAAGAAATGATTATGGGCACTTTAACAAATGACGAAGGTGTAGCTAGGATTACTTCATATTTATACATAATCATTGGGTTATATGTCTTAAACTTCATCATGTCATTGATCATGCATTTAATAGGTAATAAGGTAAGCATTTATATCGGTAGAAAAATGCGTAATGATTTAAGAGATAAGTTAGAAAAATTACCTATCAAATATTTTGATTCTAAGCAAACTGGTAATGTCCTTTCGGTTTTCTCGAATGATGTTGATGTTGTAACTAATTCAATTCAGCAAAGTTTAATTAACATTATTTCTTCATTCTTTTCAATTGTAGGAATATTAGTGATGATGTTTATCATCTCATGGCGTTTAACGATTATCGCACTATTGATATTACCGTTATTTATTTTTTCGACTTCGACGATTGCTAAAAAGTCGCAATCTAAATTTATTCGCCAGCAAAAACAATTAGGGAATTTGAACGGTAACATCGAAGAGGTTTTTTCAGCTAATAAAATAGTTAAACTTTTTGGTAAAGAAGAAGAATCCTTTAATGAGTTTCAAAAAATCAATGTTGGTTTAACTACTGACATGAGAGATGCACAATTCTTAAGTGGATTAATCAGACCGATTATGGAATTTATCTCAAATATCGGCTATGTAGCGGTGGTAATTGTCGGTGGGATATTAGCTGGCGCAACCAATCCGTTAAAAATCGGTGATATTACAATTTTTATTATGTATCAAAAAAACTTTGTCAATCCGATTTTAAATATTGCTAACGTCATCAATCAACTTCAATCAACGATTGCCGGTGCCGAGAGAATTTTTGAGGTTTTAGATGAAGCCGAAGAAAATCAAGAATTCACGACCCTAACAGTTGATCAAGATCATTTTAAGGGTCATGTTGAATTTAAGAATATCGATTTTTCTTACACTGAAGAACAAGAATTAATCAAAGGTTTAAACTTAGAAGTTTTACCTGGAAAACAAATTGCAATCGTCGGTCCGACAGGAGCCGGTAAAACAACTTTAGTAAATCTTTTGATGCGGTTTTATGAAGTTAATAAGGGCGATATTTATATTGACGGAATTAAATCGACCGATTATCCACGCCCAATCTTAAGAAAGCAATTTGGAATGGTTTTACAAGATACATGGCTGTTTTCCGGAACAATAAAAGAAAATATCGCATATGGTAAACCGGACGCAACCGATCAAGAAATCATTGAAGCTTGTAAACAAGCTCATGTTCATCATTATATCGAGACTTTACCAAAAGGCTATGATACATTCCTAAAAGAAGATGCAGATAACATTTCTAAAGGCCAAAAACAACTTTTAACAATTGCTCGTGCAATTCTATTTGATCCTAATATTTTGATTCTTGATGAAGCGACTTCCTCTGTTGATACCAGAACTGAAAGTTACATTCAAAATGCAATGTCGTTTATGATGGAAGGTAAAACAAGTTTTGTAATTGCCCATCGCCTATCAACAATAAAAAAAGCTAATTTAATCTTAGTTATGAATCATGGTAGTATTGTGGAACAAGGAAATCATAAAGAGTTACTGGCTAAAAATGGAGTGTATGCGGAACTCTATAATTCACAATTTTTAAATCAACAAATTTAAAAAGAGGAAATTTTCCTCTTTTTCTTTTATAAAACCGATAAATTCTGTATAATATTTATGAATACTAAAGGTGGATTAAAAATGAAAATAGGATTTATTAGTTTAGGTTGTGCAAAGAATTTAGTTGATTCCGAAATGATACTATCAGTACTAGAAAATGCGGGTTGCGAAATTATTCAAGATCCTAGTGAAGCTGACGCAATTTTTGTCAATACATGTGGATTTATTGAACCCGCAAAAAAAGAAGCAGTAGAAACGATTGAAGAGATGCATACATATGGAAAAAAGTTAATAGTAGTCGGATGTTATGCCGAAAGATATAAAGAACAACTTTTAAAAGATATGCCTTATATTGACAGAGTGATTACTTTAGGAGATTATCCTAAAATTCATCTAATATTAAATGAGATATTCAATCAAGATGGATTAAAGTTCTTACCATTAAAATATGAAAATCGTCTCCTTGCGACTTCAGAGTTTTCACCGTATGTAAAAATAGGAGAAGGTTGTAATAATAATTGTACGTATTGTGCAATTCCTTTGATCAGAGGTAAATTTAGATCAAGACCTCTTGATGAAGTAGTTAATGAATGTAAAAAACTGATTTCTAAAGGAGCTAAAGAACTCAATTTAATTTCCCAAGATACCACTAGATTTGGGAGAGACTTAAATCCAGAGAAAAAATCGTTATTACCAGATTTGATTAAAGAAATCGCTTTAATTCCCGGTATAAAAATGATTAGATTCTTATATTTGTATCCTGATGAAATAACTGACGAATTGTTAATGGAAGTTAAGAACAATCCTTTGGTTGTTCCATATTTTGATGTACCGATACAGCATATCTCTTCGAAAGTACTAAAAGCCATGAACAGAAGAGGTGGCGAAACTTTCTTAAGAGGTCTTTTCGCTAAGATTAAAAGATTAATTCCTGAAGCAATTATTAGGACGACATACATAGTTGGTTTCCCGGGCGAAAGCGAAGAAGATTTTAATATGTTATATCAATTTACTGAAGAGATGGAATTTGATCGTTTAGGAGTATTCACCTACTCCAAAGAAGAAGACACAGCTGCTTATGATTTTCTAGATGAGATTCCGGAAAATGTAAAACAAGAACGTCTTGATAAAATTATGAAATTACAGAAGAAGATTTCGAGAAAAAATAATAAAGCTTTCGCGGGAACAATTCATAAAACTTTAGTTGAAAATTTTGATCCTGAAACAAAATTTTATTACGGCAGGTCATACGCTTTTGCCCCAGACGATATTGACGGGATGATTGTTTTTCAATCAAATAAACTATTAGAAATCGGCGATTTTGTCAATGTAAAAATATCATCATCATATGGATACGATCTCATTGGTGATTATTTAAGTGAGGTGGAATAATGTTCTTAGTGCTATTTTTAAAGGGGTTTTTGATTGGAATTGCTTTCATTATTCCTGGTGTTAGTGGCGGTACTTTAGCGATTTACCTAGGAATTTATCAAAAGCTCTTAGATTCCATCAGCAATATTTTTAAAGACTTTAAAAACTCTTTAAAATTTCTCTTTCCCCTCTTCTTAGGGATAGGAATATCAGTTGTCTCGCTAGCGAAACTATTTAGTATTTTATTAGATTGGAATAGTTTTATCATTCTCTTTTTCTTTATCGGTTTAATAGCTGGTGGGATTAAGTATATCTATAAAAAAATTGATTCGACAAAGGTAAGTTTATCAAGCGTCTTATCATTTATAATTCCATTTTTTCTCTTATTGGCAATTATAATAATTGATAAATCAAGGACTGCTTCGGGTATTGATTACTTTACATTTAATTTTTGGACTTATCTTTTATTAATTGTTTTAGGAATGGTTGCGTCGATAACGATGATTATTCCTGGTATATCCGGTTCAGCCGTTTTATTGGTTCTCGGTTTTTACACGGCGATTGTTTCTAATGCTGTCGGCAATATTCTTGATTTTGACAGTATAGTTTATAACTTGCAGGTAATTATTCCTTTTGCGGTTGGTGCGGCCATCGGCATCATTATTTTTAGCGGCCTGATTTCATCTTCACTGAAGAAATTTCCTAATCAAACCTATTACGCGATATTAGGTTTTATAGTCGCTAGTATAATAGGGGTGTTTTTAGAAATTAAAGATCCTTCAACTGCGATAAGCTTTTCCGATCAACTACCAATATTTAATAATTTAATCGTTTTTATTGGCGATAATATTTGGTCGGTTTTAGGTGGTTTAATCGCTTTTGTTGTCGGTTTTGTTGGCTCAAGAAATTTGACAAAATTTGAAGGGGGCAATAAGGGATGAAAGAAATAGAAAAATACGTTATTGAAACCAGAAGACACTTGCATCAATATCCGGAAACGGGTTTTAACTGTAAATTTACTAGCCAGTTTGTTGAAGACGAGTTAAAAAAAATGGGTGTGGAAAAAATCGAACACGTCGGCACACATTCGCTTGTAGCTACGGTTATGAATGGTCAAGGTAGAACTTTAGGATTAAGAGCGGATTTTGACGCACTTAGTATTGAAGAAGAAACTAATCTTGAGTATCAATCAAAAAACAAAGGCGTGATGCACGCTTGCGGTCACGATGCTCATACAGCAATGCTTTTAGGAGCGTGCAAGTATCTTATAGAAAATAAAACTGATTGGCAAGGAACGGTAAAACTGATCTTTCAAGAAGCGGAAGAAGGACCTGATCCTGGTGGAGCTTACTTTATTGTTAATTCCCATTTATTGGATGAAGTAGAAGAATTTTTCGCTCTCCACGTCAGTTCGGGTTTTAAAACCGGAGAATTGGCAATTAATTATGGCCCGGCCTTAGCCGCAGCGGATACCATAAATCTTGTTTTTAAAGGTATCGGAACTCATGCGGCATATCCGCATTTAGGAATAGATCCGATTGTTATGCAGGCTGATTTTATCATGCGTTTACAGACAATTATCTCTAGAAAGATAAATCCATTTGAAACGGCTGTTATCTCAATTGGTGAAGTTAAAGCCGGTACGACTTTTAATATTATTCCTGATAAAGCTTATTTATCGGGGACGGTTAGAACTTTTAATGATGACGTCAGAAGCTTTATTGAGAAAGAACTTAATTTACTAGCTGAAAGTGTCTCTAAATATTATGGTGGAACTTACGAATTCGAATACATTAAGGGCTATGACCCAACGATAAACTCCGAAGAATCAGTTGATAAAATCATTGAAACGGGAAAAGATATTTTTGATGAAATAACTGTTCTAAAAGAAGCATCGATGGGAGCGGAAGATTTTTCTCGCTATATTAACCTTAAAAAAGGCGCGATAGCTTGGCTTGGCGCTAGGTATTCTGAACAGGAAAATCATAATATCCATAACAGTAAGTTTAATCTTAATGAGGAAGCTTTAATTAAGGGAACTAAATTATTTATAAATATAGTTAAGAAGGGATGAATTTCATGTATTTAATTAAAAATGCTAATTTAATCAGTATGGCAGATATTAACTATGAATTAGTTGATATTTTAGTTGAAGGTAAATTGATTAAGAAAATCGGTAAGTTAAATGAAAAAGATTTTCCCGGAGTAAAAGTAATTGATGCTTTAGGCCATTATGTAACTCCTGGCATCGTCGATCCGCATTGTCACATCGGTATTTTTGAAGAAGCAATTGGTTTTGAAGGGGCAGACGGAAATGAAATGACATCACCAATCACTCCGGAAATGAGAGCGATTGATGCGATCAAACCACAGGATGTTGCTTTTCAAGAAGCAATGGAGTCTGGAGTTACAACTGTTTGTACTGGACCTGGAAGTGCTAATTGCATCGGCGGAACTTTTACCGTTTTAAAAACTTACGGTAAGACTGTTGATGATATGGTTGTTGTTCAAGAATCATCAATGAAGATGGCTTTAGGAGAAAATCCTAAACGAGTTTATAACTCAAAAAGCCAAACACCGGCAACCAGAATGGCAACTGCCGCTTTAATCCGCGACGCTTTGCAAAAAGCTAAGGATTATCAAGAAAAACTTGATGAATATCAAGAAAACTT
>DIGC01000040.1 GCA_002419445.1 Caryophanales bacterium UBA5732
ATAAGTTTGTCTTGTCATTACGGAGTTTTACTCTAAAATCACTCGTGTTCGACGGAGTTTTACTCTATTTCCAACGAAGTTTTACTAATTTTCGGATGGAGTTGCTTTCGTATACTAAGACTAAGAGATTTGTCTCTTGGTCTTTTCTTTTCAGAAGATAGATGTATAATGAGGATGAAGGCGTAGTTTACCTTTGAACTTTAAGTTTGTAAAACGAGTTACACTTCGAGTGTTTATTCCTCGTCTACGCCTTTCCTTAATACATGCGAACCAAGAGAGGAGTTTCTTGGTTTTTCTTTTTGCGAGGAATCGCAATAAGAAAGTCGGAAAAGGATAGCGCAAATACGATTCGTTTAGAAAAAGGCATTTATGTCTTAACTGAAACTACAGAAATGTTTGAAAAAATCGATCAACTATATCAGACAAATATTCAATTCAAAAGAATTCAAACTGAAAAACTAAAGATGATTTTGAATAAAATAAGAAAAAACTAGAGTACACTACAAAAACAAAACAGACATAATGGCTAAAGTTCGTCATAATGTCTGTTTTTATCTTTAGTAAGTGCAAAAGTCGGGTGACCATCACATTTAGTAACCTCTTTCCAACCAATAGATACTCTTCAATAGCGATATAATATTTCACCACTATGATCAATGATGATGTAACTAGAATAAATACTTTCTTCAAATACTTCATAGAATCCAAAAGAAACTGATATTTTATGTTCCTTTGCTGCTGTCTTAATATCTGTTAAATATTTAGATCTAAGATTTATGGCTATTTCTTTATCCTTTTTGTAATCCCAACATAATGCATCAAATCCATGTAAAAATGCTTCTCCAAAGCAAATTAAATCTGCTTGCCCTTTGAAATCTACCATGATGCGCATGATTAATTCAAAATTATCTTCTATTTTTTTCATGACTAAACTGTGATGCTAATGCAATTCTCATCTTCTACCTCTATCATTGAAACACTCTAAAAATCTGCACTTTTCACAAGTTCAAACAACTTGTGATTGATATAAATCTTATCTCTACCAACCATTTCAGATACTAAAATGCCAGCTTTTTCAAGTTCGATTAAATAAGTGGAAGCCGTTTTTCTACTAACTCCAAGCCCATCTTCAATATAGCTAATTTTTGTATAAAACTCATGAAAAAGCACATCAACAAGTTCTTTCGAATATATTTTGGGTAGTTTTTCTTTTATTTCTAGTTTGATAGTGTCAATTAGTTTTACGATATCTTTCATAACATCAAGCGTATTTATTGAAGTCTCTTCAATACCTTTTAACAAATATACAATTAAAGATTCCCAATCGTTCTTATCTCTTACTGATTGTAGATTTGTATAGTATTGTTGCTTGTTTTTATTAATGTATTTGCTCAAATAGAGAATAGGTGAATCTAGTAATCCTTTTAATACTAAGTAAAGAATATTAATAATTCTGCCAGTTCTACCATTACCATCATAAAATGGATGGATGGATTCAAACTGATAATGAATAATTGCTAGTTTAACTAGATCATCAATGTCATCATCTTGATTGATATAGGTTTCTAAATTAGTCATTAAACCCATTATTTCATCATAAGTTGTTGGCGGTGTGTAGACTACTTCTTTTGTTCTATCATTCAATAGAACTGTACCCGGGACTCGTCTAATGCCTGCATCACTATTTTCGATGATACTTTGAATAGTGATAATCATATTCGTTGATATGAATCCGTTTTGGTTGACGAGTTCATATCCTTTCCACAGAGCTCTTCTATAGTTGATGACTTCCTTTGAAGGTCCTGTTTCTTTGGCACCACTCATTGCTTTATATAATTCATCGTGTGTTGTAATAATGTTTTCTATTTCAGCAGAGTTTTTCGCTTCATTAATCATTGCAGCATTGATTAAAATGTTTTTATTAGGAATGACATCTGAAAAACCTTTAAGTTCAGCTAAGGCTTTATGTGTTTTTAGTAATTGCTTCAGGATAATTATAGAATCAAATTTGTCATGTGGTGGTAGTTTCGATAGTTTAAACATTTTATTCCTCCTTCCATTTCATTATATAGGAAATATTTACTTACGTCAACACAATGTGAGTAATTTATTTTATATTTTACCCACATAGCAATAATTCAAGTAAAAAAGACCCACTAGGAGTCTTTAAAGTTATCAATGTCTTGTCATTACAGAGTTTTACTCATATTCGAATGGAGTTGCTTTTTGGTAAAATAAAGGAGGAATAATTTTAAAACACCTGCTCTCTTATCCATACAGATGATATGATAAAACGCCAAACAATCTTCTTAACAATCCAGAATTCAATTAAACTAAATCATAAATGACAATCAATGTATTGCTTAATGTCATCCAAAGATTTATCATAAAAATCCCACATTACAATTTTATTGTGTTTTGATTTAATTATTAACCTTTTTCTTAGAACCTTAAGGAATGGTTTTATTGTAATATCAGGATTATCTATAAAATAAATCTCTTTTTTGATAAAGTAGAATTTACTTTCAATAAATTCAGAATTAATTATTATTCTAAAGGGTGCTGTCAAGAATTTTGCAAAAAACTTACTAATATAATGTATAACATGTTTTAT
>DIGC01000048.1:0-2388 GCA_002419445.1 Caryophanales bacterium UBA5732
CCTTTTAGAATTATTTGTTGCAATCGCCTAAAAGAATCGATGTCCTCCATATTGATGTAGATGTCATCTCTTTCAAGATAAGCTTTTTCAAAAGGGCTTACTGTAATAATTTCGTCAAGAGCATTTGTTAATTTCTTTTTATTAATTTCATCAACATTGTAAACACTATTCGAAATCATCATCTTGTATGTTTTTTCTTTAGTAAAAGTTAAAAAGATTTCTGATTCATCATTATTGGTGATATTAAGTTTCCAATCTTTAAAACCGAAGTTAATGTCCGGATTGCTTAAATTCATTTTGATAGATGGATCAATTTCAAAATTAAAATGGCCAGTCGCAAAAATCAATAAAATTAAGACATAATTGAGATAATTCTTGCTTAATGAGTCAAAATCCATGTTTTCTTTTATATCTTCTTCTTTATTTTGTGCTCCTAATAAATATTTGTTTATCTTGTATATTTGACGATAATCTTTTTGCATTAAAAATATATTTGTTTTTTTAAGTTTTAAATGCGTGTTTCTCTTTTTGTTATTTTGATAAACCGGTTTATAAAGTCTTGGAGATATCGCTTGATTTACTATCGATAGTTCATGGAGCATTTTTCTAGCTAAAGTAAAATACTGATTGAAATCTCTAATATAACCGGTATGTAATTTACCCAAAGCCAAAAAATATTCAACATGATTGACTTTTTCAAGTAAATTAAATCTCATGATGTCACTGGCATATAGTAAATTTTCTAATACTCTTCTATTTTTTTTAACCAATGAGAGAATCAAATCAACAGAATTACAAAAAATGATATTTTCATAGATACTGTAGTCGTCCTCATAAAGTCTTGTTAAAAGGTTTCTTGGCTTAACACCGGTTTTAGTTATGTTCGCTACATGATTACTATGATTAGCTAGATGTAAAAAGGTATTTTGGTTAATAATTCTAGCATTTTCAACTGGCATTACATCATCGGTGTCTCTTAAGAATATGATTGGCTTATTGAAGATACGTTTGATTGAAGGTATAGCTTTTTTGATTTGTTGGATAGTTTTATCCAACATTTCAAAATCAAAATTCGGTTCGATTGAAAAAAGAGTCATATTATGGACTACATAATAATCAAACTCAATATATGAGATTGCTTGATGATTTTGAGCAAAGTCTTGAATACTTGCCAAGAGTGAAGAAAAACGGTTATACTCTTCTATTTTTATTTTTACATATTCTTTTGTCATTTTATTCGTTGTCAAGACGTCTAATAAAATCAACGCATTGATTCAATTTAAGTTTTTCAAATTCCATTTCAAGTTTTTCTTTATCATCGATGGCTTTTACTTCTAGTTTAGCGACAACTTTACTTAGTAGTATCTTTTCAATCGCTTCATTTTCAACATTTTCATTTTTAAAACAAGCTTTATAGATGTTAACAAATTCTTCAATTTGTTTTAATATCCGATTACCAAAAGAGATGTTAAATGGCGCCAGCAAAGTTTCAACGTTTTTGATAAGTTGATTTTTTTCGACATCAAAATCGCCGTTTTGTTTAGCTTCGATAAATAAATTATTTAATAAATCGTAATCATAATATTTCTGTGAAATTGGTTCTGAATAATTTCTTACTTTTGGTGCTCGTTTGGTAAAGTTCATGGTGTGAGCTCGGTCATAGACTTTATCAGAAATCACGAAGGTCGATTCGTCACGATTGGCAGTACCGATAAACCACACGTTAGAAGGAACTTTTAATGTGTTGCCTTGCTCTAAAGCAAGATATTCTATCTCTTTTTCATCTTCAATTTTGGTTAACTTGATGTTAACTAATTTTATATTTCTTTGATTTTCTTCATTTTCCATTAATGACAGAAAATCAGAGAAATAATATTCGATTCTTGATAAATTCATTTCATCTAATAATACAAACGTACAGATTTCTTGATTAAGAGCAGCTTTATAAAGAGCAATGGTAAATTTCTTTGGCGTATACTTGCCTGAGAATTCATTGTAATAACCTAAAAGTTCGTTTTTATCTTTCCACGAAGATTCCACTTCAATGATGTCGCAGTTACCGAATATTGCTTCTGAGAAAATCTTAGGAAGACTTGTTTTTCCTGTACCGGACATACCTTGTAATATTGATAGTCTACTAGCTCCAAGGCCAGCAATAAAGGTTGCGATGTCTTCAGGGGTATATGAGAGATGGAGTCGAGAATTTCTGGCGTAATCAACAACAAAATTCACAAGTTCATTTAAAGTTGTGTCTTTGACCTTGAATTTCTTACGTTTTTCTAAATCTTGTTTATATTCATCTGCTTTTGAATCCAGTAAACTGAATGCCGGACAAGGATCAATAATGTTGTCGGAAAAATCATCTAAGTCGTTTTGTAGGGAATCGTT
>DIGC01000048.1:2478-4386 GCA_002419445.1 Caryophanales bacterium UBA5732
TAGATTGCATCGGTAGATATTGTGTAATCATAATTATAACTGCTTGGTAAATTAATACCGTAAAAATCGAATATATCAAGAATCACTGTTTGGTCGATTTCTTTAGCGATTTGGAAGTAATATCCAGAAATTGCGATGATAAATACAAAGAAAATATTGACGAAAGTAACCGATTTGACGATTGAATTGAATTGTTTGTATTTCGAAAGATAACTAGCTATCGCGACTACCAAACTGATTCCAACCGCTATTAGCATAACCACGAGTACAAAGGCAATAAAGTGGTAACCCTGATCGAGACTAGCATAATCCCTTAAAATGGCAAAGCCAGTCAAATTTACATTATTGGTATAGTTATTAGTTTCAACGTCGATTTTTATAATGTTTAAAAGCAACATCAAAACTGTGACGGCAGTCAGTGATATAACATAGAATAATGGTTCTATCTTCGCATACTTCAGTTTAGTTTCCGAGCTGGTTATTTGATAATAAGCACTATATCTACCTCGAAAAACAGCGTGAGCAAAAACAACAATAATCATCATGAATAATGGTATATAAGCAACTGTTTTTGCCACTTGCTCATCAAAGGTGTAAAAAATATTGGTAGCTACTCCCGTTAGGAAAAATACCAATGTAGCTATAAACGCTAATGTAATCAAGGTTTTTGATTCCTTGATAAATTTTTCTTTATTAAAGAAGTAATGGGAGAGGCTGTTCGCAAAATAAAAAATAATAGCTAAGAAAATCGAGAAATTAACAAAAAAATAAATTAAGCTAACAAGATTCGTATCGCCTGAAAACAATACTTTTATCATAACAGCATTATACATCTCGCCGTATTCTTCTAAAGAAAATAAAGGAATTATGAATGTAGTTAAAAAAACAATTATTGATGCGATATCAATTATTAAAACATATAAAGGAATTTTAGTTTTGCTTAAACTAATTTCTCTTTCAGTCTTTGTTGGTTCTTTTGTTTGAACAAGAATCTTGTTTCTGAATATCATTAAAACAAATCCACCTATAATTAGAAGAATATTAAAAATGATTAGAATCATTGCGAAGGTAGTTAAATATTGATATAAGGCCTGAAATATGACTAGCGTAATTTCAAAACCCATTAAAAATATTCCCGCAACTACATATCCCCAGTTGTTTTTTCTGAAGAAACTGATGGTTGATAAAAAAATTGCAAGTATAGAAATATAGAATACTAAGGTTACAATAAATGCAAATAGATTCAAAGATCCGCCATCATTGAGATCTTCCGCTAAAGACCAGAAGTCCGAAAATCTGTATGGTGATGTCAAATTAAGGGATAGAATCCAGATATTTAGTAAAAATACTATTAGCATCACTCCAAAAATAACTACACCTGTAAACCATGGTTTTTTGAACATTTTTTGCATTGTTTTTCTCCTTATGATGTTTTTTCAAAATTAATAAAAGTATATCTTTACCAACCAGATAATTAACTTATAAAAATTTCAGCCAATGAAAATTAAGTACTTCTTTGGAGGGCTTTTATTGATACAATTATATCATATTTCCTAACATGACAATAGATTGAGTTTAGAAAAACTTACATCTCGAAAATTTTATAATGAAATCCTAATTACTTATAAAAAACAATCAAATTATAAATAACTTCATTGTTGATGTGTTACAAAGACGATAATCATACTAGAACTTTACAAAGTAGTTCGCCTTACTCGCTCATTATCCTTGTTTTGATTATCTTTTTTTATGTAAGTTTTTTAGATTGAATTAATTTGCAGAATGATTGAACTCTGGAAGTTGGGGTTTTTGAATATCGATAAGAAACAACTTCTTGCACAAAAAAAAGTCTAATACTTTAGGTGAATTATTAATCCACTTTTATATCAAACTCACGCTTATAAAATG
>DIGC01000041.1:0-1982 GCA_002419445.1 Caryophanales bacterium UBA5732
TTAATGCTTCTAATCCTAAACCGTTATCAATATTTTCTAAAGATTCTTTACGGAAATACACAGACATTAAAGCAAAACCGCCATAGATTAAATCCTCATCTTCTTCTTTTATCCATAGTTTTAGTAAATCCTGATAGCTTGGAACATCAAGTAAGATTTCACTTAAACCTTGATTAATAATATTTGAAGAGTTAGCTTTTTTAACCCAGTCGCTAAAAATTTCTTTACTTACATCTTCTTTTTCTATAATCATTGGACTAAGCATCATCGCTTCGTAAATATTTGTTTTGTAAAGTTCCATAGCAAGCTTACTATCTTTCCCAATAGTCTTAGCTAAAACTCTAATGTCTCTCATTTTCACACCAAGCACCTCATAATTCTTATTAGGGATATAAAGAACATTACGAGTTTTTTCGTCACTGTGCATTTTCAAATATTCAATAACATCTTTAACGCGCATCATTATTACCTCTTATTTCGTAACTGACAATCACTTCTTTAACTGTCATTGATTTAGCTAACTCACCAATTAATTGGTAAGGTATTTGATCTAAATTCTTTAATCTTATACATGATTTTCCCATATCAGGCTTTTTGTTGAATAAATTAATGTAACTATGAGAAAAGTTATCATAGATATATTTACTTTGGTACATGCCGGTATGATATATATTAATTGAATTCTTTTGCGAAGCAATCGATAAATATGGCAAAGGCGTGTTCGCCTTAGCGTGATAACCTTTTGGATAAATTGATAAGGGCACAACATACGCAATCATGCCATAAGAAATTGTTTCTTCAAAATTTTTATCTATATTAGCTTTAATTACTTCTCTTAATTTGTTTATATAAGGCACTCTATTTTGATCAATTCTATCTAAATATTCAGCAACTGAAGATACATCATATATCATTTTCTTCACCACTTGATTAGATTTTAACATTTTTTATCATATTAAAATAATGATATGGTATATATATCAATAGATGACATATTTAGTGGAGTTAAAAAAATAGTAAGTAGCTGTCCGACTATTAATTGTTAGTTTCTTGATTTATAAAATTCCGACCCTCTATGCTCAGCTGATAAGAACCTCGCTCTTTTTTCATAAACCAATTATAATAGTTCTTTTGCAGGATTGAATAAGTATTTTCAATCATGGTTGCTTCTTTGATTTTTTTTGGAGATAATCCAGGATTATCATTTAGTAATTTTGCAATTTTGATGACTTTTTCGCGGTATACAGTCATTCTTTTTCCTCTGGAACCGCCTTGATTTTCATTGCTTTCAAGATTTATAAAATCCGTGATTAATTTAATACGTTTCTTTTTACTTCTTGTTTTACTTAAGTCTAGATTATAATCAACTGGATCAAGCAGAACTTCTACATTATCCTTTTTAACAACCATCAAACCGATTGATAAGCGCTTAAGTAATAATAAGAATTTTTTTAAATCCTTTCGGTGTGATTTGATAGCCAAAGAGGGAACGGCTATATAAACATCATCAGCTAGTTTTTGTCTATCGATTGCTTGATAGATTAGCTTTAAGGTGATGTTCACTTTAAGTTCAACTGCGATTGTCATAGTGTCTTTAACCGCATATACATCGATATTTCCAATTTCGCCTTTTACAGTATAGCCATTGAGCTCTAGATATTTTTTTACCGGTTCGTAAAGTTCTGTTTCTAACATAAGTTTACTCCTAAATTTATGATTATTTCCGTTTATATTATACACTGTCTTTTTATGTAAATCCGTTTCTCAATAAAAAAGTTAGCGAAATCCGCTAACTTCTTCTATACATCAACATTATAAATCTTTTTGAATTCATCTTTCATTCTAACCGGTATTAAGAAAATCGCCGATAAACTAACAACTGAAGCTAGCATAATAATGAAGCGGTATTCTAATCCTGAATATTCAGCGACTAACCCGATTGTGAGTACCCCAAGAATCGTTCCGATGTTCCAAAGCATTTG
>DIGC01000041.1:2009-5509 GCA_002419445.1 Caryophanales bacterium UBA5732
TTAAAACTTGTAACCGATAAGAGACCGACTATAAAACTGACCGCTACCATCATAACATATGGCATATAGAGCAAAGTCGCTCCTAATACTTCAACCGTGATATAAACACTTACTGCTATTAAATATTTTTTTGCAGTTGGATATTTAAAGATGTAATGAATAATCCCACCAATCATTCTACCTATGGCACTTGCTGATATCAACAAAGAAAAATGTTGTAAAGTTAAAGTGGGATGGTTAACGAAATATGGCATTCGCAAAAGATCACTGGCCGCATATACGAATGAAAAGGCTGCGAATAATATACCAATTCCTAAAATACCTTTTTCCAATTTGTAATAATGCAATCCTTCTTTTAAATCCGTAATAAAACTTATCTTCGTACCGTCTGTTTTAGTATTAAGTTTTTCATCCACTTTTATCTGAGTTTCAATTGTCGCCGTGATGACAAAAGTAACAGCGTTAAACAACATTAAAATCGCGATTCCATCTTGGTAATTCTCAATTAAGAATGTCGCTATCGGTGCCATGACAGCCGCGGATATCGGCCAGATTAGCGATGAGATTGAGTATGCTTTCGAATGATTTCCTTGACTTATGACTTCAGGAAAAAGGCTAGTAAAGGCGATTTGATAAACGGTATCGATTATTCCGAAAAACGCAGCTATTAAAGTAAATACTAATACATCAAAATATCCAGAAAATAAAATAATAGCGACAAATGCAAAAAATAATGAATAGAAAAAATCAATCTTATATATCATTTTAACCCTTGAATGTCTATCGACAAACGGGCCGACAAATATCGCTGTAATCATTCGTGGAATGATGTTAGCGACAGTGAATAAAGCGAGTGTTAATGGTGAACCGGTTTTAGTATAAATTAAAATACCAAAAGCAATGCCGGCTGCGGCACTGCCAAATGCAGAGATAAAAGAACCTATTGTCAATATAGTAAAA
Organism: Caryophanales bacterium UBA5732; assembly: GCA_002419445.1. GTDB lineage: Bacteria > Bacillota_I > Bacilli_A > Izemoplasmatales > Hujiaoplasmataceae > UBA2289. The sequence continues at coordinate 2,970 of DIGC01000041.1, forward strand.
TTACGGTTCCAGAGCCTGTTCATGAATCCCTCCTGGTGTAAGTGGAATCCTTCATAATTCCAACTATTATATAATATCACATCTAAGGTCATTTTAATCTATATTTTTTTAACGAAAAGAAAGTATTTAATTTTTAAAAAAATAAAAAATCAGCGAGATAGCTGATTTCATATTTTGTATTTAATTTGTATATAAATCAACTTTCAGGAATCCACTCTGTATATAAAACTACGTTTTCATTTGGCATTTTACCGAAAGTATACGGAATAGTCAATTCTTGATCTGTAAACCAGCCTGCATATGTAAATCCAGCTCTAGTCGGTATATGAGCGATAATATCACTGCCGTAAGCATATGATTCAGTTTTCAACATAGTAGCCATTTTAATATTTTGAATAATATTCGTCGGAATTAACACCGATTCGGTAACGACATTACCCATTTGGCCTTCATCATTATTACCCCAAGTTAAAAATCTTCCTAGTGAAGTAACCATAGCTGTATACCCGTCACCCAAAGCTATTGTAGTCACAGTTTCCCCTTCTTGAAAAACAATTTGGTCAGTGATTTCAACTGGAGTTAACTGATTGATGGTATCGCCATTTCCTAACTGACCAAATTCATTGTCACCCCAAGTGAAAATTCGATACTCAGAAGTGATTAATAAAGTGTGAGAATAACCTGAAGCTACTTTTGTGATTGTTTCTTCTGGTCCTAAATCAAATTGCGATTTAATGTCAGTTGGTGTATTTTTATTAACCAAAGTCCCGTCGCCTAGTTGCCCTCGATTATTAAGGCCAAAGGTATAAACATCGCCTTTTGATGTCAGAACAACAGTGTTATATCGTCCTAAATCAAGACCAATGATAAATTCTCCTTCAGTATAATTAAGATATTGAGTAATTTCGGTAGGATTAACTTTTAGTGATCCGGAAGTATCGCCAAGTTGACCATAAGAATTACTACCCCAGGTAAATAATCTGCTTTTTGATGTAAAAGCAGCTGAGTGAACACTTCCTAAAGCTATTACAACAAGTAATTCATCTTCCGCCAAGTTAAACTGTCCGGTTATATCAGTCGGGACGGATTTATTAACAAGAGTGCCATCGCCTAATTGACCGATTGAGTTTTCTCCCCAAACAAAGATTCTGCCTTGAGTCGTTTTAGCGGCTGAATAAGATACACCCATAGTTAATGATAAAACTTTTTCACCGGTATTGAGATTAAACATACTGGTTATATCGGTAGGTGTTGATCTTGATGTAGTTGTCCCGTCACCTAATCGGCCATAGAAATTCCAGCCCCAAGTAAATACCCTTCCCATGTTAGTTATAGCTGCAGAATGGCGATCTCCTAGGGAAAAATAATTAATATATTCACCGGCTTGAAGCTCAAAGTTATCTGTGATTTCCACTGGCGTTTCTTTAGATATTGTCGTTCCGTCTCCAAGTTGACCGTTACCGTTATTGCCCCATGCAAAATATCGATTTTTATTTGTCTTAGCTATAACGTGGGATCCGCCTGAACTATGGTTTATAAACCATTCGTCTTCTTCAAGTACATTATCACCTATGACCGTTTGATTGTTTAAACTGTAATATTCAATATTGTAAATATTAGTCTCTGTTACTGTCGTATCTTGAGAAGTTTCGTTTGTAGTTGAAATAATAGTTGTTGATGTTGTTGTAGTTGAGGAACACCCAATTACAATAATGCTAAATAACATTAACAATATTAATAATGATATTTTTTTCATAATTTCACCTCATCAAAAAAGTAATTCATGATATTATTATATACTTATTTCTTTTTTTAGACAATGAGCCTCGAGGTATAATAAAACCGAAGAGAAAGTTTTTAGATAAATGAAAGAATCAACAAAATCAAAATAAGCAAGGTTAGATTAAGGGCATGTAAACTAACAAAAAATTTATGTAAAAGAAAATTATCTATAATGATTAATTTAAAATTAATAGTGTGATAAAATGATGGTATGTAAAAGCAATATGAAAGGTGTTGAAATTTATGAAAAAATTACCTAAAGTTATATTAAAAGCTGTTTTAATCTTTTTGTTTGTAATTTTTGTTTTGGTCACGATTCCGCTTTTCCTTCTCCATAAAACCACTTCTGCACCTTTGGACCAATATAATACTGACTCTGAAACGGCTCTTTACACCATGCTTGATGATGAATTATCTGCTTTAATAAATGATGATTCTGATGATGTGGTCTTTTTAACTGTCGATGAAGCTTTTATTAACCGCGCTATTCAAAAAGAACTGTCAAAAGAAAACAGTAAATTCCAGAATAGTGATTTCGTAGATGATGTAGAATTTAACTATATGACGATGTTTAGTGAAAACAGTGGACTTAAGGGGCTTTGGACAACACTTACCAATGACCAAATAATCATTACAGCCGGTGCGGATTATTTTACATCTAGAGGATCGGTTATCTATCAAACCGGTCTTGAGGTTATTTTTGACATTGTCTTATCTGAAAATAATGAATACTATCTGAAATTAGCTAAAATAAAAAT
>DIGC01000041.1:5567-13508 GCA_002419445.1 Caryophanales bacterium UBA5732
ATGATTACAGAAAACTTAGGTTTTGGTTACTTTAATCCGGAAGAATTAAGTTTTACAGTTGGGGAAAATGAATTAACCGACTACTTGTACGAAGCGGATCCAACTTTTGCGGCATTGTTAAAAGTGGTTTATAAAGAAGAGTTATTAATCCTGGATGTTTCTGATGAAGGCTTTGATATTTCCTTAAATGTCGGGGTTTTCAGGAGATTAATAACTGACTTGGATGAACCTGATTTTGATAAATGGGAAACAGAAAGTGATAAAGCTAACTTCATGGGAGAACTCGCTTTACAGGCCGCAAGTAATGCGATGTTAAATCCTTTTGACCCAAGAATTGATTTGACTGAAGCTGATGTAAATGCGATATTAGATTACTATTTACAAGACAAAGTTAAGTTTGAATTACCGATTAAGTTTACGCTTCTTGGGGAAGAAGTCGAATATATTTTTAATTCTACTAATCTTTTCGTGACTATGAATGATGATATTCTATCAATCCATTTAAAAATGTCGTTAATAAAAACCGGGATGAGCGGATCATTCGATATGCAGTTCAATCTATCCAGTTATGTCAGCATGGACACTGAAGGCAATATGCTATTGACAGTCATTGAAGCTAATTTAGGAGATATTGAATTAGATAACGAAACTTTAAGTAATCTATTTGGGGTTTTTGACGAAACATTGATGGTTGATGATACTTTGGTCATTAAGAAAGAAACTTTAAATAGTATGTTTGAAGGTTCGGGTATTGTCTTTAATGATAGTTATGTGGAAAACAGCGAACTAAAACTTCATTTTGGGTTAGATAATTAAAGTTATTTCTAATAAACATTTAAAAAGTCAGCGGATTTCGCTGACTTTATTTTATTGTATAGAAATAAATCTACCATAAGTATAATTTTTTAAAGAAATAGAATTTGGTTTTGTTGATAATGATTCCTTGAAGGCTTTAATGATGCTTTCAACTTCCACTTCATTTTCAGTGGTGAAGTTCAAACGAATCGATATGCCGTTCTCAAAAAGTTCTTTGGCATATTCAATTAAATTTAATGGTTTATGATTTAAAATTCTAATATTACAATTACCGTCATTGATAAGCGGGAACTTTAATCCAAATCTATCTACTAGATAGTATTGATTCATCTCACATAAATGACAATTTTGCTTTGTCTTAAATGTTTTTGCGATTGGACAATACTTAGTAACCATTAAGTCAACAGCACCATAAACTACCAATTCCAATCCCGGAAGTTTATGGTATTTTTCTTTATAATTTTGTAATAAATTTAAAACTTGATTTTTTGATAATTCTGGAGAAACCGTAACTTTGGAGATGTTCTTGCTAGATAATAATCTAACTGCATAGATATTTGTAACATTCATGAATTCGTCTGTATATAGTTTGTGTTTAAAATCGTGGGTTTCAATGCTGCCAATATCACTTGCGAGTTTTGAAGAATTGATTTCATATGGATGAAGTTGAATTCTTTTTTTACTAGGAATCAATTTTTCTGAAATTGAAACATTTTTGATAATGTCTTCATAAAAAATTAAATCTACATCTAATTCAAGAGCTTTCATTAATTGTTCTTCGGTCGTAACTTTAACTGTTAGTTTTGGTTTATTATCCATATCATTAGCAACTAAATTTTCTTTTTTGTTTAGATTTTTCTTGGGGTTAGCGATTCTTAAATTGGTCATTTGAGCAATAGCTTCTCTTCTAAGTTCATTCAATTCTTTAATTGAGATAAATGATTCTTCATCTGTATCAACCGTTAAAGATTCGAAAAAGTACGGAGTATTACCGAGTTTAGATACATGATCAATAATTTGTCCTTTTTTAACAGGTTGTTTAAAAGCTTTCATTAAAGGTTCATTTGATGAAACTTTGACAACGTTTAACCCATCGCTTATTGAAATGGTCATAAATTGATTGGCATAGGCAATTACCTTGCCTTCAATAGGTATTACCTTAAAAGATTCATCTAGATACATCTGTAAATCTAATTCCAGTTGATGGTCTAAAGTCTTTATTACCCTTGAACCTTTTTCAACTTTTCCATTGACGTCAAGTTTGATAATATCGCCAGAAAAAGCCTTTTTCACAATTTCATTTCCTTTGATAATCCTTGATACTAAATCACCGTAATCCTTATCGCCGATAATCCGATAACCATCATGAATTTCCAGCGAATCGGTTAATTTAATGATAGCTTTATGATCCTTAAAATCAACTACTTCACCAATCTCAATCCCCTGATGATTTGGTCTAAAACCACTGGTAATATCTTGATTGGATTCATTAAAAATATAGCCTTTAGTAAAATCTCGATTGAATACTTTCTTGAGTTTGATTTCTTCACTAAGATAATCGATTTCTTTTTGTTCGTAATAGGCATTAGCAGCTTTTCGATATGAAAGAACACTTTGGATTACATACTCAGGTTTTCTCATTCTTCCTTCAATTTTTATTGAAGTAACTCCGGCTTCAATCATTTGATCAAGATATTCTAGTGTCATTAAATCTTTTGTGGATAAAAGATAAGTTTCTTCACTTACCAAGGCGTTGTCTTTCATTAAAGAATAAGCTAACCGACATGGCTGTGCACACTCACCACGATTTCCAGACCGATTGCTTAACATTGAACTCATGAGACAGTTTCCGGAATAACAAACACACAAAGCTCCATGAACAAAAACCTCTAATTCAATATCAACTTGCTTTTTAATTTGTTTGATGATATCTAAAGGTGTTTCTCTAGCCATTACAATTCGTTTCACCCCAAGATTTTTTAAAAATTTCGCTTGGTGAACATTAAGCGTGTTCGTCTGCGTCGAAGCGTGAATGTCAGTATCAGGATAACGGGAAATAAAAATATCAATTAAGCCTAAATCTTGTACTATAAATGCATCGACGCCGTTTTTTACTAATTGATCAGTATATTCAATTAGTTCATCAATTTCCTCATCGAAGATAAGTGTATTTACAGTTACATAAACTAAAACACCACGCAAATGAGCGTAGTTAATAATCTTGATTAAGTCTTCATCACTAAAGTTATTTGCGTAAGCTCTCGCCCCGAATTTTTTTCCGGCAAGATAGATGGCATCTGCTTTAGCGTTAATTGCGCCTACAAGTGCTTCTCTACTTCCTGCAGGAGCTAAAATTTCTATTTTTTTCATTTTTATCCCCAGATTTCTAACTTAAAATCACATAATTGACGTTTTTAGTTTTTTTAAGATTCCAAATAATATAATAAAACAAAACAAGTCGTTAAAAAAATAGCGACTTGTCAAAATCTTTTCCTGTATTTAATAAATATGTGCTTGGTTTACAACTCATAATTTAAATATTACTTCTTCCCTGCTGGTTTTGCTGGAGCTTTTTTAAGTTCTGCCATTTGGTTTCACCTACCTTTCGCTGCTATCCTAATGACAATCAAGTGGTGGTGAAATCTCTTTAATAAAATGGCGTTTTGTTATGTCGTCATGACATTAAATAAGGCGTCTGCACCATCACGTGCTGACTAAATTTGAGGTCTTATAACCTCAATCTCATCATACACCTAATTAATAAGATTTGCAATCGATTTTCATTTGATTTATCATTGAAAACCTCTATTCGTAAAAAGATTTATTTTTTCCAGGTTTTCTTCTAAATATTAGTGTACTATAAATTCTGTTTTTATCTATTTAACTTTTTAAAGTAGTTAACTTTCAAAATTTATTAGTGCAATCTTCTTTTAAAATTTACTCTTTGTTTTTCTAGTTAACAAATTAATCAAATCCATTTTGCATATAGAATGATATTTTCTGCTGGCATTGTAGTAAATGTATAAAGGGTTGTTAAACCAATGTCAATATACCAACCATCGAAAGTGAATCCGTCTTTGGTAGGATTGGTTGGAGCTAAGACTGTTGTGCCATATTCTTGGGTAATTGGCGTTACAACTGTCCCATCATTTTCTTCAAAATCAATGGTAAATGTGCCAATAGCCCATTGAGCATACAATGTATAATCGGAAGTTGTTGTTACAATTGTCGCTGAAGTTATTTGTACTCCTCCAATAGCCTCAGTAAACCAACCTAAGAAGATATATCCAGTCTTGGTTACGGTTGCCAACGTACCATACGGTGACCCATAAGTAACTGATATCGAAGTAGGGCTTGGTATGTCACCGGTATTACCATCAAAGGTTACGACGTAAGAATCACCTAACCATTTAGCATATAGCGTGATGTTGCTTGCCGGCATGGTTGTAAAGACGTAAGGTGTTGTTAGAATAATATCGGTATACCAATCGACGAAGCTATAATTTAATCGAGTTGGGTCAAGCGGTTTTTCTATGGTTGTATCATAATCTTGAGTAATTGAAACTACTTCACTACCGCCAGTTGAATCAAAGGTAATCGTATATTGGTTAATCGTCCATTTTGCATACAAAACAATATCCCCTAAAGGCATTGTAGTAAACGTATACTGAACCAATAATTCAATATCGGAATACCAGCCAGAGAATGTATAACCGGTTCTAGTAGGATCGGCCGGTGCATTAACTATCGATTCATAAGGTTGGATAATAGGCGCTACATAACTACCCCCATTAGACTCTAAGATGATTGTATAGATATTAGCCGTCCACATAGCATAAAGTGTGATGTTTTCTGCTGGTATCGTAGTAAATACATAAGGAGTGGTCAAGGTTATATTTGCATACCAGCCAGAGAATGTATATCCTTCTCTTGTTGGAGCTAGAGGCGGTAAAACTATTGTTGCGTAATCTTGAATGATTGGTGCTACTTCCGTACCGCCATTTTCTTCAAAATCGATTTGGTACTGATTGATATCCCATTTTGCATATAAGGTAAATGCCGAAACCACTGGTGCAATTACTTCATACGAATTTAAAAGTTCGCTATCCACGTACCATCCAGCAAAACTGTATCCAGTTCGAATAGGATTAGTTGGTAACTCCAGAATCGATCCTTCGAAAACCAAATCGGAATTTATATAAGTACCGCCATTGGAAACATAATCAATTACAAAAGTGTCAAGAACTTCCCAGCGGGCATATAAATTGACATTGCCAGCTGTCATATAAGAACTTTGACTTAAGGTAAAAAAGATTGGTTCATAATACCATCCCAAGAAGTTAAAACCGTCACGTTCAGGCAATATCCGGTAATTGATTGGGATACCAAACTGCATAATTTCCCGCCAAACTGGAATCCAAACAGTGATGTCATCAGCCAGTGGCAAGGTGATATAGTTACCATTACCCAATTGACCAAATTCATTGCTGCCCCAAACATATAATCTTCCTGACGATGATAATGCTACAGAATGGAAATGGCCATCGGCGATTTCCATCATGGTTTCATCATTTGCCAATAAGAATGTATCGGTAATATCCATCGGTGTTGAACGATTTTGGAAAGTCCCATCTCCCAGTTGTCCGGCAAAGTTATTTCCCCATGACAATATATTGCCAAGTGAAGTTATTCCCAAAGAATAATCACCGGACGCAACGATATTTTCTATCGTTTCACCAGTTTCTAAAGTGAAAATATTTGTAATTTCATAAGGACTAGATGTCGACATACCAATGTCAACACATCCCAATTGGCTTCGAGAATTATCACCCCAGCCAAAAACTCTACCCGTAGAGGTAATTGCAAATGAATGTCTTGAACCCGCGATCATCTTTTCGATTGTTTCACCAACTGAAAGTGCAAATAAAGAAGATATTTCTGTCGGTACCTGAACATCAATTAGTGTAGCATTTCCAATTTGACCATATTCATTATGCCCCCAGGCAAAGATTCTACCGTTGGAGGCAGTAGCGAATGTATGCCAGCCGCCGGCTGAAATATCAGTGATATATTCACCGCTCGCAAGCCCAAATGCAGCAGTTATTTCAACAGGTAAGTTTCTATCCAAGATTTCCAATGTTCCCAACTGATTGAAATAATCTCCACCCCAAGCGAATATTCGATTATTTGATGTGATTGCATACATATGATAAAAGCCTGGAATCACTTTTACAATCTTTTCATCACCGACAAGCGGAAAATTAGCAGTAATGTCAATTGGTGTGGAACTGTTAACGAAATTGCCGTTGGCCAATTGACCATTATAATTATATCCCCATGAAAACAAACGATGATAGGACGTAAGCGTATATGAATTATAGAAACCACAAGCTATCTGAATCAAGTCTTCATCGTCAGCTAGATTTAATTGATCTGTAATATCAATAGCCATTGGTCTATTGATCGTCGTACCGTCTCCAATTTGGCCATAATTATTTTGACCAAAGGCATATAGCCTGCCGTTTGTCGAAATTGCTAAGGTGTGATTTCCACCTGAAGCAATTTCCTTAAAGTTTACTTGACCTAAATCATAGAATGTCAAAACATAGGAATCATCATGTTCCCCTAACAAACCATTAATCAAGTCATTTAGCCATTGTTCTTCTGTCCCTAAATAAGTTGGATTGTATTTTAAATAGATTTCATAAGCTGATAGACCATCAGCGCCATCACTTCCAGCTAATAGTGACAGTTCAATTAAATTTAACCATTCGGCATCACCAATGTATTGCCACTGAATGAAACCTTCAAAAATTCTAAAGGTTACTTCACTTCCGTCTTTTCCCGCAAGACTAGCCAAATCAATTAAATTGATCCAATCTGTATCGCCTTCATGTTGCCACTGGATGTAACCGTCAATAACTTGTAAAAGCACTTCTGCCCCAGATTCACCGGTAGCACCGGTCAAAGTATCAAGCGATATGAGATTGTACCATTCCGCTTCTCCTTCGTATTGCCACACGATGTTATTGTCAATCACTTGTAATATAATTTCTTTACCAGCTGGACCGGTTTCACCTTGAAGACCAGTCAAGCTATCCAAAGAAATAAGATTGACCCATGCCAAATCGCCAGTGTATTGCCACTGAATATACCCTTCAGCCACTTGGAAGATAACTTCTTGGCCATCTATTCCTGGGTTACCCATCAATAAGTCCAAAGAGATTAGATTATTCCATATTTCTTGTTCTTCACTCTTCCATTGGATATAACCTTCTTCAACTTGTAAGACAACTGCACTTCCGGCTGGGCCAATCAATTCTTCGATTGTTATCAAGTTATTCCAGACATCACTGCCTACTTGACTCCATTGAATGACTCCGGCTTCGATCTGTAAGACAACTGAAGCACCATCTTCACCTTGAGCTCCGGTAAGAGTAGCTAAATCTAATAAATTGGTCCAGGCAATATCATCATCATATTGCCACTGTAGATATCCTAAGTCTACCCTCAGCAACACTTCTCGTCCATCTTCTCCCGGTACACCTTGTGGGCCGGTGATGGATTCCAACCATTCTTCATATGTTCCTGTAAATGATCCACTAGCAACAACCAAATTATAAATTGCCAGCATCTGATCATTCAGTTCACCTTCAGTTGTGATGGTTTCATTTGTTGATTCGGTCGTTATGACTGTTGTAGGGTTAGTTGTTTTATTTGAGCAACCGATAAAAAGTATTAATAAAAGTAAAGTAAAAAGCATGAGCATAATCTGTTTTTTCATGGTTCTAACCTCCATATTAAATACCATTTTTTCTAAAATAATCAAATTACTCCATAAGAAAAAAGCACATTCATGTAATATTAAATGCATAAGTTTAGCAACGCGATGAAGTTTAAATTAAGTATCCATTTATAATTATAAACCTATATATTTAGAAAGCAATATATGACAATTATAAATGTATATAAAAATTAAAGATTTACTTTCAAAAAAGTAATCTGGCGATTATCGTTTCGCTTCACTTTATTCATAATAATAACTATTAATTATTTTAAGAATCAAATTTAGGTGTAAAAAATAAAAAAATCAGCGATTATTCGCTGACTTTATTTTTAAGCTGG
>DIGC01000080.1:0-1966 GCA_002419445.1 Caryophanales bacterium UBA5732
AAAGGCGCAATCGTTGGCGTTGAAGAAGTCGAAGGGTATTTACCGATTGGTGAAATCTCGACAGAAAGAATTAATCGTGTTGAAGACGTTATAAAAGTCAATGACATCATCACGGTTGAAGTTTTGGATTTTTATCCAAAAGACTGGAAGTTAACTGTTTCAATGAAGAGCGTTTTAGAAAAGAAAAACCGTGCTGAGTATGAACAAAACCTTCAAGAAAACGTTAGTTCAGATCAAAATTTAGGAGATATCTTTAAAAAATTTAAGAAGTAGAAGCGTGGTGATTATATGTTGCCAGTAGTAGCGATTGTTGGTCGTCCCAATGTGGGAAAATCAACTCTTTTTAACCGCATAGTCGGCGAAAGAAAATCAATCACTGATGACCAACCAGGAATTACTAGAGATCGAATCTATGCTCAGAGTTCATGGTTAAACAAGAAATTTACCGTAATTGATACCGGGGGCATCGAGATAAACGATGCACCTTTTTTAACTGAGATTAAAGCCCAAGCGGAAATCGCAATTACCGAAGCTGATGTAATCATCTTCGCCGTTGATGGAAAGAGTGGATTAGTTCCCAGCGATCGAGATGTTATGGAAATCTTGTATCAATCAAACAAACCGATTATTATTGCGGTTAATAAAGTCGATACGCAAAAATACGCGGATTCGATTTATGATTTTTATGAACTAGGCGCAACCAAGATTATGAATATCTCTTCAATTCATGGCATCGGGATTGGTGATTTACTTGATGAAGTAATAAGTCATTTTCCGGAAAAAACAAGTGACGATTATGACGAAGACACGATTAAAATCTCAATTATCGGTCGACCGAATGTCGGTAAATCATCACTAACTAATACGCTTTTGGGTTATGAAAGAGTAATCGTTTCTGAAATTGAAGGAACAACGACAGATTCTGTCGATACGCCATTTACAATCGATAATGAAAAGTATGTTGTTATTGATACCGCCGGAATGAAAAAACGCGGTAAGATCTATGAAAACGTCGATAAGTACGCAAACTTACGGGCGATGCAAGCAATCGACAGAAGTGATATCTGTTTGATGATGCTTGATGCGACAACTGGTATTGTCGCAACCGACAAGAATATTGCCGGGTATGCGATTGAAAATAAAAAAGCTTTAATCATCGTCGTCAATAAATGGGACGCAATTGAAAAAACCGATAAGACGATGAATGAATGGGAAGATAAGATCAGAGATGAATTCCGCTTTTTATCCTATATTCCTATCGTCTTTTTATCAGCTAAAACTAAATCGCGAATTCATACATTATTTCCTTTACTAAAGACTTGTTACGAGAATTATTCTCGGAGAGTTTCAACTTCTTTACTTAATGAAGTAATTTCTGAAGCAATGATGGTCACTCCACCTAAAGAACATAACCATATGCGTCTAAAAGTTTATTACTCAACACAAGTAAAGGCGAAATGCCCAACCTTCGTGTTATTTGTTAATGATACGAACGCTTTACATTTTTCCTATCAACGCTTCCTTGAGAACCGTTTACGTGAGAATTTCGAGCTTTTCGGCACTCCAATCTCAATTATTTTAAGAAATCGTGAATAAATTTAGGAAAAAAGTGTTTTTTTTCGCTAAATGCCTTGTTTTTTTAAAACTTTAGTTTTATAATTGACTTATCTTTAAAAGGAGGAAAAAAGAATATGAACAAATCAGAATTAGTTGCAAGAATAGCTGACTTAGCAGAATTATCAAAAAAGGATGCAGAAGCTGCTTTAAATTCAACAGTTTTAGCTATCCAAGAAGCATTGGTAAAAGGTGAAAAAGTTGTATTGACTGGTTTCGGTACTTTTGAAGTTAAACAACGCAAGGCAAGATCAGGACACGACCCAAGAACTGGTGAAACAATCCATATTCCTTCATTGAATGCACCTACATTCAAAGCTGGAAAAGTATTAAAAGAAAAAGTTCGTTAATC
>DIGC01000080.1:1976-7493 GCA_002419445.1 Caryophanales bacterium UBA5732
CATAAAAAAAAGACTTAAGAAATCAATCTTAAGTCTGATAAATTACTAGATTTGAATCAAATCGTACATAAATAAGGCATAAACTAACCAAGAGACGAAATTGTTTAGTAAATGAGCGCCGATGGATACATAGATGTTTCGATTTGACTTCCAATAAACATATCCTAAAACCAGTCCCATTCCCGTATAAGGAATCATTTGGATGTAATCCCCATCTTGAATGTGCAAGAAAGCGAAGATTAACCCGGAGACCACGATTGCGATAATGTGATTTGATTTAGGTTCGATGAAGCCAAATAGAACTTTTCGGAAGATAACTTCTTCAACGATCGGCGTTACTATGACTAATAAGAAGAATAGTATTCCTAAATTTAAAGGATCGGGGGTAAACAATGAACGAATTAACAGTTCGTTGTTAGAAGTACCGGTAACGCCAAGGACAGATAAAATTATTTGCGCGAAATACATTGCGATGTAAAGTAATAAGAAACCGATGAATATACCTTTAGTTTTATTTCTGGAATCAGCTTTAAAATCTATCCAGTTCTTTTTAAAGTTAAGTTTATCGAGATAAATTAAAAGTCCGGCAATGACTGTGGTCACTGCTAATTGAAGAATAGTATAAAGCATCGTTGGTGGAGAAGCGGAGACATCGACAGTAATAGTCAGTGGTTCAGTTGAAAAAACTAACTCTTCCGATAGAATATAGGTTTCGCCACTTAAAAACTCTTTTTTTGTCATGACATGAGTACCTAATAAACCGTCTTCGTTATTGAAAAATTTTATTTCTACGTTAAATTCAGGGATTGTTGCCGTAGCATCAGAAAAGTATTCTCCCGTAAGCGTCACTAAATAAGGGTATATTTCATTTTCATCAGTGTTTAAATTGTCGGTGACGGTAAAACTAACAGGAACTGTTTCTTCCACTCCGGCAATAGCGTCTTCCAAATAGGCATACTGTGCACCTATTGCCAAGCCGGCTGCGAAAGTTATTATAATTTGAACTAAGATATAGACGGCAATAAGGATAAAATTGCGTTTGTTTTCAGCGACTTGATAATAAAAGTCGTTGGTTGAATTATCAGTAACTGCTGTTTTAGTGTAGATTATTTCTTGTTTATCTTCAGGTTTTTTATCAAATAAATCATCGTAATCATTCATAAATTCTCACCTCGTTATTAGTATTATATACGAAATGTCGGTTTTTGTATAGTTAAAATTTTCCTAAATACTAGCTGGTTAGATTGACAAAAGGCGATAGTTTAGTATAATAAGATATGAATAAGAAAGTGGGGAACATACTATGTCAAAAAAATCCTTTGCGGTAATCGGTCTTGGACGATTCGGACTAGCCCTAATTGAAGAATTAGTTAATTTGGAAGCTGACGTCTTAGTTATAGATAAAAACTTTGATAAGATTGAAAAAATTGCCAAAATGGTCACTAATGCTGTATGTTTAGATTCAACGGATATTGAAGCTTTGAAAGAGATTGGGATTGCTAATTACGATACGGTAATCGTTGCGACAGGAATGAATGTTGATAATTCGATTTTGACAACCTTAATCTTAAAAGACCTTGGCGTTAATGAAATCTATGTCAAAGTACAAAGTGAGTATCATGCCAGAGTAGTAGAAAAATTAGGTGTTGATCCGGAACATCTTGTTTGGCCTGAACAATCAACTGGTAAACGTTTAGCGACAATTCTTATCTCGGGTAATTTTCTTGAATATTTACAATTAGATAAAGATTATTCCTTTATCTCGACGGAAGTTACAAAGAAAATGATTGGCAAGAATCTTTTAGAGATGGAAATTCGTAAGAATTTTGGCGTGAATATTGTTGCGGTTAGGCGAAATGATCAAATTATGATTCCTAGTTCCCAAACCCCTTTTGAACCAGACGATGAAATCTTGCTGGTTGGCCGTAATGATTTAATTGAAAAGTTTACTCAATGGTTAAAACAGAAGAAGTTTATGGGATAAGTTAAGAATTTTTTTCTTAACTTTTTTAATACAAATGATGAAAGAAATATTAATCGCCAGTACTAATACCGGCAAAATAAATGAATATAAAAACGCGTTAAAAAAATACCGTCTAAAATCAATATTGGATTTAGGAATAAACCTAGAAATTGAAGAAAACGGTTCAACTTTTGAAGAGAATGCTTTCATCAAAGCTAAAACGCTTTATGACCTTTATCAACAACCAGTTTTAGCTGATGATTCCGGTTTAATTGTTGAAGCGTTACCGAATGAATTAGGAGTAAAATCCAAAAGATTTTCTAAGAGTGAAACCGATAATGATAATATCAAATTGTTACTTCGAAAACTGAAAGAAAAGGCAAATAGAAAGGCTTATTTTACGACAGTGATTTGTTTCTATATCAATCCTCAAGATGTAAGATTATTTGAGGGTAAAACCTATGGGACAATTATTTCTAGTAAAAGAGGATTAAACGGCTTTGGATATGATCCGATTTTTTTAGTAGCTGGTTTAGATAAAACCTATGCTGAACTTAATTTAGATGAAAAACACCAATTTTCCCATCGCGGTAAAGCAATTGATCAACTAATAAGGAATTTAGAAAATGAGAATCCTACTTTTTAGCGACAACCATGGTGAAAAAGACAATATCTTGAGGATAATTGAACAATGTGAGCCCTTGGACCGGATAATTTCATTAGGCGATTCGGAGATGAGAGAAAAAGAATTAAGCGATTTAGGAGTTTTTGGGGTTAAGGGCAATTATCCCTTTGAACCAAAGTTCCCTTATGAACTTAACTTTTATTTTGAAGGGGTCAATTGTTATTTTACCCATGGCCATCTTTACTATGTAAAAAGCGGAACTTCGAGATTATTACAGAAAGCTTATCAAAATAATTACGAGATAGTCGCTTACGGTCATACTCATAAACCTTTCCTTGAAGAAATAAGCGGGATTATCATGATTAATCCCGGGGCGTTATCAACATGGAGGTCTAATAATAACCCAACTTACGCACTTTTAGAAATTACGGAAAAACTAATTAAAGTCACTATTTATAATGTTTACCAAAACGTCATTAAGACACTGATGAAAAAAAGGGTTAATAATGGAAGTTAACGAAATAAACAGTCAGTTAAATAAAAGTAAAGAAATATATGAAAAGACGCTGTTAGAGCATCAAACTAACAGTTCTTTATATGTCAAAACGCTGTTTGAATATGTTAATTTTTTAACTGTTAATAAAGAATACGATTTAATCATTAAAATCTTGGAAATACCGCTAAGAGAGGACTTTATTCAAGATAGAGACACTCGTCTTTCCATCAGCAATAAATTACTGACAATGCTTTTAAAAGTTGAAGACTTTGAAAAGCTAAAATATGTTTTAGAAAACCGAGAAGAACTCTTGACGAAAGAGGCCGATTTTTTAATGCAGAAGTTTTATTATGCCGTTTGTTATGAAGGGCTAAATGATAATCTTCCCGCTATTAGAATGTTAGAGAGTATCAAGGATAATATCTCCAGTCAAAATCTCGTCAATAAATATTTAAAACTGTCGATGTTATATTTGAAAATCGATGAATATGACCTGGCAAAAAAGCATTTTAAAACTGCTAGTACCTATGATAAATTCCAGAAAAATCAAACATTTTTACTTGCTGAATGCGATCTTTTAATCTATGAAAAAAATTATCTAAAAGCTTTAGAGGTCTATGAAGATTATTATATTAAAACCAATAATAAATATCGTTATTTAGACCGTTATATCAATATTCAAATCAAGCTTAATCAATTAGCTGAAGCTTATAGTTTCTATCAAAAACATCTTCCGATCATGAAGAGAGTTTTATCTAAACAGTCAAGGCTAGTTTTTTATGAAGCGGCTCTTAAGTTAATGAAAAAACTGAATAATCATGATGAGGAAGCTTATTTACAGAGTTTAATAAGTGAAATTGAGGATAGTCTTTTACCTTTTACTAATGTTCATGATTTTCTTGTCGGTTTTATTAAAAATAATTATGATAAAACCTTTTTGAAACCCAGAGATATAATTCAGGCATTATTTAAAGACGGAAGCGCGACCAAGCTATTTGCTAAATTGGTTTACGTTAAACTGGAAGACGGAATCATTAAGTTACTGCATTATACCAAAGGTTTATTGCTGGAAAAGTCAATCGAGCCTGAGGATTCAAGTTTAAATGTTTACCATGATCTTAAAAAGAGCGATTATTCATTAATTTATGACTTGGATCGCTTGACTGATTTTACCGAGGATCCGTTCTTAACTAAAAAAACGAATTATATTTTTGTTAGAAAAATTCGCGATTTTGAGTATCTGGTTGGTTATCTCGAAAATAATCTGTTTTATGAATCAAAGAAAGTCTTTGATTATCAAGCGCTAATCTTGGAAAAGCTTTTAAGTGATTTTTATAAACATGGGTATAATTATTCTTTACTTAAAAACTTATTGACGATTTTTGATCAAGAAAGTTATGGACTGATGCTTTTAAAAGAAAACAATTTAAGGCTATTGAATGAGACCGCAAAGAATTTACTCGGTTATAATGACGATTATTTGAGTATGGAAACTTTTCAAAGCCGTTTAATTAAGAATATTTACGTCGATGAATTGTTAAGACTTGATGAGATTACTTTAAAATATCAAACTGATAAGATTGTTAGTTTGAATTTTCGGATTTTTAAGGATGATTTTGACATCTATCTATTAGTAAGAAAAGCCGAAGAAAAACAAGTGACTAAAAAGTATTACGACTATAAGTTTATTTACGATGTAGCTATCGGCGAGGATAGTTCAATTATTTTGTTCAATTTAAGAAATTATCAGGATTTTATGAAAGATTATAGTTATATTAGGTATGATAATCTATTAAATAAAATCTTTGATGAATTGAGGGTTTCATCCAGAAATTACTATCAAAATATTTATTTAGAAGGCATGGATAACTTGTACTTGGTTCTAAAAACTAAGGATAAGCGAATAATTAAAAGAATCTATGAAGAATTGTTTAAGGTTTTAGAAAATGAGGTTGATATTAGGGCTTCTTTCGTGGTTTTGAAAGAAAGAATTAATAAAGTTGACATTGAAGATTTAAAATACCTTAATTCCATTACTTCCAAAGAAATTCGCTTTGTTCAGGATAATAAAAATTATCGAACTAATAAAGAGATAGCCAAGACAATCTTAGAAAACGTCAATAAGATCTTGGGTGAAAATAATATTAGGTTGTCCTATAAGCTGGTCGTCGATTGGCAGAGTAACACTTATAAATTGATTTATGTTGATATTTTAAATCGAGTTTTGCTGGGAAATAAAGAATCTTTACGACGAGTTATTAAAGCCAATAACCTAGAAAGCGCTTGGGATGAACTGATTATCGCTAATTTGGTAAAAGAAGCGAGATTAGCTAATTTAAGCGGTAAGTTTATAGTTGAGGTAGCGATTAACACTTTGTTGGATTTAAAAGTCATGCAAAGAATAAAGAAACGTTTTAGCAATAAAGGTTTTTC
>DIGC01000080.1:7595-9156 GCA_002419445.1 Caryophanales bacterium UBA5732
TTTGATGAAATATTTGATTGTCTCCGCTGAAGAAATTATCAATCCGGCCAGTGATTACTTTTTGAAGATGGCTTTGGATAAAGGTTTAAAGATAATATACGATCATCAAAAGACTAGTTTAACGAAAACCTTCCTGAACGAAAAAGCTATAACTTTAGTGATGGGAGAGGCTTATGGAAAGTTTGATAGTTTGAAGCTGGTAAAGAAATTGGAGGATAAGGTTTAATGGAAAGAAAATGGTGGATGACCACAAATATATATCAGATTTATTTACGAAGTTTTTATGACGGAAATAACGATGGCATTGGTGATTTACTTGGAGTAAAAGAAAAATTAGAATACTTAAAAAGCATTGGCATTGATACCATTTGGATATCACCGCATTATGATTCGCCAATGGATGACTTTGGTTATGATGTTAGAGATTTCTATCAGGTTAGTGAAGATTACGGCACTATCGATACTTTTAAGAGCTTAGTGGAAAAGGCCCATTTGTTGGGCGTTAAGGTTTTAGTTGATTTAGTTTTAAATCATACTTCCGATGAACATATCTGGTTTAAAATCGCAAGGGATCCGTCTCATCCCTTATATCAAAAATATCATGATTATTATATTTGGCAAAAGCCAAAATTTAATGAATTAGGTGAAAAGGTTAGACCGACAAAATGGGTTAGTTGGTTTGGCGGTCCGACTTGGGATTACAATGAAGCGACTGACGAGTATTATCTCCATATTTTTTCTAAGAAGATGCCGGATTTAAATTGGCGCAATCAAGATATGAAAAACGATTTAAAAAAGATGATTAAATATTGGATTGAATTAGGTGTTGACGGCTTTAGAGTTGATGCGGCTAATCATTTAGAAAAGAATTGGGAATTTCCTGACGGAATTCCCGGATATGAAAATTTTTCTTCTTTACCAAAACATCATGAATACATTAAAGAACTGGCACTGGAACTGTTTGAACCGTATAATCTCTTGACAATGGGCGAATCAGGCGGAGCTTCTAAAAAAGAAGTAATGAAGTACGTCGGTTTTAATTCTCATGAATTCAATCTTTTGATTCATTTTGGCCATTGTTGGGCCGACACTGGCTACACTGAACCGGCAATTACCGGAAAATGGTCTAGGACTGAACTGAGAGTCAGTGATATTAAGAAGAGTTTCGCTCATCAATATGAAGTAGTGGGTAATGAAGGATTTAATCTTATCTACTGGCATAATCATGACCAACCAAGAGTTGTCTCACATTATGGCAATACCGAAAAATATCACCAAGAGTCAGCGAAGATGTTGGCAATAACTTTATATTTTATGCCAGGAACAGCGATCGTTTATCAAGGTGAAGAAATTGGAATGACCAATGTTCTTTATAAAAAGATTGAAGATTTTAGGGATGTTGAAGTTTTTACCGAATATAAAAATATGACAAAAAACGGAGCTTCTAAAGAGAAAGCATTGCAGGCAATCATTGATCGGTCAAGAGATAACGCCAGGACGCCGATGCAATGGAATAACGCAGTAAATGGAGGTTTTTCCAGTGCTAAGCCATGGATCGCTA
>DIGC01000018.1 GCA_002419445.1 Caryophanales bacterium UBA5732
GCTTTTCACACGCTTAATTATTCTATCACACCCGCCAAAACATGTCAACTATTTTATTCTCACAATTTTGCATTTTTTTCATTCTTTTTAAAAAGTTCGATAAATATAGTCATTATTGGCGTTATTATGCTGTTTTTTGCCACTTTTTCAGTAAATTTTTTTTAACTTTTTTATATCATTTTAAACTTGATATTTAAAGAAAAAAGTAGCCGTAAAAGATATCCCTTTACGGCTACTTATCTTTTTACTCTTCGAAATTATCGAATAGGTCTTCTTCGGCTTCTTGTTTTTCGTAAGTAAACTCAGTGTCGCGTAAGATTCCGGTTCCAGACGGGATTAATCCCCCGATAATTACATTTTCTTTTAATCCTAATAATGGATCTTTTTTACCTCTTATCGCTGCGTCTGTAAGTACTCTAGTTGTTTCTTGGAATGATGCAGCGGAAAGGAATGAATCTGATTTCAAACTTGCTTTGGTAATACCGAGTAAAATCGGTCTAGCAACAGCCGGTTTTAAACCAGCCTTAAATGCTTTTTTATTAGCTTCAATAAATTGATTAACAGAAACTTGACTTCCCGGTAATAATTCAGTGTCGCCTTCTAAAATAACAATTAATCTTTTTGACATTTGTCTAACGATAATCTCAATATGTTTGTCAGAAATATCAACACCCTGAGAACGATAAACTCTTTGAATCTCAGAAAGAATATATTTTTGAACTGTTTCCATATTCGTAACTCTTAAAAGTTCTTTAGGATTAATTGTACCGTCGGTTAATTGAGTACCGCCGGTGATAATTTGTCCTACTTCAACTCTTGGTTGAACATTGGCGTTAGTTTCATAATGTTTTTCTTCGATATCATTTTTAACGTGGATAATAAATCTTTCCTCAACTTGTTCGATTTTTGAAACCGTACCGCTGATTTCCGAAATGATTGATTTAAGTTTTGATTTTCTTGCTTCAAATAATTCTTGAACACGAGGCAAGCCTTGAGTGATGTCATCACCGGCAACACCGCCGGTATGGAAGGTTCTCATGGTTAACTGAGTACCAGGTTCACCGATTGATTGAGCGGCAATAATACCTACTGACTCACCAACTTCGGCTTTTTCACCAGTTGCTAGATTTTGTCCATAACATTTACGGCAAATACCAACTTCCGCAGTACATGTAAGAGCGTTTCTAATTGCTGCACTCTTGATTCCCGCATCAGCTACTTCTTTTGCTTTAAATGAATCGATGTAATCATTGCGTTTAACTAAAACCTCACCAGTTTCCGGATGGATAATATCTTGGGATGCATATCTTCCAGCAATTCGATCTTGGAATTCTTCAATGATTTTTCCATCTCTATTCAAGATTTCTTCAACCCAAATACTGTTATCAGTACCACAATCTTCAATTGAGATGACAACATCTTGACTGACGTCAACAAGTCTTCTTGTCAAATATCCTGATTCAGCTGTTTTTAACGCTGTGTCCGTTGAACCTTTTCTCGCCCCATGGGTTGAGATAAAGAACTCAGACATTGTTAAACCTTCACGGAAAGAAGCTTTAATTGGCAATTCGATTGTTTCACCGCTTGGGTTAGCCATTAGGCCACGCATACCCGCTAACTGTGTAAAGTTGGAAGCATTACCTCTGGCTCCCGAATCACTCATCATAAAGATATGGTTATCGATTTTAAGTTCGTTGATAAGTCCGTCTTGGATTTGATCTTTAGCTAATTTCCATTCGTCGATAACTAATTTTTTTCTTTCATCATCAGTTAACATACCCATTTGGAATAGACTATAGATTTCATCGACTTTTTCATCATGAAAAGCTAAAATATCCGATTTTTTTGAATATACTTGAACATCAGAAGCCGCTACGGTAATACCAGCTAAGGTTGAATACTTAAACCCGATGTTTTTCATCTTATCCAACATTTTTGAAGTTTCGTTGATTTTGTATTTTTCAAAAATTTTCGCAATGATTAAAGATAAGAATTTCTTTTTGAACGGTGAAACTATCGGCATTTCTTTAATTATATCCTGGATATTTTCACCCGGTTTAATAAAGTATTTCGATGGAGTTTCAACAGTAAGGTTGGTTTCTGTCGGTTCGTTAATATAAGGAAAACTATCTGGCATAATCTTATTAAAGATTAATTTGCCAGGTGTAGTAACTAAGTAATAAGACGTTAAACTCTTAGGCACTCTTTTCATGAATGACAAAATATTATTTGATTGCATAAAGCTGACATCAAGGATTTCGTCTTCTTGATCAAGGAAATCAACCGATGGAGTAATATGACTATCAATTTTTAATGCAATTCGAGAATGCAAAGTTAAATAATCGTTTTCGTAAGCAAGCATAACTTCGTCAAAATTGCTGAAGTAAGATCCTTCGCCGATTTCACCAGCTTTTTCCATTGTTAAATAATAGTTACCAAGAACCATATCTTGTGATGGAGTAACGATTGGTTTACCGTCTTTAGGAGCTAGGATGTTATTGGATGCCAGCATTAATACGCGTGCTTCCGCTTGCGCTTCTTCCGATAAAGGCACATGAACCGCCATTTGGTCACCATCGAAGTCCGCATTAAAAGCCGTCGTTACTAATGGATGCAAACGAATTGCTTTACCTTCAACAAGGATTGGCTCAAAAGCTTGAATACCTAATCTATGTAATGTTGGAGCACGGTTCAAAAGTACTGGATGTTCTCTAATGACATCTTCTAATACTGCCCATACTCTTTTGTCTAATCTTTCAATTAAGGTTTTAGCGTTTTTAAGATTTGAACTAATACCTCTTTCAATCATTTCTTTAATAACAAATGGTTTAAATAAAGTAACAGCCATTTCTTTTGGTAACCCGCATTGATACATTTCCAAATCCGGACCGACGACGATAACGCTACGTCCTGAATAGTCAACACGTTTACCAAGTAAGTTCTGACGGAATCGACCTTGTTTACCTCTTAACATATCTGATAATGATTTTAAAGCTCTGTTACGCTCAACAACCATTTTTCTTCCACGTTTTGAGTTGTCAATTAAAGCGTCAACCGCTTCTTGTAACATCCGTTTTTCATTCTTTGTAATAAGATGAGGAGCGTTTTGTTGATATTGACGCTCTAAACGTTTATTACGGTTTAAGATTCTTCTGTATAAATCATTAAGGTCGGTTGTTGCGAATCTACCTCCATCTAGTTGAACCATCGGTCTTAAATCCGGAGGAATTACTGGTAATACTTCTAAAACCATCCATTCGGGTTTATTGTCAGATTGAGCAAACGCTTCAACGACGCTTAATCTTTTAACAATCTTTTCTCTTCTTTGTTTAGAAGCTGTTTTAAGTTCAACTCTAAGTCTTAAAGTTTCTTCTTTTAAATCGATTTTTTGCAATAGATATTTTACGGCTTCAGCACCTGTTAACGCCTTAAAACGAGAACCGAATTCAAAGTATTTATCAGTATATTCTCTTTCTGATAAAATTTGTTTAAATTCTAAATCAGTGTCGCCGGCTTCAACAACGATGTAAGAAGCTAGATAAACAACTTCTTCTAAATCTTTTGCTTTTATATCAAGTAATATCGCTAGTCTAGAAGGTGAATTTCTTAAATACCAAGCGTGAACTACAGGAGCTTTTAACTCGATATGGCCCATTCTTTCTCTTCTAACTTTTGCTTCCGTAATTTCAACACCGCAGTTAGGACAAATCTTCCCAGGGTGTGAACTCTTTTTTGATTTGTTTGAACAAGCACATTGATAATCTTTTGTTGGTCCAAAAATTCTTTCACAGAATAATCCGTCTTTTTCTGGTTTCAATGTACGGTAGTTAATTGTTTCGTGTTTAGTAACTTCTCCGAAAGACCAACTTCTGATTTCTTCAGGTGAGGCTAATCTAATCTTCAAATGTGAAAACTTTTGACTCATACTCATTCCTCCTTACGATTGAAAACCGAATTTAGTGATGTAATCTTCTTGATCATTGTCAACCAAGCTTCTATCAACTTCATTAGCTCCTGTATCTTTATTAATAAGTTCTACATAAAGACCTAATGATCTTAATTCTCTTGTTAATACTCTAAATGATTCTGGTAAAGATGGTGCAGGGATTGGTTTTCCATCAGTGATTGCTTTAAATACTTTGTTACGGCCGATGATATCATCAGACTTAACTGTCAGCATTTCTTGTAACGTATAAGCAGCACCGTAAGCTTCTAATGCCCAAACTTCCATTTCTCCGAATCTTTGTCCACCATTTTGTGCTTTACCACCCATCGGTTGTTGGGTAACTAAAGTATATGGACCAACGCTTCTTGCATGTAATTTATCATCAACCATATGGTCAAGTTTAATCATGTACATAACGCCAACTGAAACTTTGTTGTCAAACTTTCGACCTGTACGTCCATCATATAAAACATATTTTCCTTCTGGTGACATTTTTGCTTCAGCCATAATTTGATCTAAATCCGACTGTTCAACCCCATCAAATACCGGAGTTGCAACATGAATGCCCAATTGTTTAGCAGCCATTCCTAAATGGATTTCTAGGACCTGACCGATATTCATACGAGAAGGAACCCCTAGTGGATTTAACATGATATCAATAGGTGTACCGTCTTCCATGTATGGCATATCTTCTTGTGGTAATATTTTAGAAATAACCCCTTTATTACCATGACGTCCAGCCATTTTATCGCCTTCAGAAATTTTACGTTTTTGAACGATATAAACTCTTACAGACATGTTAACGCCAGGATTTAATTCATCTTTGCCTCGAACGAAGACTTGTACTGAACGAACAATACCGCCGCCGCCATGAGGAACTCTTAAAGATGTATCTCTAACTTCTCTTGATTTTTCACCAAAGATTGCTAATAATAATTTTTCTTCAGGAGATGGATCAGTTTGACCCTTAGGAGTAACTTTACCCACTAAGATATCTCCTTCTTTAACTTCTGTACCGGGGATGATAATACCGTCAGCGTCTAAATAACGTCTGCCGTCTTCACCAACGTTAGGAATTTCACGAGTAATTTCTTCTTTTCCTAACTTAGTATCTCTAGCTTCAATTTCATATTTTTCAATATGGATTGAAGTGTAAACATCTTCTTGTACCAGTCTTTCATTCATGATAACAGCATCTTCATAGTTATAACCATTCCAAGTCATGAAAGCAACTACAACATTTCTACCAATAGCTAATTCACCTTGATCCATTGACGGACCGTCAGCGATTATATCTCCAGTTTTAACTTTTTCTCCAAGTTTAACAATTGGAGTTTGATTAATACAAGTACCTTGATTAGATCTTAAGAACTTTAACAGTTCATGACGTTCTAAGTCTCCGGAAGTTGTTCTTATTCTGATTTCCCTACCGTCAACATACTCAATTACGCCATCACTGTTAGCGATAACGCTGGTACCAGAGTCATGAGCTACTTTATATTCAATACCAGTACCAACGAGTGGAGCTTCTGGTTTTAACAACGGAATTGCTTGACGTTGCATGTTCGCGCCCATCAATGCGCGGTTAGCATCATCATGTTCTAAAAACGGAATCGAAGCAGTTGAAACTGAAACGATTTGTTTTGGTGAAACGTCCATGAAATCACAACGATGTCGATCGAAAATTCTTGTTTCGCCGTTTTGTCTAGCGACAACACGATCTTCTTTTATAGTCATATCATCATTTAAAACCACATTGGCTTGAGCAATGATATAATCTCTTTCTTCATCAGCTGATAAATAATGAAGTTCATCAGTGACTCTTGAAGTCTTTTTATCTATCTTTAAATATGGAGTTTCGATAAAACCATATTTATTAACTTTTACATAACAAGCTAATGAGTTAATCAAACCGATGTTTTGGCCTTCTGGGGTTTCAATCGGGCAAATTCTGCCATAATGGCTTTGATGAACGTCACGAACTTCGAATCCGGCTCTGTCTCTCGTTAAACCACCAGGCCCAAGAGCTGAAATTCTACGTTTGTGTGTCAATTCATCTAACGGATTAGTTTGTTGCATGAATTGTGATAACTGACTACTGCCAAAAAATTCTTTGATTGATGAAGTCAGTGGTCTGATATTAATTAAGTTTTGCGGAGTAATTGTCCGAGGATCTTTTGTTGACATTCTATCCTTAACATTTTTTTCCATTTTTGCTAAACCAATACGGAATTGGTTTTTCAAAAGTTCGCCAATTAATCTTAATCTTCTATTACCTAAATGGTCGATATCATCAAGATTTCCTGCACCATTAAATAAATTAAGATAATAAGAAATGCTGGCTAAGATGTCTGAAGTTGTAATATGTAAAGCTACTTCTTGTGAATTGTTGCCAATTAATCTAATTCTCTTGGCTTCACCGGCATCATCTTTAACGTCAACATTTAAAATTTCAATAACTGTATTTCTGACAACGTTTTGAACGAACGCGATATCTTCTCCTTCAGGAGCAATCTCATTACGATTTTCACGGTCGATAATTTGTTTTAATTCCTTTTCCAATTCTTTATCAAAAACAACTTTTTGAATTAAAGCTGTACGATTGTTACGGATTAAATTTAAACTTTCATAGTCAAGTTTAGTTGATTTTGAAATTACTACTTCACCAGTTTCAGGGTCAACTAAATCTTTGCTTAACTTAACGATAATATCTTTATCAAGTAGCGATTTAACGCGATTTACCACGTCTAGCTTTTGATTGACTTTAAAGCGACCAACATCAGCTAAGTCGTAACGTTTTTCATCGAAAAGTCTTGAAACAAAAAATTCTCTTGCCCCTTCAATAGTAGCCGTTTCACCTTGTCTAATTTTAGCATAAACTTCTTTCATCGCTTCTTCAGCATTTTGAGTTAAGTCTTTTTCAAAAGTGTTGTCTAGTAACTCATGTTCGCCAAAAATGTCAACAATTTGCTTCTTGGTTGAAAACCCTAAAGCTTTAATCATCGTTGACAACAGTATCTTTTTCGATCTGTCTATCTTTGCATATAGAATATCTTTAGAACCCATTTCATATTCTAACCATGCACCTCTAGTGGGAATAACTTGACCAAGATATTTGTGTTGAAGTGTCTTCTTGTCAACTTCTTCTGAAAAGAAAACACCAGCGGAACGGACAATCTGCGAAACGATAACTCTTTCAGAACCGTTGATTATAAAAGTTCCAACTGGAGTCATCATTGGGATATCACCCATGAAAATTTTATTTTCAACAATGTTATCATCACTGATTAATTCGCCGGTTTTACTATCGACAATATCTTTGTTTTTTAAACGAACGCTAACTTTTAAAGGTCTTGAATAATTCAAATCCTTTTCCTTACACTCGTTAACGCTATACTTCGCAGGTTCAAATTCAAAATCACCAAAGTACAATTCTACATTACCATTAAAGTTAGTAATTGGAGAGATGTCTTGAAACAATTCTTTTAAACCAGTTTCCATAAACCATTCAAATGATTCAGTTTGGACTTCGATTAAATTTGGCAATTCGACATTGGATTTGACCCGGGAATAATTTCTTCTTTCTCTGGTCTTACCGTATTGGACGGTTTTGTAATTCACACAATCACCTCATAAACTAGATTTTGGATAGTTTTTTTATAAAAAATACTAATAAATGCAAAAATGCGCATTCTATCGCATTTTAATATTTTATCACAATTGAACAAGCCAGTCAATTATTTAATGCACTTTATTACATAATAACCACTTTTCTTGTTAATAATCTCTACATTACTATAAATTGTTTCACATTTCTTAATCGCCGATGGTGCTCCCTGTTTTTTATTAATAACAAAAACAAAGCGACCGCCAGCATGCAAATGGTGGTAAGCATCAGAAAATATCCGATAAACCACTTCTTTACCGGCTCTAATTGGCGGATTAGTTATTATCAGATCAAACGACTGTTCGATTTCATTGAATCCATCGCTGTAAATAACTTCAATCTCAACTTTGTTAATTATGGCATTCTTCTGCGATAGCTTAATCGCTCTATCATTTACATCAGCCATAAGAACCAAAGATTCTTGATGAAAAGATTTATAGATGATCCCTAGAGGACCATACCCTGAACCCAAATCTAAAAAAGAGTTACTGGGAATGTCTAAAACATTTTCAATCAATAATCTCGAGCCAAAATCTAAACCCATTTTCGAGAAGACTCCATGATCAGTTAAAAACGAAAAACTCTTGTCAAAAATTTTGACAAGTATCGTTTTTTCGTTAGATTTGAGCGAGTCGTTTTCTTTAGAAAAGTAATGTGACATTATTCATCCTCAAAAAGACTAAAAACCTGAGAAAAACTCAGGTTTATATGCCTTCAACTAAATAATTATTTAATTTCTACTTTTGCGCCAGCTTCAACTAATTTGTCAGCGATTTCTTTAGCTTCTGTTTCTTTGACTTTTTCCTTGATAACTACTGGAGCTGAGTCAACGATTTTCTTAGCTTCGATTAAGCCTAAACCAGTTAATTCTCTGATTACTTTAATAACTTTAACTTTAGATTCGCCAGAATCCATTAACATAACGTTAACTTCTTTTGGACCTTCGTCTACAACTTCTTCAGCGGCAGCTACTGCTGGACCAGCTGATACTGCAGATGGATCGATACCGAATTCTTCCTTCATTGCATCGATAAGTGATTTAATTTCTAAAATATTCATTTCTTTTAATGCTTCGATAAAATCTTTAGCGTTTAATTTAGCCATTTTTAATTTCCTCCTAATTAATTACTTTCTACAGTTTCTTCTTTAGTAGTTAGCATATTTAAGCCAACTGCTAATTCTCTTAATGGTGCTAATAATTGTGTTGCTAACATTGCGAGTAAAGTGTTTTTTCCAGGTAATTGTGAAATTTCTTTGATTTGATCTTGATTGTAATAGTCGCCATCAACAACTCCGGCTTTGACAACGATTTTCTTGTTTTTCTTTGCAAAAGCATATAATACTTTTGCTGCTGCAATTGAGTCTTCATACGCAAATACAACTCCGTTTGGACCATTTAAATCTTGAGTTAAGTCAGCGAATCCTACCTCTTGTGCGGCTCTTTTGGAAATATTGTTTTTAATAACAATGATTTCACAACCTGCATCACGTAATAAATCACGTAATGCTTCAGTTTGGTCCACAGTCAAGCCTTGATATTCAGCGATAACTAATGATTTAGCGCGAGACATTTTTTCAGCGATCTTCTTAACTTCTTCTTGTTTGAAGCTAATAATGTTTTGATTTGCCATTTTAGACCTCCTTATGTCTTTTTAATAGAAAACCTCTTTTTCGTTTTCAAGAAAAAGAGGAATAAATAAGCTTTATTTATTATTCTTTGTCTCGGTAGGATATTAAGCATTATAGCGCCTACTGTCTTTGATAAAGTTATTTATTTTTTTAAAATTTCAATCTTTACCCCAGGTCCCATTGTTGATGAAACGCTGACGTTCTTCATGTAAACACCTTTAACAGTTGATGGTCTAGCTCTTCTAATTGCATCTAAAATTGTATTATAGTTATCTACAAGTTTAGCTGTTTCAAAAGAAACTTTACCAAAAATTACTAGGATGTTTCCAAATTTGTCAACACGGTAAGTGATCTTACCGCCTTTTGAGTCTTCTACAGTTCTTGCGATGTCCATCGTTACAGTACCAGTCTTAGGGTTTGGCATCAAACCTTTAGGTCCTAATAAACGACCAATCTTACCAAGTGTAGCCATCATATCTGGTGTAGCGATAACTACATCAAATTCGAACCAACCTGCTTTGATTTTTTCGATTAAATCATCTTCGCCGACAAAGTCAGCGCCGGCATCTTTAGCTTCTTGAGCTTTTTCGCCACGAGCGAAAACTAAAACTCTTTTAGTTTTACCAGTTCCATGCGGTAAAACTAACGCTCCTCTTAAATTTTGTTCTGCTTTACGAGGGTTTAAGTTTAAGTTGAAAGCTAATTCCATTGATGCATCGAATTTTTCAAAGGAAACTGATTTTACTAATTCAACAGCCTCTTCGATAGTGTATCTCTTAGTACGATCGACTTTTGCAAGAGCTTCAGAATACTTTCTTCCTGTTGTAGCCATGTTCTTTCCTCCTATATTTGGTTTTAGCGGAATGTCCTCCCAATTATATAGTTGTATATATAAAACAACTAATAAACTTAGTCTTTTACGACAATTCCCATGTTTCTCGCCGTACCTGCAATAATGTTCATTGCTGCTTCAACATCATTTGCGTTTAGGTCTGGCATTTTGATTGTCGCGATTTCTCTTAGTTGTTCTTTTGTAATTGTTGCGACAGTATCAGTTTTTGAATTTCCTGCTCCTTTTTGGATCTTGCATGCTTTCTTTAACAAATCACTAGCAGGCGGTGTTTTTGTTATGAATGTAAATGAACGATCATCAAATACGGTTAGTACTACCGGAATAACACTTCCTACTTGATCTTTTGTACGTTCGTTGAATTGCACGCAAAATTGTTGAATGTTAACTCCCGCTTGTCCCAAAATTGGTCCAATTGGTGGTGCAGGTGTTGCTTTTCCACCGTTAACTTGCAGTTTAACAACGCTCTTAATTTCTTTAGCCACGAAAGACACCTCCTTATTTTCGTGATGTGGTTATAGGAAAATTTATTCCTCCCACTTTAAATCCTTTTTACACGCTGAATTATTATACAATAAAACCTATTTTTAGTCAAGATTTTTTTACTGTAAAAATAATTGTGATTAAATATCGAACTTAGCAGTGATTTCAGCTGGAGTTTTCCGTAATAAAGTAAAGATCGGCAACATGCCAAATACTATATTTAATAAGTAAATTCCGATTATTCCCGCTAAGAATAATTGAATAGGAAAATAAAAGATGTTTGTATAATCGCTAATTTGATTTTGAAGTTCATTTACTACGTATGTCATTAATAGATAACTTGTTAAAGAACCAACTGTAGTAAAGGTAATAATTTCGGAGAAAAATATCTTGTAGATATCTCTTTTTGTCGCCCCTATAGCTCGGTAAACGCCAATTTCTTTAATTCTATTCAACATACTGGATCTCATCATAAAGAAGATATAGACAATAATACCAATAATAATCACAACCACCTGATAAATTTTATCAGCATTCATTTTTAAGATTGTTTCTCTATGAATCGATAATTGTTGTTCGTAAGCATTATATAGTTCATAGCCTAAGTCGTCAAAATCCTCTATAGCCTGTTCAGGGTTATCAGTATAAAAGAGTAGAAAATCATAATAATAACCGTTATAAAAATTGTGCAAAATCGCCTCTTCAAAATCTGTATTCGAAACAACAAACATACTGCCTTCATATGCATACTCGTTATCAGCTGGAGCGTATTTTCCGACAACTGTCATTTCGTCGTAAAATGCGCTATAGAAAGGAACAACTTCTCCAATTAAATATGGTGAATACTGATCAACTAACATTTCGTGACTGTTTTGTATCACTCTTCCTTCAACGATTTCAATTCTTCCTTCAAGCAAACCGTAAGTAGCCATCGGTTCCATGTTCCAATCATGATAGAAAGCAAAGATTGCTTCATCAACCACAATTACAATTGGTGATTCGGTTTTAACGATACCCACAATTGTAAACCCAAGCGTATTAAACTCATAATTTTGTTCTTGTCTAATTTGCGCTCCAATTAAATCTTCAATATTAGTAATATTAAGGTCTAGTAAACTTTTAGTTCCTAAGATACTTTCAGCAACCCATTCATCGATAGCAATCTCATAATTAGTATCAGGTAATTCTCCATAACTCAAAGTTACGTCTTGATAATAAGATAGTTTTACTGGATAAGCGGATATGTCCGCTCTTGCTCGTCCTTGATAATAATCAAAATACTCGAACGTCATTCTCGGAACGTTAGTGTAAGGCGAAAATTCTATTCCCTCAACTGTAGTAAGAATTTCGTTCAATTCTTCATATTGAATGTCATATTTATAAGGCTGAACTGACATTAATTCTCGAGGTGATGTTACGAAGTCTTTTTCATCGATTGCAGTAATGTTACCAAAAGTCGCTAATTGGAAAACTAAAATAGCGGAAATGATGAAATATCCTAACAAAAATAATTTACTGACGAACTTCTTTCTCGAAAAGACTCTGTTAAATCCGGCTTTAATAGTTGTCGACCATCTAATAAAAGATTTTTTCTCTTTTAAAGAGTCGATTTTTTTGAACTGGGATAAGTCAAAATCATATTCGGAAATATCAGTTGCTTCGCGCTTTTTATAATGATCATCGACTAATCTAATTTCTGAAGTTTCATCAATGAACTTAATTTTTCTTTTCGATTTTACCTTTACATAAAGACTACCTTTAAATTCAATTAATTTAACATTTAAACTCTCATCTTTTTCATGATCGTAGTAATAATCGATTCCACTTTCTTTAAGACTTTCATCTAGCTTTAAATCTTGAAGATAAATGTTTCTTTCGTCGACATGATCAAATCCGGCTACACCGGTATTTTCATAATCATTTATGACTTTTCCATCGCTGATTTCGATAATTCGGTCTGCGTAAAAGTCTACTAGTCCGCGTTCATGGGTTACTAAAATTACGAGTCTTGTTTCCGATATTTTTTTAATGATGCTCATAATTTCGAAAGTATTATTCGCATCTAGATTTCCTGTCGGTTCATCTGCCAAAACTACATCCGGATCTTTAGCCAAAGCTCTAGCTATTGCAACACGTTGTTGTTGACCGCCAGATAAAGCTTTGACATTTCGTTTACGGTAATTATACATTCCCACACTTTCGAGAACGTAATTTACTCTTTCTTCAACTTCTTCTTTTTTATAAAGACCAGCCATATTTAAAGCTAGCTCAATGTTTTCATATACTGTTTTAGAGAGAACTAAGTTATAGTTTTGGAATATATATCCCACTTTTTCATTTCTTAGCATATCCCATTGCATCGGATTATATTTTTTAATAGTTTGATTATTAAAAGTAATCTCGCCGCTATAAAAACTATCCAAACCACCAATGACATTTAGCAATGTTGTTTTACCGCACCCAGAAGGTCCGGTTAAAGCCACTAGTCCGGTTTTAGGAAAATCGATTGAAGTATCATTGATGACATGAATTTGATTTGGTCTTCCTTTATTATAATATTTATTAAGATTCTTTAAACTAATCATTGGGCTACTCCAAATCCGTTTTTAATGTCTTGGAAACACTGTTCGAAAAAATCTTATTGCAATATTTTCTCGAAACAACTAAAGACATCAAAACTAATAATATAAAATAGATGATATAACTACTGACATTAAACACTTTAAAAGCGTTAAAAGGTTCAACGATATTGTTTGGCAAGCTAAGTGACAAGACTAAGAAGATTGCAAATGAAATGATTACGATATAGAAGTTTTCAACATAAATAAAAGACTTAATAACATTCTGATTAGCCCCAATGGTTCTAAATATAGCATAATCATGCAGTTTGGTATTAATAATCATTTTAAAGATGATATATGTAATAAAAGTTGATCCAATCATGGTTACTAATAAGACAATGACCATTCCAATATTGGCAAAAATCAATAACAACCCTTGAAACTGATCAAACGGAACAGAATCAAAAGGATACACCACTTTATATTTAAAGGTTAAGCCATCTTGTAATCTAGCTATTTGTCTAACTAAACCTTCGACATTGATATCGGTATTCGTCATAACGCTTACTTGATAAATTTCATCATAGAAAATCAAGTCGTAAGTTGCTTGATTGACATAAAAACGATTATCAGTTAAGTTGCTGTCAATAATTAAATCAATGTCATAACTATCATTGACATAGTAATCGTTGATGTTTAGTTTGGCATCGACGATACAACCGTCAGGACAAAAATAATTAGAATAATCCATACTCATTCTAACTTCTAAATCATCTAGAGTTGGATCAATATATAAATTATTTGGATAAGGACTATATTCCAGTTGATCAAAGTCGATTTTAACAGATCCGTATTTTGAAAAATATTGGGTATTTTTAATTACCTCCCACATAGCGTCACTGACGAATATGTAGTCTTGGTTCATCAGGGAACTCCCTAACATAAAATCATTGCTTACCATACCGGAGACTTCAAAACTAAAATCAGTATTTTCGAACCCAAATGCATCGGTCAATATTTCGCCCACTGCGTCTTCACCAACATCATAAGTCCAATCGGAAGCTGCTATAATAACCTGGTTGTCTTCTTCAGGCAAATCGCCATAAGTAATGGTTAAATCATCCGGCAACAAAGATAATGGTAAAAAGTTTACGCTTATATAATCTATATCCCCGCCATTAGAATATAAAGTTCTAGACATATCCATGGCATAATCATGAGTAATCAAAGTTTTTACTTGGGAATAGCTTGATAATTGTTCTAAATCGCTCTCAGTTAAAGGCTGATTATCAGTTCTTTTTACTACTATTCGATCGGGATTGGTGTAATCAAAATGACTGTTATAAAAGAAAGCGGATTGTTGAGAAACAATAATATATCCTCCATAAGCTATACCGACGAATATCGCAAAAAATGAAAAGACCAGTATCATTAACAATGTCTTCTTTGGTACTGCAAAAAGATTTCTTAATGAAAGTCTTAACAAAGATGTAAAATTTATTTTAAATTCTTTATCTTCTAGTTTAGGTAAATCTTTCTTTTCAACTTTGAGAAGTTCTTTATCTTCGACAATTTCGCCGTCATAGATTCTGATTTTTCTAGTTGCGAACTCTGCGACTTGAGAAAAATCATGAGTAACCATTATTACTAATTTATCCTTGGCAATATCGGCTAACAACCTAATAATTTGTCTTGCCGAATCGGAATCTAAGTTTCCGGTTGGTTCATCAGCCGCGATAATCGGGCAATCCTTTGCTAAAGCTCTAGCAATAACAACTCTTTGTTTTTGCCCACCGCTTAATTTAGTGGCTTTGTGATGAGCGTGATCTTTAAGGCCGACTTTTTCGATGATTTCCATGGCTCTGGTTTTGATTTTATCTTTTGGATATCCGGATAATAAAAGTGGGGCTTCAACGTTTTGTAAAACCGTGTATGAGTCTATTAAATTATAGTCTTGGAAAACAAAAGCGACATATTTTTTACGATAATTTTCCATATCGCTGACAGAGAAATATGAGGTTTCTTCACCATTAACATATATTTCCCCTTCTTCATAAGTGTCAATTCCGCTGATCACATTTAAAAGAGTGGTTTTACCAGAACCTGATTCACCAACTATCGCAACGAACTCGTTGACATGTAACTCTAAATTAACTTTTCTTAATCCCAAAGCAATTACATCATTTGAACTGTAATACTTTGATACGTTTGATAACTTAATCATCAGTTTTCATCCTCCTAGTATGCTTGAATTTCATTATATCATTTTTAATCGATAACCG
>DIGC01000081.1 GCA_002419445.1 Caryophanales bacterium UBA5732
AGAAAAACTCCACTTATATTTTTTTTTGAAATTAGAATAATCGCTGTTCCATATCGCGGAAGTAGAAGACAATGATTTGTGAAATCATTTCTTGAATTCGACGGATATTATTGATATTATCTCTAAATACGGAAAATACAGCCTGTACGAAACTAGCTGAAACAACTTTCAGTAAATAACGATCGAACTTCTTAGGATAATATGCGTTTATTTTTTGAATAATCATCCCTTCAAGTTGATTCTTTATCTTTAAGTAATGAGAACCTGAGGAATCTAAAGTCATAATATATATTTCTCTAGTATAAGGTTTTAATACTCTCATTACAAAATTGACTAACTGGTTAACATCGTCGATTGTTTTAATTGATGTGATGTTTAATTCCTC
Organism: Caryophanales bacterium UBA5732; assembly: GCA_002419445.1. GTDB lineage: Bacteria > Bacillota_I > Bacilli_A > Izemoplasmatales > Hujiaoplasmataceae > UBA2289. Next base: position 386 of record DIGC01000081.1, read on the forward strand.
GTCAAAGCTACCCAAGTCATCAATCGCTCTTTCTGCAGGTAATAAGATTTCTTTGAATAGTGTCTCTTTATTTTTGTAGTAGCGATAAATATTTCCCACAGTTATGTTGGCTTTATCAGCAATTCTACGCATATTAGCATTTTGAAAACCGTATTCAAAAAATTCTAAAATTGCGCCTTCTACAATTGAGTTCCGTACACTTTCTTTCAATACTTGCATACCCTTAACCTCCTTTTTTCATTATTAGTCACAATGTCACAAATTTTAGCAGGAAACATGTAGTAACTTATCTTTATTATAGTAAAAATTTGTGAATATTACAACATTTAAACAAATTCGTGCATAATAATGTTATTTGTAAACATTTTCAAATATCTTGAACTTCAAAATGAGAGAAGCTTTTCGATTTGACCCATTTACCTTTTTGTGACATTATTTTGTAGTTTTATGTATATAAGTAAACATTTCCCAGTAAAATACGCAATTATTATTGTCTTTTATTCTTCAAAAAAAAAATTAAAAAACAAATATTTCTAAAAATTGTTAGTTTATTGACATAAATCCATAGAAGTTATATAATTTTATTATACTGTGGGGTGAAACTATGAAAAAGTTTTTTAGCAACGTATTATTACTAATTTCAGTACTATTAGTCAGTTTGGTGGCGGTACCTTGGAACAATATTAGTCAATGGGGATTTGAAGTAGATTTTTTATCCGCTAACGAGTTGATGATAAAGGCTATTGTCGGCGGTTTTACAATTTTACTTAGCGTTATATTCTTTTTCATTTCCAATAAAGAATTCAAAGACTCTGGAGTAGTAAGCAATAGCACGAGAAACCTTGCAGTCATCCCTGTATTTGGCTTTTCACTCGCTGTTATGGCTTATGCTACATATTTAGCGTATTCTGTTTATGTCTCAACGATAACTAGCACAGCTCAACTATTGTTATTCATTGGCAGTGTCGGCATTATTTTTACCCTTTTTATAGTTGGATATTTCTTAGTCGTTGAGTATAAGAAAGTTAAAAATATTGGTCGTTTATTTAGAATATTGATCTTAATTGAAATTGCAGTCGCAACAATGGCTTTCGCTTATTTAAACCTAATATACCGAGTAAGAGATAGTTATAGCACTTTAGGCACCAGATACACAATTTTCTATATTCCTTTGTTCTTAGTTATTTATATACTCTACATGATTTTCTCAGCAAAAGTTGATAAAAATTTAGAAAAAGAAGAATCTTTAGAAAAAGAGATCTCCGAAAACAAAAAAGCAAAAGGGAAATCCGAATCGAAAACGCCAGATAACAGCCGTAAATCAATGATTGTTTCGAAGGAACAACCAATAGTTTCGGGAAATGAAAACCTTGACCCAACCAGTATTGTTTTCCAAGATGTTAATATCGATCCAGAATTTTCAAAAATGTCTAACCAAGCAAATCAAGCAAATTCCATCGAGTACTACATTGAAAAACCTAAAATGTTCAAACCGTTAAATCCTTCTTTTGATGAAATAGTTTCATATGTCAGAGAATTGCCTCAAGTAGTTACAAAATTGGATGATGACAAAATTACCTTCTATGTTGATCGCAAACCGTTCTTAGTCCTGATGAATTTTGGCAATTATTACCGAATGGCATTTAAATATGACCTAGAGCAAGGTATCAGATTAATTATCAAATATCCAACAATTTCTAAAAATAAATCGACGAAAGATGAGCTCTGGTTTAAGGCTAATAATTATGGCGACATTCCTAAAGAAGTTATCTATAGCATCTTAAAAACCGCTCATAGTAATTATAATAGTTAAAGCAACTTCAAAAAAGTTGCTTTTTTTTACTCTTTTTGACCAAAACAATTGAAGGAAAGCCCTTTCTATGATATGATTTAAATGAGGTGATAGATATGAAATTTGAAGAGGTAGAAGCGCTTAAAGAGCAATTAATCAACAAGAAAAAAACAATGACTAAAGCAGAGCTTCAAGTTATCTGCGATGAATTCGACAAAAGATTCATCTATGAATCGACAAGTTTTGATAATGATGATTTTACTTTCGAAGATGTTTGTTTCTTGTTGGAGGATCATTCCCGCGAATTTCCGGACAAAAAAGCCAATAGACGACAGGCGGTCATTAATAATTATCACGCTATTAGTTTAGTTCATCGTCTTGTAGAAAAAGGTACGGAACTAAATGAATCAACAGTAAAAGATTTACATCAAGTATTAGTTGAAGGGATTATTACTGGAGGAGTTTACCGTACAAGAGATTTATTCATATTAGGAGCTAAACACGTTCCGCCAACTTACCTAAAAATCTTTAAAAAAATGGATTCTTACTTTAATGAGTTAACAAATCCTGAGTTAAAAGGTTTAGAAAAAGCTGCTTTTGCACACCTACAATTATTAAAGATTTATCCATTTATGGACGCCAATGGTAGATTGGCCAGATTATTATTAAACTACCAGCTTGAATTAGAAGGTTATTTACCGGTATCAATTACTAAGGAACAACGAGATGATTATTTCAAAAATATCGATGAATATAAAATCAACAAAAAAATAGAACCTTTTACAGAATTTTTAGCCGAGATTGAGGCTACAAGGATTAAAGAATTTTTGGAGAGAGGATAAATTCTCTCTTTTTATTGCAAGGAGGAAAATAAATGAAATATATTGCATATCCTTTTCAAGAGGTTAAAAAACTAAGTTTTTACTTAGCAACTGAAGAATTTCTGGCGAGAAACTATCCTGAAGACGAGTATTTCTTCATGTGGCAAGTCAACCCAACCGTTATTTTTGGCAGAAACCAATTGATAGAAAACGAAGTAAACTTACAATATGTCAAAGATAACAACATTGAATTTTACCGTAGAAAATCCGGCGGTGGTTGCGTATACGCAGATTTCTCAAATATTATGTTTTCGTTCATCACATCAACTTTTAACAAAGATTTCGTATTTAATACATATCTCAATAAAGTTGCGAATATTCTTAAAGAACTAGGCCTTAATGCCTATGTTTCTGGACGCAATGATATTCTAGTCGACGGTTTAAAGGTCTCAGGAAATGCTTTTTATCAAGTTAATTCGCGCTCGATTGTTCATGGGACAATGCTTTATAACACAGACTTAAGTGTAATGGTCAAAGCTATTACTCCCGATAATGAAAAACTTATTTCTAAGGGTATCGATTCAGTGCGAAAAAGAGTAACCAATGTTAAGGAACATTTAGATATTACGATTGACGATTTTAAAAAATATATCCGTGAGCACATTGCTGATCAGGAAATCATTTTAACGAACCGTGACATAAAAGAAATTGAAAAAATTGAAATAACCTACCTTAAAGACAACTTTATCTATGGTAAAAATCCTAATTATACAATTAGCAAAAAGAAAAAAACCGATGCCGGAATGATTGAAATCAGTCTAGAACTTAAGAATAACATTGTCAAAAGAATGAATATGTTAGGAGATTATTTCCTAATTGGAGATCAAGATGAATTTTTGAATAATTTTAAGAATATTAATTATGAAAAAGATGAATTTATCAAGGTTTTGAACCGTATTGATATCAATAAATATATCTATAATTTATCAAGTGAGGATTTTTTACAAATCTTATTCTAAAGAATAAATATGTGATATAATAATTTTGAGGTGGAGTATGGAAAATTTAAAGAAAACATGTCTTTATGATAAGCATGTTGAACTCGGCGCAAAAATGGAAGAATTTGCCGGTTACAGCATGCCAATAGTTTATGATAGCATTAAAAACGAGCACTTAGCTGTGAGAAATAATGCAGGAATGTTCGATGTTAGTCATATGGGTGAAATTACTATTAAAGGTCTGGACGCATTAGCTTTTGTCGAAAAAATTTTTACTAATAAAGTAGAAACATTATCTGACGGACAAGTGGCTTATGGGATGATGCTTTATGAAAACGGTGGAGTAGTCGATGACTTATTAGTATATAGGCTCAACACTGAGTACTTTTTATTAGTTGTTAATGCTAGTAACGTAGCTAAAGATTATAACTGGATTGTTGAAAACACCGGAGATTTTGATGTTCTGGTTCAGAACGTCTCTGAAGACTATCAGGAAATAGCTGTTCAGGGACCAAAAGCGCAAGAGCAAATTCTTAATATTTTAGGGATTGAACTTAAAGAATTAGGATTTTTCTATTTTGCAAATTATGAATATAATCATCATCACTTATTGATTTCTAGAACTGGATACACTGGTGAAGATGGATTTGAAATTTACGCTAGTGAAGAAGCCATTAAGGAAATATGGGATTTGTTTTTAGAAAACAAGGTTGTACCTTGCGGATTAGGGTCAAGAGATACTTTAAGATTTGAAGCGGCATTACCACTTTATGGTCATGAATTATCTCCGGAAATCACACCTCTTGAAGCTGGATTAAAGTTCTTTGTTAAAATTGATAGTGATCTTGATTTTATTGGTAAACAAGCCTTAATTGCTCAAGGTGAAGACCTAACAAGAAGAATCGTTGGCATTGAGTTAAAAGAACGTTCAATTCCACGTGAAGGCTACGAAGTCTACTTCCAAGATGAATTAATTGGGCATGTTACAACTGGATATCTAAGTATATCTTTAGAAAAACCGATTGCAATGGCTTTGATTAATCGACCATATACCAAGAAAAATACCGATGTGTTCGTCAAGGTCAGAAACAAGTTAATACCTGGCTTTGTTAGAGATAAGAAATTTTTAGAAAAGAAATATAATAAAACGAAGGGAGCTTAATATGAGCAAATTAGTAGAAGGACTTTATTATACAAAAAGTCATGAATGGGTTAAGTTATTGGATAATGATGAAGCTTTAATTGGTATCACGGATTTTGCACAATCAGAATTAGGTGATGTAGTTTTCGTGGATCTTCCAGAAGTGGGAGACACAGTCAGTCAAGAAGAAGAATTTGGCGCAGTTGAATCAGTCAAAGCCGCTTCAGATTTAATCTCTCCAGTGACTGGAGAAATTTTAGAAGTAAATGAAGATTTGGTTGGCGAACCTGAACTTCTTAATAAAAACCCTTATGATAACTGGTTATTAAAGGTTAAATTAGAAAACAATGATGAAATAGGAAGCTTATTAAGTTCTGAAGAATACGCAGAATTCATTAAATAGCAGGTGAAATAATTGTTTAAATATTTTCCCCATACTAAGGCTGACATTGATACAATGTTAAAAAGCTTAAATATCTCATCAATTGATGAGTTGTTTAAAGACGTTCCAGAAAGCGTTATTTTTAACAGTGACTACGATGTTCCCAGCTTTATGTCCGAATCAGAGTTAAGAAACCATTTTACAGAACTTGGTAAGAAAAATCAGGAACTAACTCTTTTTTCCGGTTTAGGGATATACGACCATTATCAACCCGCAGTAATCGATGCCTTGACATCAAGACAGGAATTTATGACTTCCTATACTCCATATCAACCAGAAATATCTCAAGGCACCTTACAATATATTTTTGAGTATCAATCAATGATTCAAACATTGACAGGCCTTGAAGTTTCAAACGCATCAATGTATGATGGAGCTACATCCACAGCCGAGGCCGCTTTTATGGCTTGCGCTGTCACTAGAAGAAACAAAATATTATTGTCCTCGACTCTTAATCCTAATACAGTCAATGTTATTAAAACATATTTAAGATACAAGGAATTGGAATGGGAGTTTATTGAAGAAAAATCTGGAGTTGTGGATTTCGCAGATTTAAAATCAAAACTGACGAAAGACGTAGCTGGTGTAATTGTTCAAAAACCTAATATATATGGAATTATTGAAGATTACGAAGGTTTTTCTGAATTAATCAAAATGAATAAATCGCTATTTATTGTCAACAGTGATATCTCTACTTTAGGCGTTTTGAAATCTCCAAAAGAAGATGGCGCTGACATAGCATGTGGTGATTGCCAAAGTTTAGGTATGCCAGTAGCTTTCGGAGGTCCGACATTAGGTTATTTAGCTACCCAAAAAGAGTATGTGAGAAAAATGCCAGGAAGAATATGTGGCTTTACCCATGATTTAGAGGGTAAAAGAGCTTTTGTTTTAACTTTACAAGCTCGCGAACAACATATTAGAAGAAGTAAAGCCAATAGCAACATCTGTTCCAATCAATCTTTAATGGCTTTATTTGCGACCATTTACCTATCTTTAATGGGTAAAAACGGTTTAAAAGAAGTCAATAACCTATCATATCAAGGGGCACACTACCTCTATGACCGTCTATTAAAGACCGGTAAATTTACTGATCCATTCAAAAAACCTTTTTTAAAGGAATTTACTTTAGAAACATCGTTACCTAAAGAAAGCATTCAAACCGCTTTGTTGGAAAAAGGAATTTTCGGTGGAATCGGCTTAGATGTATTCGGTGAAAAATATGAAGGTTTAATTAATTTTTCTGTAACTGAAAAGAGAACACAAGCAGAAATTGATAATCTTGTAGAAATTATGGAGGGATTATCATGATTAATTACAATAAAATGATATTTGAGTCATCTAATCCTGGTCGTATCGGTTACTCACTACCAAGACAAAGATTTACAGATTATCAAGTTGAAAAGCTAGACAATAAATTATTAAGAAAAGCCGAAATATTGTTACCGGAAGTTTCAGAACTCGATGTTTTAAGACATTTTACCAACATCTCTAATAAAAATTTTGGCGTAGAAAATGGCTTTTATCCTCTAGGTTCTTGCACGATGAAGTACAATCCGAAAATCAATGAAGAAATGGCTGGAAATAAGGCGTTTAAGAATCTTCACCCTTTACAACCGGCTAGTACTACCCAAGGGGCTTTAGAGGTTTATCATAACTTGCAAACCTATCTATCCGATATTTCTGGGCTATTTGAATTTTCACTTAATCCATATGCGGGAGCTCATGGTGAGTTGGTTGGTTTAATGGTTATTAAAGCTTATCATGAAGATCGAGGCGATTTTAAACGCAAGAAAATTATCATACCCGATTCAGCTCATGGGACTAATCCTGCATCGACTACTGTTTGTGGAATGGAAGTTGTTGAAATTACATCCAATAAACGTGGACGTGTCGACTTAGAAAGTCTAAAGGCAGTTTTGAACGATGAAATTGCCGGAATGATGTTAACTAATCCAAACACCTTAGGTATTTTTGAAAATGACATCTGCGAAATTACCAAATTAGTACATGCCGCTGGTGGTTTAATGTATTATGATGGTGCTAATTTAAATGCACTTTTAGGGAAAGTAAGACCTGGTGACATGGGATTTGACGTTATGCACATCAACCTTCATAAAACTTTCTCAACCCCTCATGGTGGCGGCGGTCCGGGATCCGGTCCTGTTGGAGTTACTGAAGTCTTGGCTAAATATTTACCTAATCCAAGAGTCAAAAAGTTAGAAGAGTATTATTTTGTAGAAAACTCTGGTGAAGCACTTGGCCAAATATCAAGTTATTTTGGAAACTATTTGGTGGCTTTAAGAGCTTATACTTATATCAGAACTTTAGGTAAAGAAAACTTAAAATTAGTTGGTCCCTATGCCACACTAAATGCAAACTATATTTCTAACGCCCTAAAAACTACATATGAATTACCAATTCCTGGTTTTTGCATGCATGAAGTTGTCTTTAATGGCTTAATTGATAAAGATAATGATGTAAGAACTCTGGATATCGCAAAAAGATTACTTGATTTTGGCATGCACGCTCCTACTATTTACTTCCCGCTTCTTTTCCCGCAATCAATTATGATCGAACCAACTGAGACAGAATCAAAAGAAACAATTGATGATTTTATCGACGTTATGCGTAAAATAGCAATTGAAGCAAAAGAAGAACCGGACAAGTTAAAAGAAGCACCAACAAAGACGCCGATTAGAAGAACTGATGAAGTATTCGCGGCGAAGATGATGATTTTCTCTTACAAGGATTATTTAGAATATATCAATAGTCGAGGGTAAAATAATGAATATATTTAATTTGTTTGGAGTTATGGATGTATTAATCGTCGGGTCAGTTATTGCATTGGTCTTTGTTGGCTGGAAAAGTGGTTTTTTGTTAAAAGTAATCAAATTAGCTTCAAGTCTTTTTGGGCTAATTGCGTCAATTCTTTTAGCTAAACCGTTTTCTACCGTTCTTGACAAATGGTTTGGTGAAGGGATTTTATTAAAAATTGAAACTTTCCTTTTAGACCGCATTGCCAATGGTAATGATCAAGCGACAGAAGAAAATATTCGCGCTGCACTAGCAGATATGGCATTACCGAACTTTATCGTCGATTGGATTATTGATACAGTCAACACTCAAGAAACAATCCAATCATTCGTAGATGCAGTAGCGCCTTTATTTAAATCATTAATATTATTGTTAATCGCTTTTGTAGTACTGTTCTTTGGTTCTATGCTTGTCTTTTTATTGTTAAAAATTCTTGCAAAAATGATTACATCCTTACCAATTATCAAACAAATTGATAAAGTATTAGGAGCTGTTTTTGGTCTATTCAAAGCTGCTATCCTAATCTACGTTGTCTTGTTCTTATTAGGCTTATTGATTACAGTGCCGGCCATTAACGACTTTATCGGCAGTTTCTTGACTGTGGATATGCAACTTGAGACCGATAGTTTCAGACTGTCAAAATGGCTATATGACAACAATATCCTCAAATATTTAGTCTTTGCTTTCGCAGCAATAATCTAAAAATAAAACGTTCAGGTCGATCCTGAACGTTTTTTAATACTCTCTGATTATCTGTTTTAAAGTTTCAACTAAATCTTCCTGTTTTACTTTTTTTACTTTTACGCCGTCTATAAAGAGCAATGCTTCATTTAAACCGCCAGCAACAGCGATATTAGCTTCTTTGGCTTCACCAGGTCCGTTAACCACGCATCCCATTATCGCAACTGTGATATCTTTATTAATGGTTTCTAAGAAAGTTTCAATTTCGCTTGCGATGGGAATCATATTGTATTGAATTCTACCACATGTCGGACAGGAAACTAATTTAGGTTTCTTATAAAGTCTAAAGTTAGCTAGAATTTCTTTAGCGACTTTTATCTCATCAACCGGATTTGCGGTTAATGATACGCGAAGAGTAGAACCAATTCCATGATATAAAATAGTTCCTAATCCAATGGAGGAGGCAATAGTTCCCCCAAAATTAGTTCCCGCCTCGGTAACTCCCAAATGGAGAGGGTACGGAAACACTTCAGATGCTAGCAGATTAGCTTTAATTGTATCCTGGACATTAGAAGATTTCAAAGAAATGATTATGTTTGTAAAATTAAATTTTTCTAGTAATTCAACATGATATTTAGCAGAAGCTATCATAGCTTCTGGTGAAGGTTTTTTATATTCATCCAAAATGTGTTTTTCGATCGAGCCTGAGTTGATTCCGATGCGAATCGGAATATTTTTAGTGTTGCAGGCATCTACAACCATTTTAATCTTTTGTTCATCACCGATATTGCCAGGATTAATTCGGATCTTGTCTACTCCGGCTTCTACAGCTGCTAGTGCCAACCGATAGTCAAAATGAATGTCAGCGACCAGAGGGATATTTATTTGTTCTTTAATTGCTTTTAATGCTAAAGCATCTTCCATATTTAAAACCGCGACTCTTACTATTTGACAGCCCGCGTTTTCTAGTTCGTGGATTTGTTTAACTGTACTCATTACATCTTTCGTTCTCGTGTTAGTCATAGACTGAATAATTACAGTGTCACTACCGCCGATAAACAGATTACCTATTTGAATTTTTTTAGTCTTTTCTCTAGTGTACATCAGCTTTACCTCACCAAATATAATCGATATTATTATACTACAGAAGAAGATAATTTTAACGTTTAAAACTTCATTTATGTAAAAATATGGTAAAATAAGGATTAAAGAGGTGTGATATGTTAAGTTTTCAAGGTATTGGCGCTACCAGTGGCAAAGGTAGCGGTATCGCTGTGATACATAAAAAAGCAGTTGGTAAACTCCATGAAAAATATTACGCAGATGAGGCAAAAGAAGTGTTCTTTGAAATAAGAGAATTGGCACTTGCAGAAATTGACGGATTGATGGAATTATGCCACGAATGCGAAGAAAAAGACATTTTGATTGCTCATAAATTAATGCTAAATGATACCGAAGTGAGCGACTATATTTTTAAAGAAATAGATCAAGGCGAAGATTTAATAAAAGCCATCAAAAACGTGCAAAGCGTATATTTTCAACAATTTGAAGCGATGGAAAATGAAGTTTTTAGCTCAAAAGCTTTGGATGTAGAAGAAGTTTTTGACCGCTTGATTAACAACATAAAAAAACAAGACAAATTTAAAGCGATTAATAAGAACTTCATCTTAATTTGCGACGAATTATTGCCAACGATGATTTATGATTATCCTTTAGAATATTTAAAAGGAATTATCGTAAAAAATGGAACTTTTTTTTCACACGGCGTTATCATTGCCAAATCGAAACAAATTCCTGTAGTTATTGGACTAGGGTTTGATATAGTGAAAATAAAAGCAAACGATTATTTAGTAGTTGATGGTTTGACTGGAAAAGTAGTCTTAATAAGCGAGTGATTATTGAATCACTCGTTTTCATTGGTGATGCAAAACTTATTTAAGATATGATTATATTTAGTATTTAATATATTTCATTTTCATTTCTTGATAAATTTGTTTTCTTGTTGAAAACCGGTTTTTCTATTGAATTGAATGATTAATTTTCACAAATGTTGTGTAAGCTATTTTTTCTTAAAAATATTTAATGCCAGAGCAAACTATCATCAAAACTCGTTTATAAACTGGATTATTGAATTTAAAGCAAATAAACGCATTAAAAGTCAAAACTTCGAATTTTTAGGGTTGAAGTAAGGGCTTACATAGTTTATAATAATAGTGATGTCTAATATTCGGAGGTAGAGTTTTGACTGATATTGATTACAAAAATTTAGGGTTTAAAGCAAGAGATTCCCACGCCAATTACATTTCATATTTTAAAGACGGCTCATGGGATGAAGGTGTATTAAGAGAAGAAGATACAATAACTATTTCCGCTTTTTCGACCGCTTTACATTACGGCCAACAAGCTTTTGAAGGTTTAAAAGCTTATCGCAGAAAAGATGGAAAAATCCAAATCTTTAGAATGGATGAAAACGCTAAAAGATTACAGAGTTCTTGCGAAAGAATTCTAATGCCGATTGTACCAAAGGAAAAGTTTTTTAATGCTATAAAACAGGTCGTAGAAGCTAATAAAGATTTGATTCCGCCTTATGGATATGGAGCTTCTCTATATTTAAGACCATATATAATTGGTGTAGGTAGAAATTTAGGTGTAAGACCAGCATCAGAGTATATATTTGGTGTTCTTGCATCACCAGTTGGTAATTATTTCAAAAGTGGTTTAAGCCCTGTTAATTTTATAGTAACCGATAAAGACCGCGCCGCACCAAATGGCACGGGACAAGTTAAAGTCGGAGGAAATTACGCAGCAAGTTTAATGAGCCATGAACACGCACAAGAAGCTGGGTATGCAGATTGTATTTATCTCGATCCATTGACTCATTCTAAAATAGATGAAGTTGGAGCTGCTAACTTTTTTGGTATCACCCACAAGAATGTTTTTGTCACTCCTAATTCTAGTAGCATTTTACCAAGTATAACAAAAAAGAGTTTATTATATATAGCTGAACACTACCTAAACTTGAAAACCGAAGTGAGAGATGTCTATATCTCCAACCTTGATGAATTAAAAGAAGCCGGCGCTTGTGGTACGGCAGCTGCGATTACACCAATAGGTAGAATCGATTACAACGGCGACAAACATGTTTTTTATAGTGAAACTCAAGTCGGACCGGTAACACGAAAATTATATGACACCTTAATGGGCATATATTTTGGTGATATCGAAGCCCCTGAAGGCTGGGTTACTGTCATTGAATAAAAAAGGCGAGTTTTATGCTCGCTTTTTTGCTTTTTATTATTAATAAAATTATTAAGAATATCGGAATTATGAAACCCGCAAAAAAAGAAATTCACACTTGTTTTAAAAGCGCTTTCATTGTATAATCTAAAGTGTTGGTAACCATACCCATAAAATTGGTGAGTAAAGCAGCTTTTGGAAAATAATATAATAGCATTTTCCATGCTTTTTTTTACGAACGATGATAATCGATTAACAAAAAATCGAAAAAAAATATAAGAAGTGAGGCGAAGAAATTGTTTACAAATGATTACTTAAATAACCTGTTTGAGATTACTAAACAAAGAAATAGTTCTCAACCAGAGTATCTTCAAGCAGTTGAAGAGTTTTTTGAGGCGATGAGTTTCATCGTTGAAAATGATCCAAATATTGAAAAATTTGGAATCATGGAAAGAATTATCGAACCAGAAAGAATTATTAAGTTTAGAGTTACTTGGGTTGATGATGAAGGTAAGGTAAACGTAAATCGCGGATACCGCATTCAATTCAATTCAGCGATTGGGCCTTACAAGGGAGGAATTCGTTTTCATCCATCTGTCAATGAATCAATTCTTAAATTTTTAGGTTTTGAACAAACATTTAAGAACGCACTCACCGGTTTACCTATGGGTGGAGCCAAAGGTGGATCTGATTTCAACCCACGTGGTCGTTCCGATAATGAAGTTATGCGTTTTTGCCAGAATTTTATGCTGGAAATGTATCGTCATATTGGCGCTGACACCGACGTGCCTGCCGGAGACATTGGCGTAGGATTCCGTGAAATCGGCTATATGTATGGTATGTATCGTAAAATTAGAAATGAAAACAGCGGTGTTTTAACTGGTAAAGGCGTTTCCTATGGTGGATCTTTAGGAAGAGCCGAAGCTACTGGACACGGTTTATTATATTTTGTTGGTGAAATGTTAAAAGTTTATCGTAATGAAACAATTGAAGGTAAAAGAGTTATTATTTCCGGATCTGGAAAAGTTGGTATGCATGCAGCTTTGAAAGCTCGTGAAATGGGTGCTAAGGTCATCGCTTTATCTGACATAAACGGTTTTGTTTATGACAAAAACGGTTTAGACTTAAGTATTGTTAAAATGTTGACAGAAAAGAATCCTGAATTCTCTACTGAATACTTACAATACCGTCCTTCAGCTACTTATGATTCAAATCCTACTAATATTTGGCAAATACCATGTGATATCGCACTTCCTTGTGCAACTCAAAACGAATTGCCGCTTGAAGGTGCACAAGCTTTAGTTGCAAATGGTTGCTTCTTAGTTGCTGAAGGAGCAAATATGCCTACAACTATTGAAGCGACAAAATATTTACAACACGCCGACATTTTGTTCGCTCCTGGAAAAGCAGCAAACGCTGGTGGCGTTGCTGTATCAGGTTTAGAGATGACTCAAAATGCAATGCATTATCCTTGGTCATACGATGAAGTTGATGACAAACTACAACTTATCATGGCTGAAATCTTTCAGAAAGCTTATTCTGAAGCAAGAAAATATACAGATCATCGCAATCTAGTAATAGGAGCTAATATCGCTGGCTTCATGAGGGTATACCATGCAATGTTGGAACAAGGTATCGTTTAATGAGCGTCATTGTCACGCCGAATATATTACTGCCTATTGATTCGATAAATAAAGAAAAATGGGCAGTAATTGCCTGTGACCAATTCACTTCTGAACCTGAATATTGGGATAAATTAAAAGTCTATGTTGATAACGTTCCTTCAACATATCATTTAATATTGCCTGAAGCATTTTTAGATGAAGAAATTAAACATAAGATCAGTAAAATAAATTACAACATGGATCTTTACTTAAAAAATCACATGTTTGTTGAATCTGAATCTTTTGTTTTGGTAGAAAGACAAACTCCTTACGTTGAAAGACGGTTAGGATTAGTCACGGCAATAGATCTAGATGCCTATGAGTATGAACCTGGTAAAAAGGGAAAAATAGCGGCCACAGAGCAAACTGTTCCTGAGAGAATACCCCCTCGAGTTCAAATCCGAGAAAATGCCCCAATAGAATTACCTCACGTTTTAGTGCTCCTTGATGATCAAGGCCAAAATATAATCGCTAATCTTTATAAGAATAGAAAGAAATTTAAAAAATTATATGATTTCAAATTGAACATGAACGGCGGCTATATTAGGGGATACGAAATAAAAAATACTCAACCGATAATTGATGCCATTGATGCTTTACCTAACGATTTGAATTTAATTGTTGGCGATGGCAATCACTCTTTAGCGTCAGCGAAAGTTTGTTGGGAAAAAATTAAGAAAAATCTTAATGAAGAAGAACGTAAAAAACATCCTGCACGTTATGCTTTAGTTGAGTTAATCAGTCTTTATGATGAGGGGTTAACTTTTGAACCAATTCATAGAGTCTTATTTAATGTTGATAAAAGTGTTATCAATGCTTTAGGAAATCGCTTATCCGGTGCAGGTAAATTGGAAATATTTTTTAACAACGAAGTTTTTTACATTGATATTCCCGAAAATCCATTTTTAGCAATAAAACAAATTCAAGAAATTATTGATGATTTTTTGAAAAAAAATAGTTATGCTGATATCGATTTTGTTCATGGAATTGATAGTTTGAAGAGAATTGTTAAGAATAACCATGATTGTGTAGGCATATCGATGCCCACGCTTGAAAGAGATAAATTATTACCTTACATTAGAGAAAACGGAGTTCTTCCTCGAAAATCCTTCTCCTTGGGCGAAGCGGAAGAAAAGCGTTATTATCTTGAAGGAAAAAAAATATTATAAGAGGTGAACATTATGAAAAGAATTTGGAATTTTTCTGCTGGACCAGCTGTATTGCCTGAAGAAGTCTTGCAAACAGCTGCTGAGCAAATGTTAAATTATGAAAATAGCGGTATGTCTGTTATGGAAATGTCGCATCGTTCAAAAGTTTTTGACAAAATCATTAAAGATGCGGAAGCTGATTTAAGAAAATTGATGAATATTCCGGCTAATTATAAAGTTTTGTTCTTACAAGGCGGTGGGCATTTACAATTTTCAATGGTTCCAATGAATTTGATGAAAAATCAGAAAGCTGATTATATCATAACTGGCGAATGGGCGGTTAAAGCTTATAAAGAAGCTAACAAATATCTAGTTGCTAACAAGGTTGCTTCCTCTGAAGACAAGAACTTTACCTACATACCTAATTTAAAAAATCTTAATTTTGACCCTCAAGCCGATTATGTTTATATTTGTCAAAACAATACAATATATGGTACTAGGTTTACTGAGTTGCCTGACACTTTAGGTAAGGATTTAGTCTCCGACATGTCATCAAACATTTTGTCTGAACCAATCGATGTTTCAAAATTTGCGCTTATTTTTGCAGGAGCACAAAAAAATATCGGTCCAGCCGGAACAACTATTGTAATTATAAGAGAAGATTTATTAGCTAACAAATTGCCTGACTATTGTCCAACAATGTTGAGTTACAAAATTCACGCTGATTCAGATTCTCTATACAATACCCCTCCGACATATGGCATTTATGTCTGCGGTTTAGTCTTTAAACATTTACTCGCAAATGGCGGAGTAGAAGCTATGTATCAAAAAAACTTAAAAAAAGCTAATTTACTCTACGATTATCTTGATAAATCTAAATTGTTCAAAGGTACAGTGGAAAAGAAAGATCGTTCTTTGATGAACGTAACCTTTATTACCGAAAGTGATGATATCAACGATCGATTTATAAAAGAAGCTACAGCTGCTGGTTTAGCGAATTTGAAAGGCCACAGATCTGTCGGTGGAATGAGAGCCTCAATTTATAACGCAATGCCTCTTGAAGGAGTTCAAGCCTTAGTGAATTTCATGAAAGAATTCGAAAGGAAGGTACTTGGATGAAAGTTAGTTATTTAAACAAAATTTCTCCTTTAGGGTTAAATACTTTCACCAGCAAATACCAAATTACTGAAGACGCAATGAATGCCGATTTATTATTGGTAAGAAGTGCCAGTATGCATGAATATCCAATCAAGGATAACCTTTTAGCGGTAGCTAGAGCTGGTGCTGGAGTTAACAATATACCTTTGGATAAAATGGCTGAAAACGGTGTCGTGGTATTCAATACACCTGGTGCTAACAGCAATGGTGTTAAAGAATTAGTGATTGCCGGAATGTTACTAACTGCTCGAGATTTAATCGGCGGCATAGATTGGGTTAAAAACAATAAAAATGACCAAGAAATTCTAGTATCAATCGAAAAGGCAAAAGCTGCATTTGCGGGTACCGAAATACTTGGTAAGACTATTTTGGTAATCGGTTTAGGCGCTATTGGCGGAAAAGTAGCTAATTCATGCGCTGATTTGGGTATGAAAGTTATCGGTTATGATCCATATATTACCGATGAAGCTAAATCATTATTAAACGAATCTGTAGATATCAATAACAACTTATCAGAATCTTATCCGCTTGCTGACTATATTAGTTTACATCTCCCTTTACTAGATTCCACAAAACATATGATTAGCCAATCTATATTTAACCAAATGAAACCAGGAGTGGTTTTATTGAATTTTTCTCGAGATTTGTTGGTTAATGATCAAGATTTAAAACAAGCATTAGACACAAAGATAGTAAAAAAATATGTTACCGATTTTCCGGATTATTATGTGGCTAATTTGGATAATGTTATTGCATTTCCTCACTTAGGTGCTTCAACAGAAGAATCGGAAGATAATTGTGCAATAATGGCAGCTAAACAACTTATGGCCTATGCTGAAAAAGGCGAAATAATAAATTCCGTCAATTACCCAAATGTAAAATTAGAAACTTCCACAACTAAAGAAAGAATGATAATTTTAGCTAAAAACGATCCTTCATTAGCTAGAGAAATTGCTAAGGTGATGACTCTTTTAGAAGATCACATCCAATCAAGAGTTTCTAAAGTTAGAGGTGATTACGCCTTCTATGCTTTTGACTTTGCAATTGATGTACCTCAAGATTTAATCAAAACCCTAAATGTTCTTGACGGCGTTAATCGAGTAAGAATTATTTAAAAACTAAAGACGCTGCGATTTACTCGCAGCGTTTTCTTTAGCTATTATGAGAATCATGTTTAATGAGATGAAAAACAAAAACTTCGCTTTTAAAGTGAAAAATGCTTGATTTTTTCGAGTATAAATTATAGAATATAATAGTATTGAATGGAGGATAGTTTATGAGAGCTCAATTTACTTTGAAATGCACTGAATGTAATTCAGAAAATTACCAATTATCAAAAAACAAAAAGACACATCCAGATAAAATGGAAGTAAAAAAATACTGCCCTACGTGTCAAAAACAAACTGTTCACAAAGAGAAAAAATAATCAGTTGATTTGGTATCCATTCGGATACTTTTTCTTTATAATTAGTAGTCAAAGAGGCATTTATGAGAAGATATAATTTAGGAATAGATATTGGAGGTACGTCGATAAAAATCGGCTTATTTGATTTAGATGATAACCTTCTTGATTCCTGGAATTTGCCGACAAATAAATCTTCATTTGGAGAATATATATTGCATGAAATAGCAGAGGTAATAAATTCGAAACTTGTGATTTCCGAAATCAGAGGCATTGGATTCGGAGTGCCTGGTCCCGTGGCTAAAAACTTAGTGTTTAGTTGTGTTAATCTTGGCTGGGGAAAAAAGGACATTGTCAGCGAGTTTAAAGCGATTCTTAATGATGATGAAATTGTTATTAAAGTGGCTAATGATGCGAATTTAGCCGCTGCCGGTGAAATCTATAAAGGGGTAGCCCACGGCTATGTTAATGCGTTTATGGTTACTTTAGGCACAGGCATTGGCGGTGGAGTAATCATCGATGGTAGGGTAGTTGATGGAATCAATGGTGTTGCTGGTGAAATAGGTCATACCCATATCGATGATTTATATAATTTAAATTGTAATTGTGGCAAAAACGGTTGCCTTGAAACAGTAGCCTCAGCTACAGGAATTGTCCGTTTAGCCAAGGAGTATTTAAATCATTCAAAAAAGTCTTCACCACTTAGAAAATACTCTGATTTTAGTGCTAAAAAAGTTATAGATTATGCTAAATTAGGCGACCAAGTAGCTAATGAAATCCTTGATTTGTCAATGGAATATTTAGCTAGAGTATTAGCTAAGGTCACTTATATTATCAATCCTGATATCTTTATTATCGGTGGAGGAATTTCAAATGCAGGAAATTTTATTATCGACAAAATAACCAAGTTTTATTATCCATTAGTTAAACCATTTATTCAAACGACTCACTTCGAGATTGCTACATTAGGCAATGATGCCGGAATGTATGGAGCGTGTTATCTAATAAAATGATAAATATTACTAAGTATTCTAGTAGAGATATGGATGTAAACAGCTATATTCTAGCCAAAGAAAATCAAGCTTTAGTCATAGATCCGGGATTCAATGGTGAAGCCATCATTAGACATTGCCAAAGCCATGACTTAAAATTAAACGTTTGCCTTTTGACTCATGGTCATATCGATCACATTCGAGATTTAAAAATGTTGCTTGAAGAATATGACTTAAAAATTTATATTTACGGTGAAGAAGCGGAGTTTCTATATAATCCAAATCTGAATTTATCGACAATGTTTAAAAAAGAATTTATTCTTGACAAAAATATTGAAATTCACAAAGTAGAAGATCAAGAAACAATTGATTTCGTTAAAGAAAAATTAAAAGTTATTCACTTACCCGGACACACAAGAGGTTCAATGGGTATAATCTATAACCAGCATTTTTTCTCGGGTGACACTCTCTTTTTTGATAGTATCGGCAGAACAGATTTACCAACCGGTAATGGGGGAAAAATCTTTACGTCTTTAAAGAAAATTAAAGTGAGTTTGTCTAAAAATACAGTCGTTTATCCTGGCCATGGTAAAGGCGGAAGATTAGCCGAAATATTGCAAGTAAATCCGTATTTTAATAACTTGAACTAAAGCCAAATCATTTTGGCTTTTTGTTTTAAAAATAAAGCGTTTTTATTTAAAAAACTAGCACTCAATGCTTGACATTGCTAAAAAGCTTTAGTATAATATCATTAGCATTCAAAACGATTGAGTGCTAAAGGGTGATTTTATGAATAAACGACAGGAAATGATACTAAAACTAATTGTCGACGAGTACGTTAAATCCGCTGAACCAATTGGTTCAAAGGTTTTGGCGGAAATGTTAAATGTTTCCTCCGCGACTGTCAGAAATGAAATGGGCGTGCTTGAGGATTTGGATTATATTGAAAAAACGCACACGTCTTCAGGTAGAGTGCCTTCTGAAAAAGGTTATCGGTATTATATAGAAACCATCTTGAAGAATCTGGAAGAAGAAACTGATGGCTATTTTGAGTTTGAAGAATTATTTTCCAATAAGGATAACGAAAGAGACGAAATTATCAAAGAAGCGATTGATTTATTATCTCAAGCAACCAATTGTACGGCTATTTCGTTAGGACCTAATGCTTATCATTCAAAAGTGAAAAAGGTTCAATTGGTTCCGATATCTAATCATCAAGCGATAATTTTGGTAATAACTAATTTTGGCCATGTTGAGTCAAAACAAATAACAATTCAGGATGTTATCGATACCCAAGAACTAATAAAAGTTATCGATTTGCTGAATGAAATGTTGCTTGATACTCCAATTTCCAAAGTTTCAGAAAAACTGCATTATGAAATTCAACATAGCCATATCAAAGAATTGCTAAAGTATCGCGATACAATCGTTGATTCTTTTATTGAAGCGTTCTCTAAATTCGCTCAAACAAAGTATTATTTAACCGGACAATCAAATATGTTATACCAACCAGAATTTAATGACATCCAAAAACTTAGAGAATTCATAACGACCATCGAGAATAATGAAATCTTTAAAATTGTTGAAGCGGATGCGGAGGGTATATCAGTTAAAATTGGCACTGAAAATCAAGTCACAGCTATGCAGGATTGTACTGTCATTTCTTCGACTTATGATACAGTTGATGGCGAAAAAGGAACAATATCATTAGTAGGTCCGACTAGAATGGATTATCGAAGAGTTATTCCTTTAATGAAATATCTTGCTAAACATATTCAAAAATTATATGAAGAGGAGTAATAAAGATGAGTGAAGTTGAGAAAGAGTTAGTTGTAGAAGAAGAGAAAGAAATAAAAGAAATTGAAGATACAACTAAAGATGAAAAAACTAAAAAGAAAAAGAAAAATAAGTTTGAAGATCAATTAGAGATTTTAGAAGAAGAATTAAAGACTGTTAAGGATAAATACTTCCGAGCACTAGCAGAAATGGAAAATTACAAGAAACGGATGAGCGAAGACTTAAAGCGCGAAAGAAAGTACGCAGGTATGCCATTAGCTGACAAGCTAATTGACGCAATTGAAGTTTTTGATCTAGCATTAAAGATGGAAACCGAGGACAAAAATCTTAAAAACTTCCTTTACGGTTTTAATATGATTAATGACATGATGTTTCAGGCGTTGAAGGATGAAGGTGTCCTGCTGATTGAATCAAAAGTTGGAGATGATTTTGATCCAACGATTCACGAAGCAGTGGATAAGGAACACAATTTGGAAGTAAAAGATAATTCAATTACCAAAATCGTTAAAAAAGGTTATAAATTTAAAGACCGAATATTGAGACCAACAATGGTCATTATCAATATAAAACCCGAAGAAACAAAAATAGATGAAAACATCGAAACTATTCAAGAATAAGAGAGGTAGATAAAATGAAAATTATCGGTATTGACTTAGGTACAACAAATTCATGTGTATCAGTAATGGAAGGTTCAGAAGCAAAAGTAATTCCAAATCTTGATGGAAATAGAACGACACCATCAGTAGTAGCATTTAAAGATGATGAAATTCAAGTTGGTGAAGTTGCTAAACGTCAAGTAATCACAAACCCAAGCACTGTTTATTCAATTAAACGTAAAATGGGAACAAACGAAAAGGTTAAAATCAACAATAAAACATATACGCCGCAAGAAATTTCGGCGATGATTTTGAGAAATTTAAAAGAATCTGCAGAAGCATATTTAGGCGGAAAAGTTACTGAGGCAGTTATTACTGTTCCAGCTTACTTTAATGACGCTCAAAGACAAGCAACGAAAGATGCTGGTAAAATTGCTGGTCTAGAAGTAAAAAGAATTATCAATGAACCTACTGCTGCGGCATTAGCTTATGGAATTGACAAGAAAAACAAGGAACAAACAGTCTTAGTTTATGACCTAGGCGGTGGTACATTCGATGTGTCAATCCTTGAATTAAGCGACGGTACTTTTGAAGTTATCTCTACAAGTGGGGATAATCATCTAGGTGGCGATGATTTTGATGCAAAAATCATCGATTGGTTAGTAGAAGAATTCAGAAAAGAACAAGGCGTTGATATCAGTAAAGATAAAATGGCTTTTCAAAGATTAAGAGATGCTGCTGAAAAAGCTAAGAAAGAACTTTCAAGCATTACTTCATCGACAGTTTCTTTACCATTTATTTCGATGAATTCAAACGGCCCTTTACATCTTGAAAAAGTTTTAACAAGAGCTAAATTCAATGAATTGACTGCTGATTTAGTAGAAAGAACAGTTGAACCGGTTAGAAGAGCCTTAAGAGATGCAAAAATGACTTCTAAAGACATCGATGAAGTATTATTAGTTGGTGGTTCTACAAGAACTCCAGCTGTTCAAGAAGCTGTTAAGAAAATCCTTGGCAAAGAACCAAATCGTTCTATTAACCCTGATGAAGTCGTTGCCATGGGTGCGGCTATTCAAGGAGGAGTACTTCAAGGCGACGTTAAAGACGTATTGTTACTAGATGTTACGCCTTTATCATTAGGTATTGAAACTTTGGGAGGAGTATTTACAAAGCTTATCGAAAGAAACACAACTATTCCAACCTCAAAATCACAAGTTTTTTCGACAGCTGCCGATAACCAACCTGCAGTAGATATTCACGTTTTGCAAGGTGAAAGATCAATGGCTAAGGATAATAAAACTTTAGGTCATTTCCAACTTAATGATATTCCACCGGCACCAAGAGGCATACCTCAAATCGAAGTTAAATTTGATATTGATGCTAATGGTATTGTTAATGTTAGTGCTAAGAATGTTGCGACAGGAAAAGCTAATTCAATTACAATTCAATCTAGCTCTAGCCTTTCTGACGCTGAAATCGATCGTTTAGTTAAAGAAGCGGAAGAAAATGCTGAAGCTGATAGAGTTAAACGTGAAGAAGCTGATACAAGAAACGAAGCTGATCAAATGATCTTTATGACAAAAAAAGCAATCACTGATTTAGGCGATAAAGTAACTGATGCAGAAAAGAAAAATGCCGAAGCTAAAATTAAAGCTGTTGAAGATGCATTAAAAGGTGATGATTTAGATAGAATCAAGAGTGCCAAAGAAGAATTAGAAAAATCAGCTCAAGCACTTTCTGAAAGAGTATATAAGGAACAACAAACTGCACAAAACAATCAATCACAGACAAATTCTGAAAGCGATGAAGACACTAAAAAACAAGATGATGATGTTTTTGATGCAGATTATAAAGAAGTATAAAAGAACGGCAATTTTTTGCCATAGGCTCGAGGTGGTTTAATGGAAAAACACGATTATTATGAGGTGCTTGGATTATCCAAGACCGCCTCAGACGATGATATAAAAAAGGCATATCGGCAACTAGCTAAAAAGTATCATCCGGACGTTTCTACCGAAGCTAACGCTGAAGCAAAGTTTAAAGAAGTGCAAGAAGCGTACGAGGTATTAAGCGATCAAACTAAAAGAAGTCAGTATGACCAATTTGGCCACCAAGCCGCCAATGCCGGTTTTGGTCAAGGCGGATTCGGTGGTGCTGGATTTGAAGGTTTTGATTTTGGAGATATTTTTTCTGCCTTTTTTGGTGGCGGTCAAAGAACTTCTCGAACCACAAATAGATCTCATAAGGGGTCGGATATTCAAAGAAGAATGTCTATCACTTTTGAAGAATCGATTTTCGGAAAAACTGAGAAAATAAAAGTGCCGATGTATGATGAATGTCATGTTTGTCATGGCTTAGGAGCGGAAAGCAAAAAAGATATTAAAGTTTGTTCGCAATGCGGCGGTTCAGGTACTGTTGTTATGGAACAACAAACACTATTTGGAAGAACACAAACTCGCGCAACCTGCCCAACATGTCATGGTTCGGGAAAAGAGATTGTTAATAAATGTTCTAACTGTAATGGTGAAGGGGTTGAACGAATCAGCAAAGAAGTGGAAATTAGAGTCCCTAAAGGCATCGAAACCGGTCAACAGATTCGCTTGGAAGGTTTTGGAAATAAAGGTCTTAATGGCGGTGCGAATGGAGATTTATACATTGTTTTTGAAGTAAAACCTTCCGATAAATACATTCGTGAAGGCGATGACATCATTGTCAATGTTCCAATTACTTTTGCTCAAGCAGCTTTAGGTACCGAAATCAAAGTTGACACTGTGTATGGTCCTGTTTTATTAAAAATCCCTGGTGGAACTCAGTCCGATTCTAAGTTTAGAATTAAAGGTAAAG
The DNA here is from genome assembly GCA_002419445.1 of Caryophanales bacterium UBA5732. Taxonomy (GTDB): domain Bacteria; phylum Bacillota_I; class Bacilli_A; order Izemoplasmatales; family Hujiaoplasmataceae; genus UBA2289. The sequence continues at coordinate 23,913 of DIGC01000081.1, forward strand.
GCGCACCAAATATTAGGACAAAGCAGCTTGGCGATCAACATGTAATCGTTACTGTTATTACTCCACAAAAACTTAATCCTCAACAAAAGAGAGCTTTTGAGGATCTGTTAAAAGTAGAAGATGCAGCCGTTCCACAAAAAAATTGGTGGGATCGCTTAAAATCAAACTTTACACGTTCTTAATTTTTTAAAATTTAGGCAGTCACTTGACTGCCTTTTTTGTTTGTATAGAAATAATTAATGAGAGGTAGACGGAAATTTTATTAAATTTTAAATATTTCAACATTCGCTATTTACAAACTAATAATCAAAGAGTTATAATATAAACATACTATGTATAAAGTCAAAATCTATAAACTAATAATATATAAAAAGACAATATATAAAATGATTATATAAAGGGGGTGAGATAATGGCTAACTCAGGTGAATATATAAGAGGTTTTACAGACTATATCATCTTATCAATACTTTCGAAATTTGATAGTTATGGTTATGAAATTACGAGAATAATTGAATCTGTAAGCGAAAGAAACATTCAATTAACAGAAGCGACACTCTATATAGCTTTAAAACGTTTGTTAAATGATGGAATGATTTCATCATATACGGGCAAAAATAAAAAGGGCATGGAGAGACGTTATTATCAAATTACTCCTAAAGGTAAAAAATCAATTAAAGAATTTAGAAAAGACTGGGTAATGATTGAAAATACGCTCGCATCACTTGTTGGTGGCAATTTTGATTATTATAGAGAAAGTTAGGAAGTGAGATTATGAATATATTTGATATAGTCCCAAAACAATTTTTCAGCGTTTTATCAAGTAAAAATCATCGTGTCTATGTGAGTTGTATTTTGGAACTCTTTAAAGTTTATGAACAAGGTTCAATTCTTGGTATTGACAAGAATATTGCTAGACAAGCAATCATTGACTATCTAGATGTCAATCCTTTAGATGAAGAATTAGAAATAGATGATCCTGATGAATCCGAAGGTATTTTAATAACTAACCGTGACCGCGCAAATCAAATCTTAAGGCGTCTCGAAGAATGTGAATGGATCGATATTGATGTCAATAATGATTATGAAGAAATACTGAATTTCCGTGATTACGCGATTACGGTAATTGATGCTTTAAAAGAGATTGCAAATGATAGTTCTTATGGTGAAGAAAGTGAATCTCACGAATTCAGAGGCTATATATTTACTGTTTATTCGCTCCTTTCAAATGATCAAGGCGAATATGCTTTAACGCTTGATCAAGTTTATAAAAACACCATAGCCTTCGTCAGAGAAATCAGAAAACTTGATTCAAGGTTAAAATACTACATTCGAACGATTGTTGAAAACAGTGAAATTAAAGACCTAATTAATCTTTTAGTGAACTATAAAGTCGAATTGGTTGATCATGCTTATCGACGCTTAAAAACAAGTGACAATATCAATAAATATCGAGTGGATATAGTTCGAAAACTTGAAGAATATCAACAAAGCCCACTAATTATGGAACTTGTTTCAAAAGAATATTTACTTAAGAATCACAATGATCCAGAAATCGCGATGATTAAAGCTAATAAAAAGATTGACGATATCATCGATATCTATAACTCGATTTCTTACATCATTGATGAAATCGATAATAAAAATAGAATTTATGTAAATACGACCATTGCCAAGATAAAGTTCTTGCTGTCAGATGACGAAAATGTCATTACCAAGTTAAGCAAAATTTTAAGTTATGCAGGTAGTAATATCAGGAAAAATAGAACCCTTAAGGCTTTAAATGATATTTCTCCATTATTCAATATTAATTCTTACCAACAATTGTCATCTAGATCCGTTTATACACCAAGAGGTATCTACAAACACGCTGATGCACAATATTTGGTGGAAAACAACGGTGAACCAGATAGAAAATTCCAGGAAGACTTCTATAATGAATTTGAAACGAATTACTCAGAAGATGTCATTGCTAAATATTTAAAATCTTATTTCCGTCACAATAAGTTAATAAAAGCCTCAGAAATTCTCCGCGATGACATGAGTGATGAAGCAATTATTAGATTGTTATACATCTTAGTTTATGCAGGAGAGGAACTGGATTATACAGTTAATCCATTATATGAGAAAATCAACAACAAACGTTTCGATCTTGATGATTTTGAAATAATAAGGGGGTATTAGAGAATGATATTAGAAAAATACGACGACTTGAATTCAGGACAAAAACAAATATTCGCCAAGACGTGTCTAAAACTACTGCAAAATAGTTTCATAGCTCGTGATAAGGAAGATAATAAAGAAATGTATTATTTTCTTCTAAGTTTTAAGAACTATTTCGATGAGTACTTTAATATAATGGATTACGAAATCGTTCTTGACCGAGAATTGGGTGCAATTCAGTTAATAAATCGTGAAGGCAACAATTTATTAAAATTAAAAAAAGATGAGACTCTTATTCTTCTAATCCTTAGAATTCTCTATCATCAGCATTTAGTGAAAACCTCAGTTAATGACAATATCGTTATCAGGGTTGATGAAATTCATCAATATTATGATTCATTGGAATTAAAGAAAAAGATTAATAAAACTGATTTAGTGAAGATATTAAGAACCTATAGAAGGTTAAATTTAATTGAACCGCTAGGAGAAATTACCAAAGCAAATACTAAGATTATCATCTATCCAACAATTTTATTAGCAATCAATACACAAGCTATTAATGATGTCTATAATCTTATCGCAAACATTGAAGATAAGAATGAAGGTGAAGAAAATGAAGAAACTGACTAAAGTTAGATTAATCAATTGGCATTATTTTGCCAATGAAACAATTCATGTTAAAAATCACACTTTAATTACCGGGCAAAATGCAACTGGTAAATCAACAATTGTTGATGCGATAGCTTTTGTTTTAACTGCTGGAGATCAAATCTTTAATATCGCAGCGAACGAAAAAAGTAAAAGAGATTTACGTGGATATGTAAAATGTAAATTAGGTACCGACAATCAAGAATATTTAAGAGAGCAAGACACGACTGGTCATGTTGCCTTAGAATTTTTTGATGAGAAAAAAGGTAAATATTTTACAATTGGAACTGTCATTGATGTCTTTGGAGAAATCCTAGCGCCTAAAGTAATATTTTATGAGTTTGATGATCAAATAGATGAATCTTTATTTATCGATGACGAAGGAAAAATTCTGACAACGGTTAATTTTAAGAAAACTAAAAAATCGAAGAAAGTCTATCTTACTCGAAGAGAAGCCAAACTTGCTTTTAGATCTTTATTTGGCTCAGTTAATGAAAATTATTTCTCACTTTTACCTAAGGCTCTTGCTTTTAAGCCGATTCCGGACGTAAAAGATTTTATTTATCGTTATTTACTTGAAGAAAAAGAACTTGACGTTGAGTCGATTAAAGAATCAATCCACGCTTATCGTGATCTTGAAGCTACTTTAAAGATTATCAAGGAAAAAGTTAATGATCTAGGCCAGATCAAACATCTATATGAAGAAATAAAAAACAACCAAGACCAAAAACAATTTTACGAATACTTTTTAAAAATGCTAGAAGTGGAATCGCTAAAGAGTAAGATTGATCAGATTAACAAAAAACTAGAAAAAACAACTATCGGAAAAGAACAAAATCAGATTTTCATCAATGAAATTAACTCACAATTAGACATTTTAGATGAACGCTCTCGCGAAATTTACTCAATGTTAAAAAATAACGATAGTTTCAAAGTCGCAGAAATCTATGATAAAGAAATCGCAGATTTGACTAAACGCATCGACCAACAAGTTGAGTTAAGAAATTATTCGACTACTAAAGTTAAAAAGATGAAGGAAATTGTCAATGAACTGAAAAGCGAATATTCAAATAAAGTTTACAATGAATTGGACAAAATTGTCCTCGACAAGATTGATGACGCTAATTATGAAGAACAAAAATTAAAGTTGATTACCATCAACAAGACTTTAAATGAAATTGAGGATGCCAATAAAGTAAATTTAGGCCGATATCATCAAATGCGCGATGATGTTGTCAAAGAAATTAACGAAGTCTATTTAACCTTAAAAGACTTAGAAAATAATCAATTACGTTACAATCCGATGATTAAACGTCTCCAAAGTAAGATCGAAGAAGGCGTTTTAAAGAGATACGGTAAAGAAATCAAGGTTCACATTCTCTGCGAACTTTTAGAAATTACCGATAATGACTGGGCAAATACAATTGAAGATTACTTGGCACAACAACGTTTTAATTTAATTGTAGAACCACGTTATTTTGATGAAGCCTTGAATGTCTATAATCAAGTTAAAGATACCTTAGATATCTATAGTATCGGTCTTGTCAATACAAAAAAGATTCAACATTTCACTAATTTTAGAGAGAACTCTTTAGCCTCAATCATTTCATCGGAGAATATTGATGCTGAACACTACATCAACATGATCTGTGGAAATCTAATTATGGTTGATGATGTTTCAGATCTAGAAAAATATCCTCAAGCCATCACAAAAAGCGGTATGGTTTATCGTTCTTATACAGTTAGGTCTTTATATAATAAGACAGAAAAACCGTTCATAGGTAAGAAAGCCAGAGCGTCGCAATTAGAAAATTGGCGATTAAAGGCTAAAGAACTCAAAGACAAACATCAAGAGATTACCGATAAAATCCAAATGGTTTCAGAAGAAAATAATGCTTTAACCGCTTTGAATCTTGAAGGGTTCATCAATATGTTAAAGACTTATTATTCCCTCGACACTCTTAAAGAGAAACGGAAAGCATTAGCCTTAAAGAAAAAGAATATTCCACAAGAAGATTTGACTGATTTAAGAGCTGAATATGAAGCCGTAAAGGAAGAAATCAGAGAATATAACTCAAATCGTCAGAAGGCATTCCAAAAGCAAGGCAAACTTGAAAGTGATGAACTTAAGTCTCATGAAGAATTGCTGGAAATCGAAACTTCAATTAAAGATATCACTAGTAAACTTGAAAATAATGATAATTTGGTAATTAAAAAAGAAGCTCGAGAATTATATGAAATCGAAATGAAAAAGACTTCAAATATCGGTTCTATCTTTGAAGATTATCAAAATAAGATTCAATCGGAACTTAACAACATTATTAATCTAGAAGATTCACTAAAGAATCAACAAATTCGTTATACATCAAAGTATAATCTAAGTTATAAATATGGTGTTGAATACATGCAAGAATATCTAGATGAATTAGATAAGTTAGTTAAATCTGAACTGGTAAAATACGAAGCTAGAGTTAGAGAAGCTCGTGAAACGGCAGAAAAATTATTCAAAGAAGATTTCATTGCTAAACTTAGAAACTATATCGTATCTGCACAAGATGAAATTTCGAAGATTAACGAAACTTTAAAATCAATTCATTTCGGTGAAGATACTTACGAGTTTATCTTCCCTAAATCAAAAGAATATGGTGAATATTACGACATGGTCTTAAGTGACGAGTCAATGAAGACGGGAGAAGAGATTTTCAATTATGACTTTGAAATGAAATATCAAAGACAACTCGAAGAACTGTTTATAAACTTAGCTTCTGAAGATCTTAATTCACAAGGCTCGGTTAATAAATTTACCGATTATCGAACTTACATGGACTATGACATAGCGATATCCAACACTCAAGGCGAACGTTATCTTTACTCTAAAGTCTTTAAAGAAAAGAGTGGAGGGGAAACCCAAGTTCCATTCTATGTAGCAACATTAGCTTCATTTGTTAGGGTATTCGAACAAGCGGCTCGTGGAGTTAGTAATGATTCAATCGGTTTAATATTATTTGATGAAGTGTTTGATAAAATGGATACATCAAGAATCAAAGCGATGATGAAATTCATCAGACAACTTCCGGTTCAAATTTTACTGGCAACACCTCCGCAAAAGATGGAAGTCTTATCAAAATATACGGACACGACGATAGTTACAATCAGAGATGGTAAAAACGCTAGAGCTTACGAAGTGATAAAAACAGACTTATAAAACTAAACAACCGATTTTTCGGTTGTTTTTTTGTGTCATTTTAGTGACTTTGTGATATGATATTCATGGTGATAATATGCAAAGATACTTTGTTGATAAACAACAAATTAATGAAAACCAAATAATTATCGATAATCAAGACTGTCACCACATAAAAGATGTGATGCGTTTTACTACGCTAGATAAAGTGATTATCAACACTTATGACGGAGATGTGTACCTAGCGGAAATCCAAGAGATTAATAAAAAAACAGTTAAGCTCGAGATTATCGAAAAACAAATTAGTAATTACCAACCTCTGCCTCTAGATTTAGGCATAAGTTTGCTTAAGAAAGATAACTTCGAATTGGTCTTGCAAAAAGCAACTGAGCTTGGTGTTAGAAAAATTATTCCGTTAAATACTGAGAGATCAATTATTAAAGTGGATGATTTTTCTAAAAAATCAATCCGATATCAAACAATAGTAAAAGAAGCGTCAGAACAATCGGAGCGAAGCGTTTTACCGGTTATTACTGACTATTCCGATTTAGCAAGTTTAGATTTAACTATCTATCAACATAGATTGTTTTGTTATGCCAGAGAAGAAAGTTTAAACATTAAGGATGAATTAAAAGCTTTGAAATCGACAGATCAAGTCCTTATTCTAATTGGTCCTGAAGGTGATTTCAGTAAAAACGAGATTGATTATTTATTAAGTAAGGGCTTTAAGAGTGTCTCATTAGGAAAATCAATCCTGAGATCGGAAACCGCAGCTATTTATGTCGTTTCTTTAATTCGTTTTTTATTGGAGGACAGTTTATGAAAGTAACTTTTTATACTTTAGGCTGTAAAGTCAACGCTTATGAAACTGAAGCCGTAAGGGAAAAATTTATAGCTAAAGGCTATGAGATAACCGACTTTGACGGCTTTAGCGACGTCTATATTATAAATTCTTGTATGGTAACTAATACTGGAGAAAAAAAATCAAAACAAATAATTAGAAGGCCATACCATCATAATCCTCGTGCGATAGTCATTGTAATGGGATGTTTGTCGCAGTTAAAAGCTGATGAAATGATGGAAATAGATGGCGTAAAAATTGTAATTGGCACAAAAAACCGAGAACATCTTGTGACTTATTTAGAAACTTATCTCAAAGATAATATTCCTTTAAATTTAGTTAATGTATTGGAAAAAGACGAGTTATACGATTCTTTGTCAATAAATGATTTTGCGACGCAAAAACGAGCTTTCTTAAAAATTCAAGACGGTTGTAATAATTTTTGTACATATTGTATTATTCCCTATACCAGAGGCAGGATTCGTTCTAAATCAAAAGATTTAATCATTGAAGAAGTTGAGCAGTTAGTTAAACACGGTCACATTGAGGTAGTGTTAACGGGAATTCACACCGGTGGATATGGGGCGGATTTGCCAGACTACAGCTTCGCGCAATTGTTGAGAGATTTAGAATTTGTCGACGGTTTAAAAAGAGTAAGAATTTCATCAATTGAGATTTCTGAAATTGATGATGAAATTCTTTCTGTTATCTCAAAATCCCAGAAAATTGTTCATCATTTACATGTGCCTTTACAAAGCGGAACTAATCGAATATTAAAACTGATGAACCGCAAATATTCTAATTTAGAGTACTTGGCAATGATCCAGAAAATTCGCCAAGCACTTCCTGA
>DIGC01000009.1 GCA_002419445.1 Caryophanales bacterium UBA5732
ACATAATCACAGTTAGTGTAAATTACGATCTCAGGAAGAGTTAATAAGTCGTAATCCCCAGCAATCAGATTGCTGGCAACGAATAAAACAATTTCTTCTTTAGATGATTTTTGCGATTTATATGCATAAGCTGCATATTTCTCTAATCGATGCATATCTAAAACGCCATGATGACAAATATGATCATTCGAGCCAAACTGGAAATGAGTGTTGTAATCAGACATACACCAACCAATAGCACCTGAGATGTTATCATAATAATGGTTGTATTCAATCACATTCAAATGTCGAAGTGAGTGTTCGATTCTTCTTGATTCAGAATCGGTCTTTTTCGTCGGAAAAACGTGACCGTTATATTCGGTAACTAAATACGGTGATTTTACCTTGAACACCATTTTAGGAGCTTCTAAGCCGTCATTTTCGCCGTTGTGCGAGAAATCATTATATGTATATACATCTTCCAATAAATTACTTTTTTTGATGTTTCTGACTCCTCCGGTTTGTCTTGAAGGGTCGATTTGTTTTGCTAGTTCATATGTTTTTTTGTAAAACTCGTCATCGTCTTTCGATTCATTAATCCTCGTTCCCCATAAGCAAATTGAAGGGTGATTGATATGGTGGTTGATCATTGTCTCTAGATTCCTTAAACTTAATTCTTTAAAATGATCATTACCTATATAATTCCAACCTGGGATTTCTTCAAACACTAATAAACCGATTTCATCGCAACGGTTTATAAAGTGATCGCTTTGCATGTAATGAGAAGTTCTTACGATATTGCAACCTAATGATTTGAGAATATCAACATCCATTTCTTGCATGCTTTTAGGAGCTGCATATCCGATATATGGGTAAGATTGATGTCGATTTAGTCCCATCAATTTTACGTTTTTATTGTTCAGTAAAAATCCATTATCGGTGAACAAGACGGTTCGAAAGCCAAATCTTTCAACAACTTCATAAATTACTTTATCATTTTTTATCAGAGAGATTTTTATATCGTATAGTTTGGGATTATCTAGCTGCCAACGAGTGATATTCTCAACCTGTAAAGAAAAATATCCTAAAGCTTTTAATTCATCTTCAAACAAATGTTCTTTCAGCAAAAGATCTCCATCAAAAACCTGAGCTTTTAAATGGTATGTTTCTTCCTTTTCATTAAGTAAAACGCCTATATTCAGCAACATTTCGCTTTGATTTAGAACGTTAATGTCATCGGAAAATAAATAAACTTTTTCTAGATATACCTTGGGAAATTCTAAAAGAAATACTTCTCGATATATCCCGCTGTAAGGTAAATAATCAACTAGATTGCCAAAAGGAGGAATATCAGTTGTTTCAAATCCATCAACAACTACTTTGAGAATATTTTTTCCTTCAACTAAATAATCATTAACAGGAATTTTAAACGGTGTATATCCGCCTTCATTAACGTAAATTTTCCTTCCGTTTAAATACACAGTGGCGATATTCATCACCGCCATAAATTGTAAAAACAATATATTTTCCAAACTAGCTTTATTTACTTCGATTTCTTTAAAATAAGTACCGACAAATTGTGATTCTTTCTCATTAAAATAACTATATGGTAATTCTTTCATCGTGTGAGGGATATTTACTGGTAAAAAATTTAGAAAATCAAAATCATTTTCCAAATATTTTTCTTGAAAATCAGGAACAAAATACCAATCAAAGTTTAAACTCTTAGTTATTTTCTTCATTTTCGACCTCACTTAGATAATATAATCGGGAGCCAAAATCACCCATTAAACGTATCTTGTCATTATAACCAGTCCCGATATATTTTTGTTTAGGAATAAATCCATGATTGATTAAAACGTCACCCTTTACTATTTGTTCATCGGTTTCTGATTTAAATAAATAGCGGTTTTTCAATAGATGGAATAACAAACCTTTGGCATTAAGTCTAATTGGTAAAGCGTGTTTTACGAGGTGACCAAAAGTTTCAAGATTGAAATATTGCTCTCGTTTGGTTATCTTAAAAGTTTTGTTAGGGTCTAACATCGGAAGAGGTACTTTTAAATATTCAGCATTAGGCTCTTGAAGGGTTTGAAATAATCCTAGTATTGCTTCTTTCTTATCCTTAGATACAACAATCAGTTGCATCTCATTGGTATTGAATGGGCTTTTTAGTCTGTATAAATCGCCAAATTGTAATAACTGGCGATGTTTTTTGTAAAATTCTATCTGTTTTTTAATAACCTTTGTTTCAAAACTGGTGAGTTGAGTGATATCAAGTTCATATCCTAATAAACCAAAAGCGCTGATATTGAACCTAGTTTCTAAAGGCGTTTTTCGTAAAACTTGTGCTGAGGGACTGTCGCTGACATGAGCTCCGATTACTGACTGTTTATAGCCGTAATAACTCCCGTATTGAATCAAAAACCTAGAATGTGCATCGGTGTTATCTGATGCCCATACTTGTGGCATATAATATAACATGCCTAAGTCAAATCTATTTCCTCCGCTAGCACAAGACTCAAAGAGAATGTGAGGAAATTTATCAGTTAGCCTTTTTAATAAATCATAAAGACCAAGTTGGTATTTGTGTAAAATCTTACCTTGATTTTCCGGTGATAACGTTAATGAGTATAAGTCGGAAAAATTGCGATTCATATCCCACTTACAATAACTTATATTAGCTGATGAAAGTAATTCCGATAAAACTCTTTCCAAATGATCCACAACTTCTGCTTTACCTAAATTTAGGATTAGTTGATTTCTTCCTAAACTTGGGGTTATTAACGGATGTTTGATGACCCAATCCGGATGTTTAACATAAAGGTCAGAATCATAATTAGTCATTTCAGGTTCAACCCAAATGCCAAATTTCATTCCTTTCTTATTTACCTTTTCAGCTAGA
>DIGC01000014.1:0-14136 GCA_002419445.1 Caryophanales bacterium UBA5732
GACATATAATTAGTCAAAAAGTTGACGATATGATTGGCGATATTAATATGAAACATAGTGAATCAGATACAGTGATTGTTACTGACTCTATAGCTGATATCAATCAAGATTTATTAAAAGAAAATAATGTAGTTGTTATACCTTTAAATATAAATGTTGATAATGTCTCATATTATGATAAATTGACAATTAATAATGATATTCTCTTTAACTTGATTGAAAACAGTTTAGAATATCCGACAACCTCTACTCCGACAATAAAATTTATTAATGATTTGTTTTCTAAACTGTTATTAAGTTATAAAAACATCCTTTATATCGGCGTTTCAAGTAAATTAAGCGCAACACATAATGTGATTAAAAAAGAAGTTGATCAATTAGTTGCTAAAGGGAAGAATATCAGAATAGTTGATACATTAACTAATTCAGTAACACAAGGGTTACTAGTAAAAAAAGCTATTGATTTATTTAAATCAGGAAAAACAATTGAACAAATAGAAGAAACTCTCAATCAGGAAAAGGATAAAACCGAGATTTTAGTTTGTTTGGAAACTTTTAAGTACGCGATGATGAGCGGAAGATTACCTAAAGCGGTTGGAAAAATTGGCATGTTCTTTGGTATAAGACCGATAATGTCGATTGATAAAAACGGCAAAGACGCTGCTTTTGGTTTTGGGCTATCACAAAAAGCGATAACTAAAAAAATCGTAAAACACGTTAAAAGTGATTTGAAAAATAAAGGCATTGAAAGTTATGCTTTAATTCATTGTTTAAACGAAGAGTTGTTAAATGAATATATTGGTTTGTTCACGGAAATAATTGGTAAGAAACCAGAATTCCTTGCGGAAGTATCAAGTGCAACAGCGATACATAGTGGTAAAGGTTCTGTAGCAATTGGTTATATAAAAAAATAAGGAGTTGAAATTATGGGAGTTGAATTAGCAGCGTTAATTATTTTAGGTTATTTTTTAGTATTTTTTGTCATAGCTACCATCATCAAAAACAACAGTATCGTTGATATCGGCTGGGGATTAGGCTTTGTTGTAACAGCTTGGATTATATTTTTTATTAAGGCTGACTTTACTATCGCAAAGATTATTCCTAATATTTTAGTCAGTTTATGGGGATTAAGACTTTTCTACCATATTCTAAAAAGAAATATTTTTGTTGAGGAAGATTTCCGCTATAAAAAATGGCGTGAAGATTGGGGTAAATGGGTAGTCCCACGAGCTTTTCTTCAAGTGTTTATGTTACAAGGGTTATTTATGTTTGTTGTAGGTATTGGCGTTTTTTGGATTAATACTACAACCTTTACTCAAGAGTTAGAAACAATCAATATTATCTTGATAGTAATCGGTGCTTTAATTTGGTTGTTTGGATATTATTTTGAAGTTGTCGGAGACCGTCAATTAAAAATGCATATAGCTAATAAGAACAAGACACAAAAATTAATGACTACAGGTTTATGGAAATATACAAGACATCCAAATTATTTTGGTGAAGCTGTAATGTGGTGGGGGTTATTTGTGATTGTTTTAGCTATGCCTTCAACTGAATTTTGGAAATATCTCGCCGTTATAAGTCCGGTAGTAATAACTTATCTATTGAGATTTGTCAGCGGCGTTCCTATGCTAGAGAAAAAGATGAAACAAAATCCTGGATGGGATGAGTACGCTAGAGTCACTAACGCTTTTATTCCATAGAAACCTAAAAAATAAAATGAGTAGAATAACTCAAGTATTTGATTATGACAATAGTCATGATAAATGCATTTATTTAATGACGAAGTCTTTTAGAATTCATAATAACTATAGTTTGTACGAAGCGATAAATTACGCTGAAACAAAAAGCTTAGAGCTTGCGATATATATTGTTGAAGCGTATGAAGAAAATCCTGAAAATCTAAAGTACTTTAAAAAAATGGTTGAAGACCTTCCTCTTCGGCTTAAAGAATTTTCTTCGATTATCGCTTATAAAAAAAGAGATGAAATTACTGAAGATTTACTCGCCGATGCAAATACTATTTTTGTAGATAAAGCATACTTAAGATTCGATTTGGATTTTTATGAAAAAGTAAAAATGATTGCTTATAAAAAAAGTAAAAATCTTTTTACAGTTGAAGCCAATGTTTTCGTTCCGGTGAATGTAGCTTCTAATAAAGAAGAATATTCTGCTAAAACTATAAGAAATAAGATTAATTCAAAACTCGGCGAGTATCGTGATGAACGTCTAGTTGATCATGATTTAACGAAAGCAGAAGGATTAGCATTCACAGTTCTTAAAGATTTTATTAACAAGAAACTAAATTATTATCATCTTCATAATGACCCTTCTTTAGATTATACTTCATCAATAAGTCCTTATTTGAAATTTGGTTTTATTTCTCCCGTGACAATCTATAATAAGATTTCTAGTATCAAAACGGAAAATTCGGAAGCTTTTCTAGAAGAACTGATTATCAGAAGAGAATTAGCTTATAATTTTGTCTATTACAACCCAACCTATGATGATTTTAATTATATGACATATGATTGGGCTTATAGAACAATGAATCATCACGTTAATGATGAGAGAGAGTATATCTATACCAAAGAAGATTATATTAACTATAGAACTCATGATCCATATTTCAACGCCGCCATGAAGGAAATGATTTATTTAGGCAAAATGAACTCTTATATGAGAATGTATTGGTGCAAGAAAATAATTGAATGGTCTAAAACTTATCAAGAAGCTTATCGGATAGCGATTGAATTAAATAATTTTTATTTTTTGGATGGATTAACACCAAATGGGTATTGTGGCGTAGCTTGGTGCTTTGGAAAGCATGATCGAGCTTGGACTGAAAGACCGATTTTTGGAAAACTAAGATATATGAATGCGAATGGTCTAGAAAGAAAATTTAATATTTCAGATTATGTTAAGAAAATGGATAATGAAGAAGAGAGGATAAAAAAATGAATTTTTTCAAAATGTATTTAATTGCTTTTGTAGTGTTTTTGGCTATTGACGCTTTATGGTTAGGATTGGTAGCGCCGAAATTCTATAAGAGCCAAATTGGCCACTTGATGGCTGAAAAACCGAATTTTGTAGCTGCTGGTATTTTTTATTTGTTATTTATAGTCGGTCTTGTTTATTTTATAAAACCAGAAATTGACGCTGGTGAACTTGGAAAAGCCGTGTTAGCGGGAGCGATATTTGGTTTTATGGCTTATGCTACTTATGACTTAACTAATTTAGCCACATTGAAAGATTGGCCGATCACAGTCACAATCGTTGATTTAATTTGGGGAACTTTCCTTTCAAGCACTATCACTTTGTTAACTTATTTGATTTATCATTGGATTTGGTAATTTTCAATGAAGTTATTTAATTTGATTCTAGTTTTAAATAAATTAGAAGATAAGGTTCTGATGTGTTTTCGGTCTAAAGAACCATATTTTGGTAAATATAATCTTGTTGGCGGTAAAATTGAAAACGGCGAAGATTATCTGATTAGTGCTTATCGAGAACTCTTTGAAGAAACTGGCATTACTGCGGACGACATCGAGTTACAACCATTTATTGATTTTAATTGGCACCCTATTGACATGAAAATGATGGTTTTTATTGGCAAACTTGATAAAGATGTAGTTCTTGTCAAAGAAGTACATGAGCTATTATGGGTTGATATTAATGAAAACTTTTTTGACAGCACCAAGTATGCCGGTGAAGGTAATATCGGTCACATGATTGAAATCTATAAACAACACCGTAATATAATGTTTAAAGATTAGAGAATAGCCTTCTCTAATCTTTTTTTCATTTAAGATTCCGTTTACTTCAAAAGCCTTTTATAGTATAATTGATAAAGTAAGAAAGGGTTTTCATAACCTAAAAATTAGAAGGAGATATTTATCATGACGAATTACTCATTACCTCCATTTAGAATCAAAATGGTTGAGCCAATTAAATTAATTTCGCGCGAAGAAAGAGAAGAAAGGCTAAAACAAGCAGGTTTTAATCCTTTTAGATTAAAATCAGAAGACGTTTTTATCGATTTACTTACTGATTCTGGAACTGGGGCGATGTCTCATTTTCAGTGGGCGGCGTTGATGATGGGAGATGAAGCTTATGCCGGTTCAAGAAGTTTCTATCGGCTTGAAAAAACAGTAAAAGAAATTACCGGATATAAATATGTAATTCCAGTGCATCAAGGCAGAGGAGCTGAACAAGTTGTTTTACCAAATTTGATTAAAAAACCTGGTATGTTTGTCATCTCCAATATTCATTTTGATACTACTAGAGCACATGTTGAAATTGCAGGCGGTAGAGCGTTGGACTGTGTTTGTAAAGAGTGCTTTGACTTAGAATTGGACTATCCTTTTAAAGGCAACTTCGACATATTAGGACTCAAGGAGATTATTAAAGAAAAAGGCAAAGAGAATGTCGCTGCGATTATTATGACAATCACTAATAATTCCGCTGGCGGTCAACCTGTTTCTCTAGAAAACATGAAGCAAGTCAATAAAATTGCTAGAGAGAATAATATACCAGTAGTTATTGATGGAGCTCGATATGCAGAAAACTCATATTTCATCAAGCTTAGAGAAAATGGTTATCAAAATAAAACTGTTAAAGAAATAGCCTTAGAAACATTTTCTTTAGCAGATGTATTTTTAATGAGCAGTAAAAAAGATGGGCTAGTAAATATTGGTGGTGTAATTGCTATAAAAGATAGCGAAGAATTATTTAGGCTATGCCAAGTAAGGGTTATTCCGATGGAAGGATTCCCTACTTATGGTGGACTTTCCGGTAGAGATATGGATGCTTTAGCAGTAGGGCTATTAGAAGCGTTAGAAGAAGATTATTTGCAGTATCGACTTGATGAAGTAAGATATCTAGGAGATAAACTTAGAGCCGGAGGAGTCCCTATCCAATACCCGACCGGTGGTCATGCGGTATTTGTTGACTGTGGTGCAATATGTCCACAAATTCCATATTATCAATTTCCAGCTCAAGTGGTCTGTAACGAACTCTATCTAGAAGGCGGAATTAGAGCAGTAGAAATCGGTTCTCTCTTACTAGGAAGAAATCCAGATACAAAAGAAAACATTGAAGCGGATAAGGAATTCTTAAGATTAACTATTCCGCGTAGAACTTATACATTAGAGCATTTGAATTATGTTGCTGAATGTTTGATAAAGGTTGCTCAAAGAGGGCCAAAATTAAAAGGTTTAGAGTTTGTTTACGAGTCTCCAATTTTGAGGCACTTTACGGCTGAATTTAAACCGATTATTTAGAAAGGAGACTATATGAGTTTGCTAAATGTTACATCCGAAATTGGAGAATTAAAAAAAGTATTATTGCATAGACCGGGAAGAGAATTAGAAAATTTGACTCCAAAATGGTTAAATCAACTATTATTTGATGATATTCCTTGGTTAGATCTAGCTCAAAAAGAACATGATGCTTTTGCGGATATTTTTAGAGAAAATGGCGTGGAAGTATTATATCTTGTTGATTTAGTGGCTGAAGCTTTAAATTCTTCAAAGGAAATCAAAGAACGATTTATTAACCAATTTATTGAAGAGGCTTCAATTACTAGCGATACTTTAAAGATCCTAATTTTTAAGTATTTGAATTCAATGAAGAAAACCAAAGATATGATTAGCGTAACCATGGCTGGTATAAGAAAGGATGAAGTTCCTAATTTTACAAAAAGAACTTTGTCTGATTATATTAGAGATTATCCATTTGTTACAGATCCTATGCCGAATTTATATTTTACCAGAGATCCATTCTCCATAATAAATAATGGTGTATCTATCTCCAAAATGTTTTCTGTTACACGTTCTCGTGAAACAATCTATGGCGAATATATTTTCAAGTATCATCCGCTATACGGTAATACTGAGATACCTCATTTTTATAATCGACGAATGGTACCTACGCTTGAAGGCGGAGATATTTTAGTTCTATCAAAAAAAATATTGGCAGTTGGAGTATCGGAGAGAACACATCCGGCGGCGATTGAAAGATTAGCTAAAAATTTATTTTACTTCAATAAAACGGACTACGAAATTGTTTTAGCTTTTGATATTCCTAAAAGCCGGGCATTTATGCATTTAGACACCGTCTTTACTCAAGTGGATTACGATAAATTTTTGATTCATCAAGAATTAAGACACGAAATCAAAGCTTATGAAATAACAAGATCAGAAACACAAAAAAACAAACTAAATGTTTTACCAATTGAAGGTAAACTAGATGAAATTTTATCGAAATATTTAAGTAGAAAAATCACTTTAATTCCTTGCGGTGGTGAAGACGATCCCGTAGCTAGCGATAGAGAACAATGGAATGATGGAGCGAATACAATTGTAATCAGACCAGGGGAAGTAATTGTTTACGAAAGAAATCATATAACGAATAAATTATTGGAACAATATGGAATTAAAATACATAAAATGCCTTCCAGTGAGTTATCTAGGGGTCGAGGCGGCCCGAGATGTATGTCGATGCCTTTTGTAAGAGAATAGTTGACAGATAATTTTAAAGTGGTATAATTAAATTGAAGTTATTGACATATGTCAAAAAAACGGAGGTGATATTATGCCAAGAAGAGATGGTACAGGTCCTAATGGTTTAGGTGCTTTAACCGGAAGAAGAATGGGTAGTTGCGGTAGAGGTTTAAGCAATGGGATTGGGTATGGAAGAAACTCTCAAGTTTACTCATATCCTAAAGAAGATTTACAAAGGGAAAAAGAACTATTAGAACAAAGAATTAAAGATATTGACAAAAAAATCGAAGAAAAATAATAAGTAATAAGCGACAATTATGTCGCTTATTGCAGTTTAAGGAGAAGAAATTATGATTATTATTTTACCTACTATTACTAGTGGAGAAAAGTCTTTTATATCAGAAAATTTAGGAAGAGCAAACTTCTTCTATGTTTATGATACCGAAAAAAGTATTGGCGAAGTATATACTAACAAGAATCTTGAACAACCTCATGGTGTTGGTATAAAAACTGCAGAATTTATATTAAACCATCGAGCGGATGTGTTAATTACCCCTAGAATTGGTGACAAATCATTAGATTTATTAAAAGGGAAAGTCAAAATATTTAAATCTACCAACAAAATCGTTAAGGAAAATATCAGTAGTTATTTAAACGGTGAACTCGAGGAGTTAATCTAATTGAAAATTGCTGTTTTGAGTGGTAAGGGTGGTACGGGAAAAACTTTGGTATCAGTAAATTTGGCTTATACAATTAATAATTCAGCCTATTTGGACTGCGACGTTGAAGAACCGAATGGTGAATTGTTTTTTAAAGGAGACTATCAAGTCGCAAATGTTGAAGTTGATATTCCCTTAATTGATCATGATAAATGCATTTTATGTGGAAAATGCAGTGATTTTTGCCGTTTTAATGCTTTAGCTTTAATAATTGACAAAGTTAGAGTATTTCCTCAACTTTGCCATTCATGTGGTGGTTGTAAAATCGTTTGTCCCGTGGGAGCTATTTCTGAAAAAAAGAAAATAGTCGGTGTAATAAAAGAACTGGACTATCAAGGGCATAAGATTATCACCGGTGAAATGAACATAAAAGAAGAATCGGGCGTTAAAATTATTGAGAAGATTATTGAGAAGTCAAAGGAAATTAAGAATCACGTTATTATTGATTGCCCGCCGGGGAATGGTTGTAGCGTAATGGCGAGTATTAGAGAATCAGATTATTGTGTTTTAGTTGCTGAACCTACTGTATTTGGTCTTCATAATTTGCAAATGGTTTACGAACTATCTAAAGTTTTTAATAAAAAAACGGGTATTGTTATCAATAAAGCCAGTGGTAATCAAATCATAAATACTTATGCACTAGATAATAAGATTGAAATTTTAGCAGAAATTCCGTTTGATAAGAAATTGAGTTATTCTAATTCAATGGGCGAAATCATTACCAAAGATGAAAAATATTTTTCTGTTTTCGAACAATTATCAAAAAAGATAATCGGTGATAACATATGAGAAAACTATTAATCTTGAGTGGAAAAGGCGGTACTGGAAAAACTACTCTTGCGAGTAATTTTATTAATTTTTCACAAGCTAGAGTTTTTGCGGATTGTGATGTTGAAGCTCCAAATCTTCATTTGATATCAATGGTAAAAAACGTTAAAAATCGCGAAAACTACTATGGTTTAGATAAATCATTCATTAATCAAGACATTTGTATAAATTGCGGATTATGTAAAGACAGTTGTAAATTTAACGCAATATCTTTTGAAAATAATCAATATACAATCGTGAAAAATCTTTGTGAAGGTTGTGGGGTTTGTAATTATGTTTGCCCTGTGAAAGCTATTGATTTTGTTAAATCTATAGATGGAGAAATTATGCTCTATGAAGAAGATAAAATATTTTCAACCGCTAAATTAAATATGGGTAGTGGGAATTCTGGCCTATTAGTCACAAAGGTTAAGCAACAAATTCAAGACTATATCAAACCAAACGATTTCGTAATTTACGACGGACCTCCAGGGATAGGATGTCCTGTAATAGCATCAATGTCTGGTGTTGATTTAATTCTTCTAGTCGCTGAACCATCGAAATCCGGTATTTCCGATTTAAAAAGAATTATCAAAACAGCGAACAGTTTTAAGCTCAAGATAGCTGTTTGTATAAATAAATATGATTTAAATAAAGAATTAACAAAAGAAATAATTGATTTCGTTCATACAAATAAATATGATTTTGTTGGTAAAATCGGATATCATGATGAAATAATTAAAAGTATTAATGAAGGCCGGTTTTTATCTAATAACTCTATGGCCTATAAAGAGGTTAAGAAGGTTTTTGATAATACGATAAAACTAATTCTGTAAGCATTTTTTTATGAAGAATATTTTTAGTATGGTATAATTTTCACTGAATATCAGAGGTGATTATTATGTTTTCAACCATTTTGTCAATGCAAAAAGAGAAGAAGTATATAATTCAAGGTGCGATTGTGTTCGTTGTCTTTTTGGGTCTTTATACTTTGCTTGATCAATTGAATGTCGGTTATTCTGGAATGATTCTTGAATATGGATTATTTCTTGTCATCGGAAATGTGCTTCTAAATATTATAATGGCTTTCATCAGTGCGTTTATGTGGAATATATCTACAGCTTTGGTGAAACTTACTGGTAAAGAAGGTAAAGGCTCGTTTGTATCCAGCCTGGCGGTAGTATTTGGCATGTTGACCTATGGTTGCACCTCATGTGTAATTGCGTTTTTTTCTACCATTGGAATTACCTTCGCCGTTGCGGCTTTGCCTTTAGCTGGATTACCGTATAAGTTGTTTGCACTATTGTTGATTATCATTGGATTTTTCTGGTTAAAATACGAATCAAATCATATAAAATGTAAAGTAAAAGATTAAAACCCAAATTCTTGGGTTTTTTCTTTTAACATTGAAATAAGCGCTAGATAATGATATTATTTATTTATCTTATTAATGAAAGTTGTGATGAACTTTGATTTTAATCGATGTTAACAAATTAAATAAATTTTATAAACAAGGTAAAGACAGAACTCACGTTCTAAAGAATATCTCCTTACAAGTTAATGAAGGAGATTTTTTAGGTATAGTAGGTCCTTCGGGATCAGGAAAAACTACATTGTTATATTGCTTAAGTTCGCTGGAAAATATTGATAGCGGTGAAATAGTGATTGAAGGCGAAAACATTAAGGGTATGGATGATGATAAGATATCTGATTTGCGCAAAAATCACTTTGGTTTTATCTTTCAATTTTATAATTTAATTCCCAATCTTACCGCCTATGAAAATATTTTATTAGCTAATGTGATTGCCGATAAAGTTGATGAAGAAAAAATTAATGAACTATTAAAATTAGTTGATATGTACGATTATAAAAATTATTTTCCAAACGAATTATCCGGCGGGATGCAACAACGTATTGCTATCGCTAGATCTTTGGTAAATAATCCTAAAATAATCTTTGCTGATGAACCGACTGGTAATCTTGATCAAAAAAAGGGTAAAGAAATTATGGAACTGCTTAAAAAACTTAATCAAGAAAAAAACATCACAATTATTTTGGTAACTCATAATGAAGATTATTTAAAATATTGCAGTAAAACTATAACTTTAATTGATGGTGAATTTATTGAGTAAAAATGAGTTTGTTCTTTTATTAGCGAAAAGAAATGTTAACGCAAATAAGAAGACAACAGCGGTGATAATGGTCACATTATCACTTGTTTTTGCTATATTTATGATGATGTTAGGAATTAAAGGGATTTATAGAAATATTTTCACAAAAGAATCGCAGAACATGTATCCTAATATTGACATCGTTATTAGCTATGATGAGTATTCACCTGCCCGTTTTATTAATAAGAGATCCTTGATAGAAGATTATGAAGATATTGAATATGCTTTAGCTTTTTTCAACCTTCAAGTTGTTTCTAAACAAGATGATGAAATGTTTTATGCTAACATGTTCTCATCATTAGAACATGAATTCGAAATATTTATGGATATTGATGTAAATATTGATTCCGACCAGACTATAATAACGAAATCATTTGCGGATAAATATGATTTAAATATCGGGGACTCAGTATTTTTTTATATTTTGTCAGGTGAGTACGAATATGAAGTGATTGATATTATTAATGATAATGGTGCCTTTTATGGAGATTCATTCTTTGTTGAAAAATCTGCTTTGCTTAATAAAGTATATGATTTAGACTATTTAGATAATTTTGGTAATAAGATTTTCATCAAGACTAATAATATTGAAGATACCTATAATTTATTAATTAGTGATTCTACTTATCAGAATTACAATATTAGATTAGTAGTCGATGAAGAAAGAATTGAAGGTCTCATTAATGAATATATTTCAACTATTGCCTTAGCGGGAATGATTGTTTTGGTATCATTAGTTATAGTTCTTAATTCTCTATTTCTAATTGTGTTACGAGACATTTACCTAGAAATTGGTGTTTTTGAAACTTTAGGCGATAATAAAAAACTAGGTTATAAAGTGTGCTATTATCAGTGGGCATTATATGTATTAATTAGTTTTTTAATCGGTGTGATTTTGTCACATATCGTTGTAAACATTGGCGGAAACATTTATGGAATAAACGAGTTTATTT
The DNA here is from genome assembly GCA_002419445.1 of Caryophanales bacterium UBA5732. Lineage (GTDB taxonomy): Bacteria > Bacillota_I > Bacilli_A > Izemoplasmatales > Hujiaoplasmataceae > UBA2289. The sequence goes on from DIGC01000014.1 coordinate 11,154, forward strand.
TGGTTGACCCATTTATTTTATTAATTAGTCTTTTAATAATATCTTCGCTGATATTTATTAAGAATACATTTTTGATAAAAAAACATTATCAGAAAAACTCTGTTGAAAAAATTAAAGATAAGCGTTATGTTTTAGCCAAATTTAATTATGTTTCATTATTCTTTTCAATTATAATTTTCTTGATTACAATTATTTTTAAACCTTTTTCTTTAAAAGTTGACGCTTTGGTTATCGTTGCTAATTCCTTTTATATTAGTTTGAATTTATTGATAATTATTTTAAAAGTAATATCAAAAGCATTAAGTAAAAGAAAAAAATCATTTGCTTTGTTTAATACAAAACATATGATTGATAACAAAAACATTCATCAGGCCTTAAATGTAATATTCATCGCTTTGATTGTAGTCACGGTAATGTTGACTGTAAGATTTTTTATTTCCGATCAAATAGAAGAAGTTAGAGGTGATAATAAATTCGATATCGTCATGACAAATATCTATGACTATGATGACAGCTTAATAAATGAGATATCAGGTTTTAATATTTCGGATGTCAATCCTGCATTAATTTACCAAAATGTTTTGATTGAAATTAATGAGGAAGATGATGGGTTTTTGATAAAAATGTTTGTCTCGATTGATAATCATGATTTCAATAGATATTATGGATATGACGTAACGGTTAGTGAAATATATTCAGATCATGAGTTGCCTTATATTCTTTTGCCTAAATCTTATGAGATTGTTTATAATCTTTTACCAGGAGACACAATTAAAATGAATTTATCTCCTGATTTAAGAGATATTAGCTTTGTTATCGGCGGATTTATTAATACTGATTTTGACCAATTTGCGTATACTAATTTAGTTGATAAATTAGATGATTATTCTCTAAAATATAATGCAATTATGATTAATTCAGATGATTCTGAGGCAACTATTAATACGTTAATAGAAGCATATGGTAGTCAGATGTATTATCTTATTGACGGACAGGCTGAAGTAGAAAAACAATTGGATCGTGCCGGTAGTGTTTTAGCTCTTTTTACAGTAATAACTATTTTTATTGTTTTAAGTTTTATGTTTGTTGTTTTTAATAACACTTTACTTAAATTTCATTCGTTAAAAAATGATTACTCTAAAATCAAAGTTTTAGGTATTAGCGACAAGCAAAACAGACATAATCTTTTCAAAGAATTTTTGATTCTTTTTACGGTTCTTGCTTTTGTCGGATTAATTGAGGTACTTATATTATCGAAATACTTAAGATACACTTTACTGTTTTTTGATTATTACAAAGAACTGAAAGCAAACATTTATGTAACTGGTATTTCATATCTACTTATTTTCATTAGTTTGCTCATCAGTTATGTATATTATTACCTAAAGATAAAGAATTTATCATTGAGTGAAGAAATTAGAATTGCTTAGCAAAACAAAAAGATATCAGTATATGCCTTTTAATACTTCAAAACAGTGATTTTTAAGGAAAAATTGCAATGTTGTTTGTAAAGTTTATTGTTTCGTATTATAATATAACAAAGGATAATATTAACTTCAAAATTTTTTTTGAAGACATAATTATCAATAATTTAGGAGGAAAGAATGAAAAAATTATTTTTGTTATTTATCATGATGTTTGCGGTATTCGGATTTGTTGCTTGTAACAACGATAGTTCTGAAGTCGAGATAAGTTATGATGAACAAATTGCGTTTCCAACCAATTTATCTATCGACGGAAAAACATTAAATTGGAACGCTGTTACAGATGCAGCAGAATATGATGTTTACGTTGATGGAGAAAAAGTCAAAACTGTTAAAACAACTTCTTACGACTTTTCTAGTCTAGAAGGATCAAGACTGATATTCACAGTAGTTACTGTTGCTCCAAGAGGAATGCAAGATTCTGAACCTAGCGTTTCAATCGCTTATATGGAAAATAAAACTGAAGAAGTAGCTGCCATGAAATTAGCTGTTTCTACTAGTGAAATGCCATTAACTGATGAATTCGCTGAAGAACTAGTAAACAAAGGGATGTTAGCTTCTGAATTTGAAGCTATGGTAGATGCTCTACAAACTTTTGGTGAAACCACTGATACTATTGAAAATCCTAACGATGCTTACACAGCTATCGACACAATGATGGATTCAATGGTTAACATTGAAGCAGTCATTTCTGCGTTGGTTAAAACAATGTTACCTGATTTGCTAGACGAACAAATCGCTAGCCTACAATCAGACATTAATTATTATCAAGTAATGATTGATGGTGGATATGATTATTGGGGCGACTATCAAAACATGGTTGATGATTATACAAATCAAGTCGACATGTTGACAGAATTAAAAACAACTTTAGCTGAATCTGAAGATAATGTCATCAAAACAATTCTATTTGTTTTTGAATATGTTATGAGCATTGAAGAAATTGTTACAGCTGACTTAGTGACAAAAATTACCAATTTATCTGAAACTGATGGTATTGAAGATTTAAACGTTGAAGAAGTTGTTCTTATCAAAGATGAAATAGTTAATATTTTAACGGAAACTATGCCTCTTCAATCAGAACTTGTACTTGTAATTAACACTCTTAATTCATTAGCTGGTTTATTAGAAAATATCGAAGGTGTTGAATCAGTAGGCACAGTGGTATACCCTGAAAAAATGGCAGGAACAATGTTATTGTCATTTGACGCATATATCAAATTCGTCGACAACCTTGATTTAGAATTTTTTACAGAACTTAAAGCTATCGGAACTAGTGATGATTCTGAATATACAATTCAAGCTAAAGTTGCGACATTGGTAATTACCTATTTCGATAATTTCTTAGAAGAAAATGAAACTTTACTTGATGAAATTGATGCGGTATATACTGATGAAGAAAAAGAACTTATGTATAACGATGCAATCGCAATGATGGAAGACGTTTTAAGCGAACAAGATTTTTCACCAATTAGCGATTTGTCATTCTTGTCATTTGA
>DIGC01000014.1:14160-14465 GCA_002419445.1 Caryophanales bacterium UBA5732
TTTGTAGCATCCGAAGGCGAAATCTTAATGATAGTTGCTGAAATGCAAGAATATGAAGATGGATTCTGGGCTTTATCTTGGGAAATGCAAGATTGGGATGAATATGATTATTACAGTACTATTTATCAATTCCAAATTATGGATCAAGCAGCTTATCTATTGAACGCAATAGTTAGCGGACGTTCACAAGCTGATTTTGAAGAAGTCAGAGGATTACTCATTGAAGCTTACAAAATGTCTATTAATTTCATTATGGAAGGTTCTACATACACAGAAATAAATGATACAGTCACAGCTATTGACGC
>DIGC01000014.1:14557-15221 GCA_002419445.1 Caryophanales bacterium UBA5732
AATTCATACTGAAGAAGCAAATTATTTCCAATTCGCTTTTGTAATCGACGCTTATAGCATTTATATGACAAGTGCTAATCGTGCTAACTTAGATGCAATTATTGCTGAAGTCGTAATTCTTTTCGGAGCTGATGTATTTGCCGATGCTGGATTAGAAACTTATCCTGGTTTAGTTTCAGACTTACTTGACTATATTGATACTATTGATGCTGAAGTAGCTGGATTTGACTATACTAATTTAACAACTGCTAACAAGACGAGAATAGATGAAATAATGGTTGAAATTCAAGACATTATGACAGTGGAATAACAATTAATTTAATTTATTAGTTTGATAAACGGAAACTTCTTAAAAGATGTTTCCGTTTTATTTTTATCCTTTATTTAAAAAATCAAAATTAATAAGGATATATTCACAACCATAATTACTATTTTGCAGATTTTATATTTTAATTTTTATGATTTTGTGATAATATTTATTTAAAGAAAAAAAGGAGGATTAAGTTATGAATATTTATTTTTGTGAGATCTGCAAACGTATTTGCTATACTTATCCAGTTGATTCTACTTTAGTTTGCTGCAATCAAGAGATGGTTTTACTTAAACCTAAAAAATCTGAAGAAGGTAACGAAAAACATCTACCTGTAGTTTCTAAAATTAGCGA
>DIGC01000014.1:15240-19173 GCA_002419445.1 Caryophanales bacterium UBA5732
CACTTCATTCAATGGATTTTCATTGAAAATGGCGACAAATATTATATTAAAACATTCAAACCGGAAGAACAACCATATGCAGAATTTTATGTCGATTTTTCTAAAGCAATAAAAGTATATGAGTACTGCAATATTCACGGGTTATGGATGAGCGAGTTTAAATAATAATTTACGAAAAGGGAAAAACCAACATATTTAGTAAAGCTTTTTCTTTTATCATAAACGGGGGTGCTTTGCTTGGATTTTAGCATTATTGAATTCCTTAAACATATCTTTTTGGGTATTGTACAAGGTATTACTGAAGTTTTACCGATATCTTCTAGCGGACATGTTGAATTAGTGAAAGCGCTGATTGGGCTTGAATCCGACGACAACATCATATTTTTAATATTACTAAATACCGGGTCGTTAGCGACCTTTATTATCATATATTTCAAGAGATTACTTGAACTAAGTAAATCATTTTTCGTTTATATCTTTAAAAAATCAAAAAGAAAAGATAATTATGTTAATTTAATTTATCTTTTAAAAGTTCTAATTGCATGTATTCCTGCGGGAATCTTTGGTCTATTTTTCAAGCAGATATTTGAAGAAAGTTTAGCAAATTATGCTATACTAGTATCAGGAATTGGATTATTGATTACAGCGACTGTAATCTATTATGTTAGCGCTGATAACTTCAGCGAAGCAGAAACAAACATTAGTTGGACAGATACATTGTTTATCGGTCTTGCACAAGCGTTCGCGATTGTTCCGGGAATTTCTCGTTCGGGGATGACGACATCGACGGCTTTAAAAAGAGGAAACGGAATTTCATCCGCTTTAAACTTTTCCTTTTTAATGTATATTTTTATTTCAATAGCTACTACAGGGTTATTAGTTGTTGAATTGATTCAAGAAGGATCTTCAATATCTGGAGTGCAATACACATATTACTTGTTTGCTTTTTTAGCAGCGATGATTGCGACTTATATAGCATATAAATTGATTTTTAATATATTTAAAAGCGGTAAATTAAGATATTTTAGTTATTATTGTTTTGCTGTCGGTCTGTTGGCGATATTGTTATTCATCATCTAAATGATGGAAAGGGGCTAATATATGGAAATATTTATTGAAATAATTAAGTATATAGTCCTAGGGTTAATCCAAGGTGTTACCGAAGTTTTACCGATATCATCAAGTGGTCACGTAACCTTTGCTCAGGAAATGTTTAATACTGATATAGATAATAGTGTTCTCTTTTTAATCACATTGAATTTAGGATCGATAATTTCGATAATTTATTATTTGAGAAAAGATTTGAAAGTATATTTGGTTGATTTATATTTATATGTTTTTAAGAAAAATCGTGAAAAAAGCGTGAAAAAGAATTTTTGTTATTTACGAAATGTTTTGATTGGAATTTTACCATTAATGGTTATCGGGTTTTTCGTTAGTTATTTTATTCAAGACATCTATGACGATAATCCATTGATTTTTGTTGGCGTCGGGGCTTTGCTGACTGCAACTATTTTATTTGCTGTCAGGAACCAAACGACATTTCATGTAAATAGAGATTTTTCTGCAAAAGATTCTTTTTTCATCGGTGTAATGCAAGTTTTCGCTCTCTTTCCGGGCTTAAGTCGACTAGGAGTGGTTACTGCTGCGGGAGTCAATAGAAAATTATCTTTAGATTCAGCTTTGAAGTTTGCTTTTATGATGTTGATACCGATTTCTTTTGCCTCGATTTTTTATTTGTTGTTAACAGCCGATTTTAATTTTTCTATCATGATGTCAAATTTTGATGCTACTAGCTATTTGTCATATATATATTATTCAATTGGCTTTCTCGTTAGTTTAGTCACTACTTATTTTGCACTTAAATTTGTTTTTATATCATTTAGAAAAGGCAAACTAGATTTTTTCTATATATATAATTTTATTTTTGGAATAGTTGTACTTCTAATCGCAATAAATAGATAGTTTTTTACAAGTTGTTTTATTTAAAGGCTTATTATATAATATTAGGGATAACACATAACAAGGAGAATAACTATGAATGAATACAGTGATATAAGCAGACTTGAAGAATCTGAAGGAATCAGTCTTCAGGATTTATTTAGGATTGTTTGGAATAACATAGCTTTGATTTTAATCATCACGATGTGGGTGGTTGTAATAGGTGTAGTCTATACTTTCTCGGTCGTTAAACCTTCATATACCGCTACCACATCATTAATTGTACAGGTCGACGCAGAAGCTGCTGGTACTAATGAACAATCCGCAATCGTAATTGCGAATAACTTGATTGGAACTTTCAAGGAATTTATTGTTTCTAATACGGTAATACAGAGCGCTATAAATGATATTCCTGAATTAAATGGCGTTTCAATCGCTACTATAAAAAATTCCGTTTCGATTTCAACTGTATCGCAAATTTTAATTTTTCATGTATCAGTTAAGTATTCTTCTCCGGAACTGGCTCAAGAAATAGCGAATACTTTAGTTAATAATGCAATCGAAATTGCGAATGAAGAAGAAAATCCTTATGTTTTTCTACAAAATAAATTAAAAGTTATGGATCCCGCTTTATTGCCTGCGGCACCTTCTTCACCTAATAAAACTTTAAATGTCATTATAAGCGGGTTACTTGGTGGCATTCTTGCCTTAGGCGTCGTTTTTGTTAAAGAGTTCTTTAATAATAAATATAAAAATGTTGAAGAATTAGAACGTCATTTAAACATTAAAGTCTTAGCTGCGGTACCTGGTACTATCAAAGAAAGAAAGTTGGTGGATTAAATGGAAGTTTTTGAATATAAAAACGTCGTTATTGAAACACCTAATTCTCCTCAAGCAGAAGCTTATCGAAAACTAGAATTAAATTTAAGAATAAGCAGTATTGATAAACCTTATCAAGTAATGCAAATCACTTCAGCTACTCCAGAAGATGGTAAAACAACGACAGCTATTAACTTAGCTTCTGTTTACGCTGAACGAGGGAAAAAAGTATTAATTCTTGACTTTGATTTAAGAAGGCCTAAAATACATCGCGCCTTTCATAAGATTAATGATTTAGGATTATTCGATTATATTGTCAATGAAACTCAAATTGAAGATTTAATTGTTAAAGATGATTCTAAAGTTGATTTATTATTAACTGGAAATGCATTGTCATCACCTCATGTAATCTTGCAATCAAAGAAAATAAGTGATTTGATTCAGAGGATGAGAGAAATATACGATTATATTATCGTTGATTCTCCTCCGGTTCTAACGGTAACTGACGCATTGATTATCAGTAATTTGGTCGATTGTGTAATTTATATTGTGTCTTATAAAAAGACAAAGAAAGATCAAGCAAAACTCGCCTTAAAACAACTTAAAGAAAATAATGCCAATGTTATTGGAGCTGTACTTTCTAATATCGATGTTAAACAAAACCGCGATTACTACAATTACTACTCTTATAAGCGCGAAGATAACTAAATAGATTACTTAAACATAGGTGTTACATTCTTTTTGTAACACCTATAATTATCACTAAAACTTCATAATTTGGGTGTATAATACTATCTAATTCGATATACCTCTCCCCCTTTGCTTGGTATATTGAATTTTATTTTAATAAGGATGTGATGAACATATGAAAAATATTTATGTTTTAATTGTTGACGATGAGTTTAGAATCAGAAAGCTTTTGGTGGAATTTTTAGCTAGAGAAGGATATAAGGTTTTAGAAGCCGGAGATGGCGAAGAAGCTTTGGATATCCTTTTTGAAAGTGGAAAAAAAGTTGATTTAGTGATTCTTGATGTAATGATGCCAAAGTATGACGGTTGGTACGTTTTAGAGAGAATTCGGGAATACATGACGATTCCGGTTGTAATGTTAACGGCTCGAAGCGACGAATATGATCAACTTAAAGGTTTCAAACTCGGAGCTGACGATTATGT
>DIGC01000014.1:19295-21146 GCA_002419445.1 Caryophanales bacterium UBA5732
GAATTTGAATTATTGCGATATTTTATCGATAATAAAGGCTTAGCGCTTACTCGCGATAAAATTCTTAACGCTGTCTGGAATTATGATTATTTTGGCGATTTAAGGACAGTCGATACTCACGTAAAACAACTAAGGTCAAAGTTAGGTGATTATTCCTATTACATTTCGACCGTAAGAAGTATTGGGTATCGTTTAGATATCGAAAATGAAATCGACAATTAGATCGAAATTATTTCTTTTAACATATGGAATAATTTTAGGCTTCATTGTCGCATTAATCATCTTAAATAACACATTTCTAAGAAGTTATTATATTAATAACCGTGAAAATTCTTTAGTTGATGCATTTCAAGAGATAAAAGAAATAGATATTCTAGATTCTAATTTACCAAATGAAATGCTAGAGATTGAAAGTCGATATAATCTAAGCATTCAGATTTTAGTTCAAAATGTAGAAATACCGGAAAACATTCAAGTGGATGATTTTTTTGAGTATCCTAACTTATATGATAGATTGTATGGCAGTGAGTTTAATATTCCTTCGGAAATTCTTTCGCGAATTATCATCGATTATAACTTAAGTAATGCCGATAACGAAGATTTAAACTTTGGTAAACCAATTAATATTGATGATAATTATGACGCTTACTTTATGGATTTTAATTCAGAAGTAGCTAATTTTCACGAAAATTATCAAATGTTGGGTTTGTTTGTGGCGACAGAAAGCCAAACAGGTCCATACCTGTTTTATATCGCTACCATTACCTTCAATTCTATTCAAGATAGTATAAGAATTTTTAACTCTTTCACTATTTTAGTGGGATTTATCTTTATGATTATTGCCGGATTAACGATGTATTTTTTAAGTTATCGCTTTACCAACCCAATTTTAGAGATTAATCGCGTCGCAGATGAAATTTCAAAACTAGATTTTTCTCATCGGATTGAGGTTACTACCGATGATGAAATCGGCGATTTGGCATATAGCATCAATAAGATGAGTTCGCAACTTGAGATTGCGATTAAGGAATTGCAATTAAGCAACGACAAACTCGCAAAAGAAATCTTATATAAAAATAAAATTGATCAAATGCGAAAAGAATTCGTAGCGAATGCATCTCATGAATTAAAAACGCCTTTATCGTTGATAATGGGATATAGTGAAGCGCTTAAGTTAAGTAATCTCGACGATGAAACAAAGAAAGAATATATTGAAATTATTCTCGACGAGACTAACAAAATGAATAATTTAGTTCATGAACTTTTAAATATGTCGCAAATTGAAAGCGGAAAGAAAGAATTTAAGTTTACTGAGTTTTCCATAAAAAGTTTGATAGAAGATACTTCTAAATTATTCGCATTGGTATTCAAAGAAAAAAACATTAGTCTAGATCTAGTTATTGAAGATATAACTGTCAATTCTGATTATGAGCAACTACAATCAGTTTTAAGCAACTTTATCTCTAACGCCATTAATCATATCGATGGCGAGCGAATTATTTCAATAACGACGAATCTTGACGGCCAAGGCGGGGTTTTAGTTGCGGTCAAGAATACTGGAGTTGCGATTCCTGAGTCTGAATTAGGCAATATCTGGGAAAGTTTTTATAAGATTGATAAAGCTAGAACGAGAGCATATGGCGGACAAGGATTAGGCCTATCAATAGTTAGAACCATACTCGAGACTTTAGGATATGATTTTGGCGTTAAAAATGTTAATAATGGTGTTGAATTTTTCTTTAAAATCGATAAATTAGATTTTTAAAAGCCAATTAAGTTTGGCTTTTTTTCTTGTTTGGTTTAAGTAATAGAGAGTTTGATTATTGACAATATTGTGCGATTGCGATATGA
>DIGC01000111.1 GCA_002419445.1 Caryophanales bacterium UBA5732
GGGAATTCTATGAATTCGCAGTTGATACAATAGCCTACAACATAAGTAATGACACATCAAGAAATATGCAAAGATATCAATGGATAAACGAAAGTTTAATTTATCCTCAGCCTTACGGGCTAATGGATACTATGCTTGACTTAATTGTTGGTTCCATCGGGGCTATGGTCGTTAGTCTAATCGGTTGGCGCGTCTTAATTTACAGACAATTTATCGAAAGAAAAGAGATGGTAAAAGAATGATTGAAGAAAGAGCGTATGCTAAAGTAAACTTATTTTTAAATGTTTCGAGCAAAAGAAAAGACGGATATCACTCTTTAGAAATGTTAAATACCAAAATTGATCTCTGCGATGTGCTGGAGTTTAAGAAAATCGATGTTCCGGAAACCGTCATTATCAAATCTAATGATCTGTTTTTGTCAAACCAAGAAAACATTGTCATTCAAGTAGCGAAATATATGATCAGAAACTATAATATACAATCAGGGTTAGAAATTAAAATCGACAAAAAAATACCTTTCGGGGCGGGATTGGCAGGCAATTCGGCTGATAGCGCTGCGGTAATTAAAGGAATAAGTAAACTGTTTAACCTAAACTTAACACTGGAAAACATGATTGATATCGGTATGATGTTTGGTGCAGATATCCCATATTGTTTATTCGATAAAACCGCCTTCGTAAGCGGAATCGGCGAAGTGATTGAAGAAGTTGCTCTAGACTTTAGCGATTACCAATTATTACTAATAAATCCATTAGAATTTATTGGCACAAAAGATGTATTTGATCTAGTTGATAAAAATGGGGTTTTAACTAGAGATATTAGTGCTATTAAAGATTACGTTTATAACAACAATATTGAAAAACTAAAAAATAATATTTTCAACTCTTTAGAAGATATTGTTGTTGAAAATTATTCATTTATGAAAAATTTTAAGGAAATTTTAGTCGATAAATTAGGAAGTTCTGGCCTAATTATGACTGGTTCTGGATCTAGCTATGTGAAAATTATTAAACGAAATGAAGATTTTTCTGGCTTTATTAACGACTTCAAAGATGAATTCCTGATAAAAATACATAATTTTTTATAATTTTATGTCCACCCTATTGAATTATTAAAAATAAACATGATATAATTTGCCAAAGAGGTGGTAGTGTGAAGATAACAGAGGTACGTGCGAAAAGAATCAACGGAGACAATCGATTAGTGGGGGTAGCTGCCATTACTATTGATAACTGCTTTGTGGTTCATGAACTAAGAATCATTGAGGGGAAGAATGGTTTGTTCGTTGCTATGCCAAGCCGCAAAATGCCAAGTGGCGACTATAAAGATGTTGCCCACCCAATCAACAGTGAGACTAGGTCAATGATTGAAAAAGCGGTTTTAGAAACTTTTCAGGGATTACCAGAGATTAATATCGAAGAAGACAAAAACACCGACGAATAGTCAGTGTTTTTTTTGTTTATAAAAAAATCATTCTTTTATGTTTAACTTTTATGTTGTATAATAGAATTGAATAAAGAAGTAATAGGAAAGGAAAGCAATTGATTTGGATTGCGATGGTTTGTTATGGCTGTTTTTCATGGTTCTAAAGTAAAATTATTTGCATTAAGTTCTAACTCACAACTAGCTCAAGATATTGCTGATTTTATCGGCATACCTTTAAGTAAATGTGAGGTTACTCACTTTGCTGATGGTGAAATTAATATTAATATTCCTGAAACAGTTAGAGGACATAAGGTTTTTGTTATTCAATCAACCTGCAATCCTGTAAACGAACATATTATGGAATTGTTAATCATGATTGATGCTTTAAAACGAGCTTCAGCTAGAGAAGTAAATGTGGTAATTCCTTACTATGGTTATTCTCGACAAGATCGAAAAGCTAAAGCGAGACAACCTATTTCCGCTAAATTGGTTGCTAATTTACTAGAAGTTGCAGGAGCGACAAGAGTAATTAGTATGGATCTTCATGCTCCGCAAATTCAAGGTTTCTTTGATATACCGATTGATAATTTCCGCGGTATGCCAATTATTTCTAATTACATTTTAAGTAAAAATCTAGAAAACGTCTGCGTAGTTTCTCCAGATCATGGTGGTGTTGCTCGAGCTAGAGATTTAGCTAATACCTTGCAATCACCGATCGCAATAATCGATAAAATGCGTCCAGAACCAAATGTCGCCGAAGTAATGAACATTATCGGTCAAGTTAAAGGTAAAACCTGTGTCATCGTTGATGACATGATTGATACAGCCGGTTCGATTTTTGCTGCAGCCAATGCTTTAGCCGAAGCTGGCGCTAAAGATATATACGCTTGCTGTACTCACCCTGTATTTTCTAAAAATGCGACCGATTTATTGATGGAAGCACCAATAAAAGAAGTTATTTGTACCAATACAATTGAATTACCAATAGAAAAGTTATTTCCTAAATTAACTCAGTTGTCAACAGCTGAACTTTTAGGACAAGGTATCATAAATATTATCGATGATCAAGGTGTTTCGACATTATTTACTTGTGAAAGATAAAGGCTAACTTTACAAAGAAAACAAATGTGTTATAATAGAATAAATTGATGATTGGAAGAGTAGAATAAACATTTATTTTAGCGAATGAGGGACGGTGAAAGCCTCAGAATAAATCTTATTTCGAAAAACGCCCATGAAAGACAGAAGAACGAAGTAGAACTGTACGTAAGTCCTGCGTTAAAGACATTCGAGCGCTAGTTATTTAACTAGAACTAAGGTGGTACCACGGAATTAATTCGTCCTTTTTTGATAAAAAGGACGTTTTTTATTTATAAAAGCGAGGTGGAAAAAGTGTTATTAGATGAATTAAAATCACTATATACTTATCAAGAACCGTTAAATACGACAAGATTTCACAAAAAAAGTTATGTTTTGGGTGAAGAAGATTATTTTGTCGGTATCAATTTACCGGAATTAAGATTGCTTGTAAAAAAATATCATAGTGAAATAACTAATGAGGAAATCTTAGATTTATTGACTCATAAAATTCATGAACATCGCCTCTTTGCGTTATTAATTTTGAGTTATCAAATGAAAAGCGCGAATCTTGAAAAGCAAAAAGAAATAGTTAATATCTATCTAAGTCATTTGGATTATGTTAATAACTGGGATTTAGTTGATTGTTCAGCTTCAAATATATTAGGAAGATATTTATATAACGTTCAAGATTATTCTTTACTTTATGAACTTTCGCTCGCTACTAATTTATGGTATAAAAGAGTTAGTATTGTTGCTACATGGTACTTAATCGATAAGAAAGAATTATCTATTACTTTAGACATTGTCGATAACTTAATCCTAGATTCTCACGATTTAATACATAAGGCTTGTGGTTGGATGTTAAGAGAACTTGGCAAAAGGGACTTAGAAACACTCACGGAATATCTCGAAATTAATTACAATATTATGCCAAGAACAATGTTAAGATATGCAATTGAGAAATATCCAGAAGATATTAGAAAAAGAATTTTAAAAGGAGATTTTTTATGGCGATAGAAATTAAAAAATTATATCTAGATTACGTCGGATATAAAGATAAAGAAGTGGAAATTAACGGTTGGGTTAGAAACAATCGCTCTCAGAAAGAATTTGGTTTCATTGATTTAAATGATGGAACTGTTTTTGAAACGGTACAAGTTGTTTATGAAGCAGCGGTTTTAGAAAACTTTAAAGAAGTTTCTAAATTTAGAGTTGGTTCTTCGATAAACGTGAAAGGTAAACTGGTTTTAACCCCAGAGTTAAAACAACCTTTTGAAATAAAAGCCAACAAAATCATCTTAGAAGGTGACAGTTTGGATGATTACCCTATACAACCAAAAAGACATAGTAGAGAGTTTTTGCGAGAAAACGCCCACTTAAGAATGAGAACCAACCTTTTCAATGCAGTTTTTCGCGTTAGATCAGTCGTTTCATTCGCTATTCATAAATTCTTTCAAGAACAAGGATTTGTTTATTTACACGCTCCGATTATTACGGCAAGCGACGCTGAAGGTGCCGGCGAAATGTTTCAAGTTACTACTTTAGGAAATAAGAAACCAGAAGACAATTACAGTAATGATTTCTTTGGAAAAAAAGCTAATCTATCTGTATCGGGGCAGTTACAAGCTGAAGCATACGCATTGGCTTATAAGAATGTGTACACTTTTGGACCAACCTTTAGAGCGGAAAATTCTAATACAACGAGACACGCTTCTGAATTTTGGATGATTGAGCCAGAGATAGCCTTTGCGGATTTAAAAGACGACATGGTTTTAGCTGAAGCAATGGTTAAATACATCATAAAAGACGTATTTGCCTCATGCGAAAGCGAACTTAATTTCTTTGATCAATTTGTTGAAAAAGGATTAGTTGCTAAACTTAAAAAAGTTATAGACTCTAAATTCTCCGTAGTAACTCATAAAGATGCAATTGACATTTTGTTTGCGAATAGTAAAGATTTTGAAGTAAAACCTCTCCAGGGACAAGATTTAGCTACAGAACATGAAAAATTCTTAACTAAATTTTTTGATGGTCCGGTCTTTGTTATTGATTGGCCAAAAGATATTAAAGCCTTTTATATGCGCTTAAATGATGACGGTGAAACTGTTGCGGCGATGGACCTTTTAGTTCCTGGTTCAGGTGAATTAATCGGTGGATCGCAAAGAGAAGAACGATTAGAATACCTTGAAAAAAGAATCAGTGAGTTGGGTATTGATGATAAAGATTTATGGTGGTATAAAGACTTACGCAAATACGGCGGCTGTAAACATGCTGGATTTGGTATGGGATTAGAAAGAATGATAATGTATGTAACTGGTATTGATAATATTAGAGATGTATTGCCTTTCCCTCGAACACCGAAAAAATGTGATTTCTAAACAAAATAAAAAGCTCAAATTTGATTTTGAGCTTTTTTCTTTAAAATAAAATGCACTATTTAGTAGTTTTTGGTTCCTTTAAAGCTTCCATTAATCCGCTCGCTAAACCTACTACGCCTGATAATTCTGAAGGAATAATAATTTTAGTCGCTTGACCTTTAGCGACGTTTTCCATCGCCTTATAAGCTTCTAGAGTCAATACAGCGTGATCAGCGCCAGCATCTTTAATCAATCTTAAACCTTCAGCTGTTGCTTGTTGGACTTTAAGAATCGCTTCTGCGCGACCTTCAGCTTCACGAATAGCAGCTTCTTTTTTACCTTCGGCTTCTAAGATATTAGCGGCTTTTTCACCTTCAGCGGTAAGAATAGCAGCTTGTTTTTTACCTTCAGCGATAAGAATTGATTCACGGCGTTCACGTTCTGCACGCATTTGTTTTTCCATCGCTTCGCGAATTTCTTTAGGTGGAATGATGTTTTTGACTTCAACACGGTTAATTTTAATACCCCATGGGTCAGTCGCTTCATCTAAAATAACTCTCATTCTTTCATTAATTAAATCACGAGAAGTTAATGTTTGGTCTAATTCTAATTCACCGATGATATTACGCAAAGTAGTAGCGGTTAATTGTTCAATTAACATCGCTGGATTTTCCGCACCATAAACGAATTGTTTTGCATCGGTAATTTGTAAGAAAACAACAGTATCGATTTGCATCGTAACGTTATCTTTTGTGATAACTGCTTGAGGCGGGAAGTCTAGAACTTGTTCTTTTAGGTTGATAACGTCGCTAACCATACCTCTAGCGTCATATGTTCTCCTAATTCGATCGATGAACGGTACTTGGAAATGTAAACCAGCTGTCCAAGTTGTGTAATAATTACCCCAGCGTTCAATTACATACTCAGCTGCTTGTGGAACAATTTTTATTCTAGTTCCTAGATAAACTAAAATGATTACCAACAAAGCCACTAAAACGATAATAGCGGTTGTTGATATTAAAAACATTGGCATAAACATAATAAAAATCCTCCTAATTAATATTTATATTCCGTTCTTTCAACGGTAATTTTTGAAATCATATCTCTAACGGTTAATTTATTTCTAGTTGCAGCGATTAATGCAATATCAATAAATATCATCAACATAAGCAGCATCGCCGCAAAAAGCACATTAATTGGTACTAAAACAATAACTAGCAAATATTTAAAGGCGATATCGTGGAGGAAGACAGTCATGTAATTAATTGGTCCAACCAATTTAATTTTCATGATTCTTCTACCGAGAGTCATACCTTTCGCAAGAATACTATAAAAAGTCATAATTAATAAAAAGATAAACATATAGTAATAAACAACATCTGCGAAATAAATACCTAAAGGTTCCATGTAAGGAGAAGTATCGATAATATTTTGTTCATTCAAGATATCAGATTGCTCCAAATAATTATCTAGAGCGGCTGACAACAATTCTTCATCTTCGCCAGCCAATTCCTTAGCCACTTCGTAATCTCTCTGAATTTCCGCCATATTATCGTTATAAACGACCATTATTTCTTGATAAGCAGTATTTATTTCATCATAATTTTCTATTTGATCTTGTAACATTGTTCTGCCAAATAGGATAAAACTTAAGTAGATAACTGTAAAAACAATCATTATGTCGATTAAAGACGATGTCAGTCTTCGGAAAAATCCAGCCCTCATTATTCTTTTTTAACCACCAATTTAACGCCTTTGATAGCTAAAACAGTGACTTTGTCATGTTCCTGAATGTTTTCATTTGCTATAGCAGTCCAAATTTTTCCTTCAATTTTTACTTCACCGCGTTCTCCATCGAGGATTGGTTTCACACAAACAGCCGTTTTGCCAATCAAGGAATCGGAATTAGTTTTGATTTCATTCTTTTTAATATATCTTCTGAAAACAGGTCTTAATGTTAATAATAAGGCTGCGGAGAAAATGATAAAAACTACTATTTGAAGCCAAATAACATCAGGTAAAAAGATAGCGACAATTAAGGCGAAAAATGCCCCTACAGCGAACCAAATGCTGGATAGATCCATCGTCATCGCTTCGATAACTCCGGTAAAGATGATAATCCCAAACCAAATAAAAATCATAGTGGTTTGTGTGTCAATAGTTAGAAACATATCACTACACCTCTTCCTTATTCAAATCAATAATTAAAGCCCCTTCATTTTTATTCCAATGAGCTTTATATTTATAAGAATTTTTCTTTGTAAAATCTAAATTAAGTAATTCGATTACTTCGGATAAAAATAATTTATTACATACTCTAGAGTAACTCGATTTAATCGTAATATTATGTCTTTGCTCTTCAGGGACATAATTCATACTAACCGCTTCTTTAGTAATCGGTTTAACCGCAATTAATTTGTTATCTTTGTCCAAACCTAAAAGAACTACATAGGCTGATTCAAAATAACTGGTTGCTGATTTGTTCAGAGTAATATTCGCTTCGTAAAGTGTTGCTAAATCATCCAAGGGTTTTTTAGAAACCCACTCAAATTTACTCATAGCCTAACCTCCATTATAATACATATTTATCTTATTAATAATTATATCACATGTTTATTAGATTATCAACAATTACCGTAAATTATATTTGATTATATTAAATTATTTACGATTACTTTGAACTAATTAGCCATTTCATATATTATATATTCGGTGATAAAAATGAAAGATAAAAATTATTCGGATTATATATCTAAATCTTTAAACAAAACCTTCAAGAGCGTCTTATTCGGAAGGTTTTTACGAGCGATAGATGATTATAAATTGATAGAAGATAATGATAAAATCTGTGTTGCTTTAAGCGGAGGGAAAGATTCTCTGCTTTTAGCTGCGCTGTTTGAAGAATACAAGCTTCATTATAACAATAACATTGAAATTAAATATCTGATGATGAATTCCGGCTTCTCCAATCAATTTTTAAACGATCATTTGGAAAACCTTAAAAAACTGGGAATAGAACAAATCACTAAGGATTCTAAAGTTTATGAAATAGCTAATCAAATGAGCCCGGAAGCTCCGTGTTTTCTCTGCGCTAGAATGAGAAGAGGATTTCTATATCATGCTGCCAAGGATTTGGGCTGTAATAAATTGGCATTAGGTCATCATTTTGACGACGTTATTGAGACTACACTTATGAACATGTTTTATACAGGAACTTTTAAAACCATGCTCCCGAAAGCTAAATCAAAAAACTACGAAGGATTGGAATTGATTCGCCCGATGTATTTTATTAAAGAAAAAGACGTTGAGCGCTTTATTAAATACCATGGTTTTACAATAAATCCAAAAGGATGTTTCTTCCAAGAAAGAAATATAGATTCAAAGCGACAAGAAATGAAAAACCTAATCAATGGGTTGAGAAAAGTATATGAAAATATCGATATAAATATTTTCAGATCCGCGGAAAATATCAATTTATCAAGTGTGCTCGGTTACTACGAAGACGGTACTGAAAAGGTGAGTTTTTTAGATAAATATTAAAAGAGCGATGCACAAAATGCATCGCTCTTATCTTAATGGTTTCACATGAAACATTATTTGCCCAAACAGAACTTTGAAAAGAGTGTCGATATTAAATCATCGCTAGTATTATCGCCAGTGATTTCGCCCAAACTACTCCAAGCCTCACGTAGATCAATTTCAACCATGTCGATGGGTATCTGTTCTTCGGCAGATTGTAATGCTTGAAGAAGGGCTATTTTCGTTTCTTCTAGTTTGCCGATATGTCTTGTGTTAGAAAGAATGGTGTAATCACTTTCAAGTAACTTTTCATCGATGAATAACTTCTTAACTTCTTCAGAGAGTTTATCAATGCCAATATTATTTTTTGCTGATATATTTATGATGTGTTCATTAACCAAGTTGATTTTTGAACCTAAATCGATTTTATTGCCGATAATTATTCTTTGTTTATTTTTTGTGATTTCTAAGAGTTCATTATCCATATCCGTAATGTTGGTTGACTGGTCCAAAACCAATAAAATCAAATCAGCTTCTTCAAGAGCTTTTTTTGTTTTATCAATCCCGATTTTTTCAACGATATCATCAGTGATTCTTATACCGGCTGTATCGATTAGTTTTAAAATAACTCCATCTAGATTTAATTCAGCTTCAATTAAATCTCTTGTAGTCCCAGAAATCTCTGTAACAATTGCTTTATCTTCTTTTATTAATGTGTTTAACAAACTGGATTTACCAACATTAGGTTTACCAATAATCACAGTTTTTATTCCATCGCGGATAATTTGACCCGTTGAAGATTCGCGTAGTATTTTTTCTATTTTTTCCAATAAAATTTTAATGTTGGGAATTACGATTTCATTGGTCATTTCGGTAACGTCATCATACTCCGGATAATCAATGTTGACTTCAATATTAGCTATAATATCCAATACGGAGTTTTGCAAGTTATCCACTAAATTCAACACATCGCCTTTTAACTGTGAGTTCGCTATCTTTAATTGGTTGATGGTTTTTGAGTTAACTAAATCCATAATACTTTCAGCTTCAGTCAAGTCGATTCTTCCATTTAAATAAGCTCTTTTACTAAATTCGCCTTTTTCCGCAAGTCTTGCGCCATTAGCGATTAAATGTTTAATTATTTCGTTAGCGATAAAATTTCCGCCATGACAAGTAATTTCTACAGTGTCTTCTGTGGTAAAAGTTTTTGGCGATTTAAAAACAGTAACTATAACTTCATCAATCTGCTCATTTCCATTATAAATAAAACCGTAATGAGCGGTATGAGATGGTTGATTTTTAAGTATACTACCTTTAAATATTTTTTGGACAATATCGAAACTTTCGCTACCAGATATTCTAATCATATTAATAGCGCTTGTACCATTGCCCGTTGTCTTTGCGACGATTGTATCATAGATCATTATTATCACCACCAATATTTTACCATATTTTGAAAAAATAATGTATAATATAACAAAGGTGATATAGATGAAAAAATTTAAGAAACCATTCAAGTTTTACTTATTGATGTTTTTAATTTTAAGTTTAGCCGTAGCCGGTTATTCGATATACAAAATTGTAAAAGACGCAACTCCGGTTGGGGAATTAGTCAGTCTTTGGTTTTTACCGCTGATTTTTATCTTAATTTATTATGGTAGCGATAGTTTAATGGAAAAGATTTTTAATAAGAAAAAACAAGTAAATTATGAAGAAAAATTCATCGAAGAAATCGCCAAAAGAATGAGAGAATCAAACGAATTTTTGGTCGAGGATTATCGAAGATTACAAATTAACGATAAGTTTCAAGAGAGCTTAAAAATTGGTTATCAAATATATCTTAACGGTGAAAGCGATCTCTTTAATATCAATAAAATTGAACGAAAGTTTAAAAAAGGAACCCAAGAATTTAAAGCGATTCAATATGTTATAGATTACGTTAGAGAATCTAAAAAAACCATAGAATAAACAAGCGTTTTAAGGTATAATAGAAGTGTTAAATTACGATGTTTTGGAGGCTATTCAATGAGTTATAAAGCGTTATACAGAACCTATCGTCCTAAAGACTTCAATGAAGTTGCTGGGCAACGACATATTACTCAAACATTAAAAAACGCATTAGCTAACGATAAGGTAGCTCATGCTTATTTGTTTAGCGGTCCAAGAGGTACTGGTAAAACTTCAATTGCCAAAATTCTCGCAAAAGCTGTCAATTGTGTTAACGCTCCAACAGCAAATCCATGTAATGTTTGTGAAAATTGTTTAGGTATTCAAGATGGAACAATTAGTGATGTCATCGAAATTGACGCAGCCAGCAACAATGGCGTTGATGAAATTAGAGAGCTAAGAGATAAGGTTAAATACCTTCCTGGTTATGTTAAATATAAAGTATACATAATCGATGAAGTTCATATGTTAAGCCAAGGGGCTTTTAATGCGCTTTTAAAAACATTAGAAGAACCTCCTGCTCACGTGATTTTCATTCTCTGTACCACTGAATTACAAAAAGTAATACCGACGATTCAATCAAGATGCCAACGTTTTGATTTTAAAGCAATCAGCACAATTGATATCATTGCTAAATTAAAAGAAATTATCGCTCAAGAGAACATTATCATCGAAGAAGACGCTATTAAACAAATAGCAACTTACGCTGAAGGCGGATTAAGAGATGCGATATCTTTACTTGATCAAGTCTATTCCTTTAATCCGGGGAATGTAGTTCTTGAAGATGTTAACCAAATTTGCGGTGCTGTTTCTATGCAAACGCAAATAGAATTAGCTAAAGCTTTAATCAATTTCGATTCTACTAAAGCAATATCATTATTAAACAATTTGATAAGCCATGGCAAAGAAGTTAAAAAGATCACACTAAATCTAATTGAATTCTTCCGTGATACTCTGATGTTTAGCAATTTGCAAAAATTGGATGAAGCAAGCCTATTATACGGGCATCAAGAATTCCAAAAAATCGCTAAAGAAATCAGCAATCGCAAAGCTTTTTATATAATTGACGTTTTAAGCAAGGCTTTAAATGAAATAAATTGGAGTAACAATCCTAAAATTCATTTGGAATTAGCGTTTTTAAAAATCGCTGACAACGAAGACAATAGCAATTCAAACGTTCTAGCTGCTATCGATGAAATTGAAAAAAGACTCATGGAACTTGAGTCTTATAAAGATTTTATGGAAGCGGAAGATAAAAAAGAATCTCAAGAAATTATCAAAAATATTATCTCTACTTCTCAAAAAACAGAAACTCCTGTTATTCAAGAGAAAGAACCAACTATCTTTACTGAGCCGGTTCAAACGACTGAAAAAGTAGAGGTTTCTCAACCTGTTATTGATCAAGTCGAAGAGTTAGGTGAAGAAGAAACTGTCACTGAAGAAACCGATACTGAAGAAACTATCGCTGAGGAAACCCTAGAAGTAGAGTTCGATAATGAAGCGGAAGCTATTGACACAAAATTTGAAGAAATGGAAACCGATGAAGTAAAAGCGCGAATTGAAACGGAAATAGTTGAAGATGTAGCTTTCGCTGATGAAGAAACTGCTGAAGAAGAAATAATTAATAGCGCAGAAATTATAAAAAAAGAGCTATGCGATAAAATATCCAATACATACGATATTAGATTTGTTGAAGAAGTTCTTAATAACCCGAATAAACAAGATAAAGTTTCTTTAATAAATCGTTGGGAAAATTTTCCGGAAATCGAAGACGAAGAAGATTCAAAGTATTTGGCATCTTTACTAGAAACCGGTAATATAACAGCATCTTCATTTGATAAAATTATCATGACTTTTGCCAGCACTACAATCTGTAACACATTGATGATTCCTTCAAATAAAGAAATAGTAATGAAGATTATAAATAAAAAATTTAATAGAATTATTAATTATATAGCTTTACCTTCGAGTGTCTTTAGTGATATTACCAAAGAATTTATGGAACGTTACCGAATGGGAGAAAAGTACATTAAATTATCAGAGATTGTCTGTGATGGCTTAAAGGATGTATCTCAAATCGAAAAAGTTGTAGCCCAAGATACAAAGCCAAAAATTGTTCAAGACGCAATCGATTTATTCGGAGATAAAGTTAAAATTAAAGAATAGGAGTATAAGATGATTAACCCACAAATGTTAAAACAAATCAAGCAAATGCAAGAAGACATTAAAAAAGTTCAACAACAAATAAACGAATCAACATTTTACGGCCAAGCTGGCGGCTCTGTAGTTAAAGTGGCTGTAAAAGGTACTAAAGAAGTTGTTTCTATCAATATAAAAAAAGATGAGGTTGATTTAACTGATCTAGAAATGGTTCAAGATTTAATCGTGGCCGCTTTAAACGATGCCTTCAAAAAAGTCGATAAAGAGTTTGAAGAATCTTTAGGTTCAGTTACTCAAGGCATTAACATGCCGGGATTATTTTAATGACAGTGCCAAAAACTCTTGAAGATTTAATTGAAGAGTTCAAAAAGCTACCTGGTGTCGGTCGTAAAACGGCTGAAAGATACGCAATGTTCATTATAAATAAATATACTATAGATGAAGTTCATCAATTCTCTGAAGTTCTAGAAGATGCTAAAACTAAGCTACACCAATGCTCGGTATGCGGGAACTTGACGGATGAAGATAAATGTTATATTTGCCAAGATAACTTTCGCGATCTATCTACAATTTTGGTTGTTGAAAACGCCAAGGATGTTTTTTCTATCGAAAAAGCGTCTGAATACAAAGGTTTATATCATGTCTTGAATGGCGTAGTATCGCCGATGGACGGAATGGGACCGGAAGATATTAATTTAGAATCATTGTGGAAAAGAGTAATCAATGATCAAGTTAAAGAGATTATTATTGCTACCTCATCTACCCCAGAAGGCGAAACTACGGCCTTATATATCAAAAGAGTATTACAAGAAACTGACATTTTAGTCAGCAGGATTGGCTATGGAGTTCCAGTTGGATTAAACCTTGAGTATGCCGATGATTTGACGCTTTCAAAAGCGATAGAAAATCGAAAGAAGATATCGTAAAAAAATAAAAAAAACTACTACTACAACCCCATTATTATGATATAATAATATGTAGAAAAACTGAGGTGATTGAATTGATGGATACAGTAAATGAATTTCTTGAACCGTATATAGCACAAGCTTTAGATCTTTTGGCAGGACTAGACGTCTGGCTACAAGCGTTAGTTTTACTTACTATTGTTATATTTGTAATTGTTGGGCTATTTGTTTTTATGAAGAAATTTATTAAGTTGTTCCTTGTATTAGCTGTATTAGCAGCCATTTTTTGGTTTGTATACACACAAGGGTATCTTGATAATATTTTAGCAATTAATTTTTCTAATTTACTAACAAATCTATTTTAAAGAAAGCATACCATATTAATGGGCTTTCTTTTTTTTATTATTCATAGAAACTTTGAAGGATTATTGCCAATAATCCTTCATAAATATCATTAAAAGCAGATTTTATAGACAAGAAAGGCGTGTTTAGAGTGTTAAATAAAAAAATATTTACATTAATTTTTATAATTTTTTCTGTATTCATAATGGTTTCTTGTGGCGGAAATACCGCTAATACAGACGTTACAACAGCGATTCCTACAACGGAAGATTCAACAACAGAATCAACTTATACATTGCCTGATTTACAAGGTAAAAGCAAAACGGAAATAACTTCAGTTTTGGACGGTTTATTAGCTAATTATACCTTCGTCCTAGAACAAAACACTGAATTGACGGAAGACTTATTCATTCGCTATGAAAATGGATTAGAAGCGGGCGAAACAGTAAACCTTGATACTAATATTATTGTCGTAATCGCCACCCCAAATTATGTGTTGCCTGACTTTAGCGGACAGACTCAAAACGAAATATTTTTAACGCTTTTAGGTAAAGGGGTTAACTTCATTTTTGAAGTTGAAGTCAATAATGATGTTCCTGATCAGACGTTTTCAGGTTTTGGTAACGGCTTAATCGCCGGAGACGCAGTTAATTCGGAAACTCAAGTTATTATTTATATCGGTTTCAATACGACTAGATTACCGGATTTGACCGGAAAACTAAAAGGTGAAATCGAAAAAATATTAATTGAAAATCAAATTTCTTATAATTTTGAATATGTTGTTAATGATGAGTACCAAGAAGATTTATTTGTTGAATACAAAGATTTTGAAATTAACGACTTTTACGAAGAAGGAACCATCACTGTAATTCTATATCAAAATACCTTTACTAACGCTCCAACATCACTAATTATTTCTAAATATATCGATGGCGGTACGGACACTAATGATCAAGCGATTGAAATATATAACGCTACCGAATCATCAATATTTTTGGGAGATTATCATTTAGCTTTATACATGAATGGCTCATATGAAGTCACAAACATTATTGATTTTAATGACGTTGACCTTTTGCCGGGAGAAACATATTTAATCGCCAATCAAGCTTCGACAAACGGTAATTTACTTAGAAAAGCCGATGACTACATGTTTGAATTGAACTTTGATGGTAATGATACGATTCAATTACGATACAAAAATAATACTTATATTGATTCTATCTATCATATTGGTAATACAGCTTTTGTCATGGATAACGAAATTTATGTTCGAAAAGCTAATGTTGTTACCGGAGTAAGAAACTTTGTCTATACCCAGTGGACCGCTTATGTTCCAAGTTATATCGATGTAATTGGAACTCACCCAGTTTCTTTACTTGACGAAATCACGTTTTCTTATATTGATAGAATTTTTGATTCCCCTCTAGGTGGTATGACAAGCGTGACCGTGGTGGGGATAAATGACGGAGATACCGCTTCATTTTCACCGGGATTTATCGATAACGAAAGAGTAAGATTCTTAGGAGTGGATACTCCTGAAACTAGCCCTACCGTTGTGCCTATACCTGAGCCTTGGGGAATAGAAGCTAAAGATTATACAACATTGATTCTAAACAACGCAATTGAGATCTATATCCAAAGTGACCCGGATTTGGGTTATGCAGACACCTATGGCAGACATCTAGGTCTAGTTTGGGTTAATTTAGGAACACCAGGTTTAACGGTAGAAATCAAAAATAGCTCAGATGAAGTTGTAAGAACTGAATACTTAAGCGGTTGGATTTTACTTAATTACCACTTGGTTTTAAATGGTTTCTCCTATAACTATTATGGTAGTGCTTCAACATTAGTTTTTGACGATCGCTACTTATATCATTGGTTCCAAGACGCGCAATTATTCGCTCAAGAAAACGGATTAGGAATCCACGAATGAGAATTTTTGGTCGATTTTTATACGCTTTATTAGCTGTAGGGTTATTCTTATTAGTTTTTACATATACAATCGATTTAACTGCTAACCGTTATTATGAAGAAGTTTTTGGTACTTCTTTAACCGATGAAGATTCCACATTACCTGAGTTTTATTACTTCTACACCTCGATCCCTGATTTTCATAAAAGTGAACCGATAATAATTATTGACCAAGATGATTATCAAATTAGAGGATATGAAATAGCTCGAGCGGAAGTTAACGAAGAAAATATTGTAGAAGTTATCGAATCCGTCTATATCGTTGTCTACAGTAAGACACAAGATTTATCATTGTTAGACAGAATCAAATTGGTAAATGAAGATAATTCTTTATCAGAAGAGCTTTACTTAATTAGGTTTAAAACTCTGAACATTTTAAACGCTGTTAACGAACAAGGCTATGTTTACATACCAAAAGAATTGTTTTTAGATAACAATTTTGGTAAAATAAGCATAGTGGACGCGGGTGATAACACGATAATTGAAAGCGATTTCAATTTATTTGAATCTGATTTTACGATTAAACAGAATTTAGAAGAATTTTTCTCTGATCATGGCAAGCTTCCGGACGAAGATGATATCGGATATTTAAGTTCTGAATTCATTGGCATAAAGACGATTCATGTTGACGGAGAAAATGCACTAAATGGCGGTACTGTTTTATTGGGTTTAGGAATTTATTTTATAATTTTGATTATTGCTACATACTTAATCTTTTTTAGAAGAAGAAAATACGAATAAAAAATAAAAATTATACATATAGTATTTGGGAGGACATATTTTTATGGAATTAAGATTAGAGAATTTAACAAAGATTTTTACGAATAAAAATGGACAAGAAACATTGGCGGTAGACAACCTTGATATCACGATTGAATCAGGTACTCTAGTCGCTTTATTAGGGCCTTCAGGCTGCGGTAAATCAACGACATTATTTATGATTGCCGGTTTAGTAAAGCCAACAGGTGGTAAAATTTTCTTTGGCGAAGATGACGTAACGAAATTAGCGCCAGAAAAAAGAGGCATTGGGTTAGTGTTTCAAAATTATGCACTTTATCCTCATATGACAGTATTTAAAAACATTCTTTTCCCATTAGAAAATATGGATGTTCCTAGAGACGAAGCATTTGAAAGAGTTAAAGAAATGGCTAATTTAGTTGGCATTGGCGAACTATTAGATCGAAAACCGTCACAATTATCAGGCGGTCAACAACAACGCGTCGCTATCGCCAGAGCTCTTGTAAAAAAACCGAGAGTTTTACTGCTTGACGAACCATTGTCAAACCTTGACGCAAGATTAAGATTACAAATGCGTGAAGAAATCAAACGTATTCAAAGAGAAACCGGAATTACCACAATCTTCGTTACTCATGACCAAGAAGAAGCGATGAGTATTTCCGATAAAATGGTTGTTTTGGATTTTGGTAAAGAACAACAATATGATGCTCCTCAAGAAATGTATAATCAACCTGATAATTTATT
>DIGC01000101.1:0-5329 GCA_002419445.1 Caryophanales bacterium UBA5732
CCGAAAGGTTTTATTAGAACAATTCTTTACTATCCATTATCGATGGGAAGAAATTTTGATGAAATCAAACGTATTATCCAAGCTCTTCAAAAAGCAGATAAGGACCATGTGGCTACACCAGCTGATTGGCGACCAGGAGATGATGTGATTATCCCTACACCTGGATCTTGTGGTACTGCAAAAGAGAGAATGGAATCTAAAGACGAAGACCAATATTGTCTTGATTGGTTCATGTGTTTTAAAAGAGAGAAAAAATAACTTATTTTAAATAAAATCGGACTTCAAATTTAGAAGTCCGATTTTTTGTTCAAATATTTTCTTACAAGATTTTCAATATAAATAGGTTGAGAAATATAGAATCCTTGGATTTCATCACAACCATTCTCTAGAGCGAAATCAATTTGTTCTTTGGTTTCGATTCCTTCTATTAATAGACCGAAGTTCATCGTTTTAACCAAGGTTACAATTGTTTTAAACATTGAACCGTCATCAGTTTTGGGGTAATCTTTTATAAATGATCGATCGATTTTAATCTTATCAACATGAAGGTTTTTCAAAATTCCAAGTGCCGAAAATCCAGTACCGAAATCATCAATCGATACAGTGATATTTTTGGAGTGTAAATAATCAATTATTTGATTAGTTTTCTCCTGATTCTCCAAATAACCACTTTCAGTAATTTCAAAACAGAAGTTTTTACATGAAATCGGACTTTTTTCAATTAGATCAACAAGGTTGTGAATTATGTATTCATTGAAGAAATCGAAATAAGTTAAGTTAATTGAAATTCTAAATTCAGGATTGATATATTCAACATAAGGTGTAAAGTCTCTAATTACTTTATTCATAACCATTATGCTTAAGCGATTAATATAAAAACTGTTTTCGATAATCGAAATAAATTCACCTGGCGATACTTTTCCTAATAACGAGCTGTTCCATCTTAATAATGCTTCAACACCGGTAAAAGTATTTTTTTTAATATCTTTTTGAATCTGATACAACAAATAAAATTCATCAAAGTTAAATCCATGATCTAATTGTGCGTAAATATCTTTTTCGCGCTTAATTGTGGCTTTAATTTCATCTGAATAGATTAAATGTTTGATATTTTTTTTGGTTTTAGACATTTGTAATGCTACAAACGCATTTTCAATAACGTCTGCTTTCGTTATTGTTTTGTTATCAGATAAAGCGATGCCAAAATTGTACTCTAAATCAGTATTAATATTCGGCTGGTGCTTGTACTTTTCGATGAGATTGTCAATCATATCAATCATAGCTTGAAGGGTTTCGTCAATTTTTTCCAAAGAGATATAAATTATCACGTAACCTTCAACTGGAACTGCAAGTTTATAATACGGACCTAGATTAGACTTCAAGAAATCTGCAAAAGCAAAATTACTTAAATTATTTTTATTTAAACTGCTAAAGATTTTCTTGGTTTTTTCATTAAAAGTTTTAATAACCATAAAGCATGATTTACCAATTTTTAGTTCTTCATTCTCAAAAGCTTTAGCGAATAACTTATAAGTTTCAATAGTATCAAAATTGGATGAGAAAGCTAAAGTTTCGACTTCAACTTGAGGATTAGAATATATAGCTAGGTAGTGCTTCACATTTCCATTAGAAACTATCTCGGGTTTGATTCTCAAGTGTTTCAGAATGTAAATGCCCTTACTACTTATATTCCAAACATTCTTAGAGAAAACTTGTTTGGATTTCATAACAGCGCCCTTGATTCCAAAATTTAAACTACCGAGGATTTTACTAGGTTTTTGACCAATGATTTTATCTGGCTTATAACCGAATATGTCTTCAAAAGCTTGATTTGTATAGGTTATTTCACCCTTTTCATTGGTAATTAAAACACCATCATTGTTTTTGTCTGATAAATACATATTCGCATTTAATAAAATCCGGTCGTCACCTTTACTTTTTAATAACCAACCAAAGAAGAAGATGAAAACAAAAGCTAATAAATTTCCAATATAGATTATGAAAGGATTTCGAACTAGAACCCCTCCATATTCCTCAAAAACAGAATCATAATCAATAACAGCGAAAATTTGTAAAAAATCATTATCATTTAGGATGTCTAGATTTAAAATTCCCGAAAGATTTATATTTTTTTGAATTACTGAATCATCGCCGAAATTAAGAAACTCAAGAAAATCAGTTTCAGTAAAACTGCCATTATTTGTTAACGAATAAAACTCTTCAGTAATTCCCCAGACGTTCCCTTGATTAATAATTCCCAAATCGATATACTGAGAATCATCACTTACATACTCACTGAATACCTCAAGAAGATGGTTAGCGTTGTAATTCAACACTAGATATCCATTTTTTTGGTTATCATTATCATAAACACTCATTACGAGAATGGTTAAAGGCGTATTTATAGAGACATCGTTAAAAGTTTCTTCGAGGATGTAAAGCGGTACAATATATAACTGGTTTTCAATTAAACTTTCTGCAATAGAGAAATATTCTTCATTAGATCGATCTATTAAATCAACATTGTCAATGATAAGCAAATCATCATCAACACGGTTTAACCAAATAATTTGTTGACCAGATAAGTCCAAAAATTCAATACTGGAAAACTGTGGTTTATTGTTGATAATCCGGTAAAATAATTGTTCAAGACTTTCTAGGTTAGGATCAACTGGGTTTTCCAAATATGATCTCATTTCATCAGCGTCAATCATAACCTCCATGTCATTATGGGTGTTTGTAATAGCGTTTGAAATAATAAAATCAATAGTATTTACTTTTTCGTTAGCTAATGATACTTGCTGAGCTTTCAAAGACGCTTTTTCAGAATTCACCACAGAAAAATAACTCCAATTTATAAAAAATAAGGTTGGAATAACTACAAGAGTTAAGAAACCATAGTGTTTTATTGTCGAGAAAACATGATGCCAAAAGTTATTAAGAACTTTTTTCATAATTTGCCTCTATATTAAATTCAATTTTATTTAATTATAACATATTAAAAATTTCTTTTTCTAGGGTTTGCCTAAAAGAATTCATTTTTAGAAAAAAAGAACTGAAAAATCAGTTCTTTATTTTTTAGGTAATTTTTTTTGAAATTATCCGTTAAAACTAACTGTAATTTTAACTGGATTATGATCGCTATAAACAAAGTTTTCATCAAGTGTAGTTATGTCATCAATGGTTAGATTATTAGATACAATAAATCCGTCAATTACATAATATTGATTATTTTCTAAGTTAATTGTGTCATATGGTTGATTTAGCAACCTGCAAGTCGGTGTAGTAATATCAACACCGAAACTAAAACTATCACCGATTAACCAATCTTCTTCCATAGGGTAAGCTTGCCAGAAATTCTCATTCTTTAACTCGTAATAATAATTAATCGCTTCTCCATCAATTGAGTATGCCGCTGGAAAGGTTTGATTAAAGTCTCCACCAACTAAAACATAGTTTCCTGCTTCATATTCATCTTGCATAACTTGTTTTAAAGCTTCCATTTCTTGAAGGCGCATAGTACCATCATCATAAGCTGATAAATGGACATTTATCACAACCAAATATTTTTCACTATCTTTTATTGGGTATTTTGATATTAGCATCGCCCTTTTAAGATTTGCTAAACTTACTGGCCAATCAAAACTTCCTGGTAACTGATGTCTTTCAGCTGATTCTGTGTAATAATCGCTAAAAGTTACAATCCCCGAGTTGACCTTCCCCATCATTTGATTTAAATCAAACGGAAAAGGAACGAAGATGCAGCGATAGTTGTAAGCAAGGACTGAGCTTTTACCAAGAATATCGTGATAATAATCTAATTGATTAATGTTATATGAACGCTTGCTATCGATGTCTACTTCTTGAAGAAGATAGATATCAGCTGGATTGTCTTCTAAAATACTTGAGATTCCGTCAAGATTAGCAATGACTTCAGCTTCAGTGTCCATTTTAGCTTTTTCTCCGCCATCCATAACAAAATCTTCAGTTTCACTTAAAGATGCATATCCAATATTGAACGTTAGAATAGTTAAGCTTACAGCTGAATCTACGTAATTTTCGCTAAGATCTTCCGGATTATCTGTAATAGTCAGAGTTGTTATTGCCTCTGGACGAAACTCAAAAGCTTGAAGAGTGATGATGAATCCAACTACAAAAACAATCACCACGATAACTAATGTAATTAAAATCTTTAAAATTCTTTTCATTTTTCTACCTCGCCTTGATGATATTATAACTTATTTTGCCACAAATTACTCCTATTTTTAGCAAATATAGTATAATTTTATTCAGGAGGATGTTATGGAAAGAGTAATTATTAGGGATGTCTACAGTTTGAGTTTAAAAAGAAATAAAAGAGTAAGAATAATTTTACCAAAAGATTATTTTCAAGAAAACAATAATTACCCAGTTTTATATATGCATGACGGACAAAATTTAGTTGATCCATCGCCTTTTAGCAATCACTCCTGGGAGGTTATGGAGACAGCTGACCAACTCCATGATATGACAAAAGGGATAATTATCGTAGGCATAGATAGCGATAATCAATGCCGAATTATGGAATATTCTAATTATTTAAATGCTTCAGCAATTAAACGATTAAAGCGTTTAAAAATTAAAGAAATCCATCCTGAAGGGGATGAGTATGGTAAGTTCTTAATCGAAGAATTAAAACCCATGATTGATAAAGAATTCCGCACCTTAAGCAATAGGCTAAACACGTTTATGGCAGGTAGTTCTTGTGGTGGTAATATTAGTATCTATTTAGGATTGAAACATCAACATATTTTTTCATGTATAGGTGCTTTTTCTCCAGCTTATTACATAGTAAAAAAAGGCCTTTATGATTTTTTGGATCAAATAGATTACATGAAAGATTTTCGAATTTATCATGATATGGGGACAAAGGAAAACGGTGCCTTTAGTAAGATATATTTTAATGAGCAAAAGTTTTTTCATGATTATATCGTTAAAAAACTACCGAAAAAAAACCTACTGCAAGTCATAGATGAAGGGGCGACACATTCTGAAGAACACTGGGCTAGAAGATTTGGGAAATTTTTACTTTTTTGCACAAATAAATTTCTTGACTAAGTCATTTTTGGGAGTATAATCTATAAGAGCGATATGAGGAGATGTTAAGTATGAAATTAGTGATTTATGTAATGACTCAAACAAAGTTTTTAGAAGAATTTTTAAATGAGTTAAATGCTAATGGTGTTAAAGGAGCTACAATAATTAGTGCTACAGGTATGGCTAGAACTTTAGCTAAAAACGATGATATGCATATGTTTGGTTCTTTAAAATACCTATTTGAAAATCAAAG
>DIGC01000101.1:5441-6284 GCA_002419445.1 Caryophanales bacterium UBA5732
TATGAACTATTCTGTTTTACTATATACGGCACTCATCATCGCTACCGGCCTTTTATTTGGTAAAATCGCTAAATATTTTAAGTTTCCTAATGTCACTGGTTACTTAATTGGTGGTCTTTTAATTGGACCTTCAATTTTTAATTTTGTAAAAGAAGATGCTCTCCCTGGGCTGGGAATTGTTTCAGTCGTGGCTTTAGGTTTTATCGCTTTTACAATTGGTAATGAACTTAAATTTAAGTATTTTAAAAAAGTTGGAGTAAAACCAGTTGTAATTGCATTTATGGAAGCTACTCTAGCTGTAGTTTTTGTTTTTATCGGACTTATTATTTATTTTTTAATAATCAATCAATTAAATGTTCAAAATATTCGTTTCGCTCTTGTGTTGTCTGCGATTGCTGCTGCGACAGCCCCGGCTGCTACTTTAATGGTAATTAGACAGTATCGTGCCCGCGGGCCTTTAACAGAAACATTACTTAGTGTTGTGGCTATCGATGATTCTGTTGCGGTATTATTGTTTGGTATCTTTGTGGCTATCGCGAATGCTTTGGACCCAACAAGAGAAAGTGGAACTCTTTTTATGCAGATTATGCATCCAATCCTTGAAATATTGATTTCACTTGGAATTGGCGCTGTTATAGGTTTGGTTTTGGTTTTTGGCTGTATTTGGTTTACTGGCAGAGGAAACAGAATTTCTTTGACGGTAGCGGCGATAATTTTATCAGTATATTTATCTTATTTGTTAGGAGCTTCATCAATTTTGTCAGGGATGGTTTTAGGTTTAGTCTTCACTAATTTCTCTAGCCAGCAGGAAAAAGTTAATGAACTAATCTATTTCTTTACACC
>DIGC01000064.1 GCA_002419445.1 Caryophanales bacterium UBA5732
TCATAAAACTATTGGTTAACATATAAAGTACCGGATATAAATATACATATCCAAATGAGAATAATAAAGCGTAAATTAATAGTTCATAAACTAGACCATCTGTGAATCTAACGCCCATAAATAATCTTTTTACTTTAATACCGGCGTGTGCGAAATCTTTCTTAAATAATAATTGAAAAATCTCTTTAATTGTTCTAAATAGTTTTCTCATGATCTTGACCTCTTTCTGGCGTTAAGTAAACCGACAAAGAGTAAAATAATCAATACCATGACAATAAAGTAAAGCCAAGAAAGCGCAGCTGAGTATCCGTAACCATTAATCAAGGCGTCAGTGGATTCGCCCAGCATAACGTTCCTAATATAGATAATGACCTCATTCAAACTAAAGACGCTCATTGATACGACTGTATAAATGATTGAGACTGAAATTAACGGCTTTATCGACGGTAAGGTAATCTTCCAGAAAGATGCCCATGGACCGGCACCGTCAACCATTGAAGCTTCATATATTTCTCTGTCAATTTTCTGCAGACCAGCAAGTAAAATTAAGATCTGAATCCCCGCAAACCAAAGAACTAACAAGATGCGGTCAAAAAGTTCTTGGATTGGGGTGGCGATTCCCGGACTAAAATTGTTTAAAATCATTCTGATAATATCGTATTCCCTGATTGACGGGAGGGTTGTTGCGCCTTGGCGCATCAATTCCCCAATCACTGGACCGGAAATAATAATTACTGGCAAGAAAAATATTGTTCGCCAAATGCCTTTACCTTTAATGTTTTGATTAATTAAAAGGGCAATTATCAGCGCGAAGACAATTGTGATAGGAACATTGATAACTATTTCTAAAATATAACCGACTAAGATTTCAACGAAATAAGGATCATATAAGAAGGCTGCTTTAAAATTGTTGATGCCTTGGAAAGTCATCTGTAAAGCCGCTCCATCCAATTTCACCTTAAAGAAACTTAAGTAAAGACTATAGAATATTGGGTATAGCGCAAAGATTAAATAACCGATAATCCAAATCAGTATAAAGGACAAACCAATTAAACTTTGACGTCTTCTGTTTGTAACTCTAATTTTGATAAATGAAAATAAAACCCAAGTATTATTTTTTGTGTTGATGATGAAATTATGACCTAAAGCATATTTAATCTTATCCAAAATTATTGAGATTTTAGCGAAAAAGCTTTTAACCATTATATTCACCTCCTAATGCATAATTAGCCGCTCCGACAGATAAGCCATCGACTAATTTATTTGTGGAAGTGTAGTTTATGTAAATTATAACTCCGTTTGAATAAGTGTTTTTAACAACACCTAATTCAACTACTTCTCTCGCTACTAAAGATTCACCGATAACGTGTTTTAAAGCATTATTGATGAAATTATATTCTTCAACGACGGTATCTTTCCAAAGCGAAAATTCAGAAGTATAGATATACTCAATATCAGTATTTTTAAGTTTTGATGATTCGTTCATCGTTAAAACATAAGCTGGATAAACATTAAAGTCAACTAATTGCAAAAGAAAATCTTGACCATAACTGTTAAAGTTTAAATAATCACTAAACATCGGTATTTTACCCATAAGCACTATTTGTAAGACCGGAACCAAATCATCAAAATATTTTAATTGCGAGTTAAATAGCGGCGTCTTCATATAAGCTGACGTATATTTAAATGCATAAGCGTTCGGATAGTTGAAATTAGCTAAACCATCATACATTTCCATGATTTCTAAATAAAGTAAAATCGCGTCTTCTCTGGAATAATAATCAGAATCGTAATAACTGAAAAGCGTGTTTCCTAACATTTCAAATAAGACATCGACATTTAAGTCCTGATAATCAGCTAAATGATCTTCAGCCAAACGATAACTTGCGCTTGGATAAAGCAATGAAGCCGTGTCATAGACGCATGTCTCGCACTCCCAAGTCAAACGGAATCTGTCAATTCCTTTAGCGACATCTCTTCTTTCTAAAATTGAATCGGCGTTCTTAGCTCCGACAAGATAATTATTAACCAAAGACACTTCGGAAGT
This sequence comes from Caryophanales bacterium UBA5732, assembly GCA_002419445.1. GTDB lineage: Bacteria > Bacillota_I > Bacilli_A > Izemoplasmatales > Hujiaoplasmataceae > UBA2289. The sequence continues at coordinate 2,048 of DIGC01000064.1, forward strand.
AGCTTGTAAATAAGCGATTAAATCAGTGAATTTACCTTTGGAGCCAATTGCACTATCAAAGTCAATCGAACTAGGTAAATTACCGCTATATCCGCCATCATTCCAACCCATCAAAGTTGTATTAAAGTTTTCTAAACCTTGACTAAGGAAATAATCGTGCATTTCATAGACATCGTCAACCGTAGCCATTTCAATTGTTTTTGTACCAAATAAGGCGTTCTTGGAATCAGCCATTAAGTAATTCAAATTAATTGGTATATCCGTCGAGATAGAAACTTCAGAAAAAGTCTCAAAACTATCTAAATATTCCCGATACTTATTGGCCATACCGACATAATTAGCTTCCTCGTTTTCCAATACTTTATAAAGCACTTCAATGTCGCTGGATGAAGTATCGGTATATCTAATCGCGCCGCCAGCCCCGTCACTTGTAAAACTTTGACGGAAAGTCTTGCGAATGTCAAACTTCGGAAATACTAAATTATAATCTAGATTATGGGCGCCATTTTGGAACATATAGAGTCTTGAAGAGTAATCTCCACCTTCAATAATCGCTAAAAGACCGTTCTGATTGACGCCATGAACCATGCCGAAAATCGGCATTGTCAAAGAGTAATTGGAAACAGTTTGAAAATTATCTTGTAAACCATAATTTATGCCGTAGATTTGCGCCCTGTAAGGTGATTTATAGAGACCTTGATTATCTTCATATCTCACTAAGACACCGGCTCCATCAGGAATCATCATATAACCAGGAATTTCATCTAGTTTAGTAGCTCCTAAACCAGGGAATAAAATGATGCTAGAAAGTAAGATTTCTTCAGTTTGCTGTTCAGTAATTGATTCATAAGGAATCATAGCTCTAATACCGTCTTCTTCTAAAGTTACGATTAAATCAAAGCCCATTCCTAATTCTGAATAACCGTATTCTTGAATATCTTCTAAAGTAAATCTTCCTTCTAAATAACCGGGATACATCGCTTTGCAGAATCGGCTTGAACAGAATCCGCCTAAAGAAAGCGATATTTTGATGCCGTTTTCGACTATTTCTTGTTCAGAGGTAAATGCAATATCGGTAATTCCGATATTTTCCACAATGTTCATACTTTTTGTCACTTGAATATACTCAATACCAATTCCCCCAGATAATAACGGGTCATAAGTACCGGCGCTGACTCTGTCGATATTTGTGGAGAAAACATAACCTGTATTTTTGTTTTCAATCTTAAATGAAACAACTTCTTCATCGTAATATAGTCTTAAATTATCATTTTCCGCCACTAAAGCGTCATTAGATTTAATATCGATGAATAAATCAGGGTTAACTAATGAGAGATCGTCAGGTTTTGTGTATCGCGAAGAATCAAGTTTTATCGACTCGATATAACTTGGTTGTTCCGCATCAGAGTTAACTTCATTAGAGACAATTGTTACGGTTGTAACTGTTGCTAGCGATAAAGAAGCGATTATTAGTATTTTTTTAAAGAGATTAAACACGATAATACACCTCCATTATCAGATCGTAAATTAATTTAAGCAATTCGTTTAAGAGAATATAAACAATGAAAGTTCCCAGTAACATTAAAGCCATCGTAAAGAAGGAAATAAAGATTGAAGCAATCGTCTCTTTTACGTTATAGAAATGAGTTTCTTTAACCATAAAGAAGAAATAAATCACTGTCACAAAAATCGAAACGAACTGAATTAAAGAAATTACAAACGATTCGTTATATGTTAATCCTTGAGAAATAATTGTTAAGATTGGTAAAATCAAGAAGAAAGGAGCTAAAGAGTAGATCGTCGTAATATAAATATCTTTAAATCTGCCTTCTCCTTCTCTAATACTACCGATTAGGTAGTTCGCAAAGACGAAGAGAATAAACGGTAAGAAGATTTTTGTTGCTTCTTCGACGACATTGATATTAGAGATAACTCTCATATTGAATAAAAAGCCGAAACTATAAATGTAAATTAAATATAAAAAGAAATAAATGAAAAGAATTATGGTTGCGGATAAATATCCAACTCGATTTTCCCGTTTAATGTAATATGTCGCATCTGACGGGTTCTTTAAATAAGTAAACAAGTATAAACATTCATCCAAGATTTTGCTTTTCTTCCTCAAGTACCTGACGCCTTTTTTCACTGGAGCCGTAGCGTATTTAAAATAATGAAGTTTTAAGTTGATGACATAAGCGATTAAGAAAGTAAAGAAAAAGACCAAGACAACCCAAACGTTATCAATCAAGTAAGCATTTCTTACTTCCCAGAAAGCGTCACTGTAGCCTTCCCTATCCATTGCTTTAGAATATTCTTCCATCGCTAAATCATATTGACCAAGGCTGTAATAAGCGTTCCCTAAGCCTTTATGAGCTAAGTCAAACATATCGTTCATTTTCAGTACTTCAAGCCAAGGATCACGACTGTCTATATAACGACCGTCTTGGTAAAGAAATAAAGCATGATGAACCATATCGGCGAAATCTGTTGGGGTAAAGATTTGCAATTCATTGCTGGACCCGTCTAAAACGTATAAGTTATATGAATCATCGACGGCTATCGCTGAAGGTACATTGAACAGACCTTGAATTTGGTTACTTTCATCTTGTTCTCCAAAAGAAAACAAGAGATTACCTTCAATATCATACTCAGTGATTACACCGGATTTGGTAATCGTATAGATATTACCGATTGGACCGACATAAACATCTTGAAGATCCGGTAAGTTATATACTTCTCCTAGAAGATTTTCACCGTTGATATTTAATCTTTTTACTCCCGTAGACTCTTCACCAAGAGTAATGGTATGGATTAATCCTCGATTATCGATTGCGACATTGGATATTTCAGCCGGAGAAAGTAAATACAGATTGTTTCTTTGTTCTTTAGTAAAGAAAATAAATTGCATTACCGTTCTAAAAGACGGTTGAATCGAGTTTGTTCCGAAATAGCCTAAGAATTCATTATCTTGAGTAAATTGAGCTAAACCTCTTGAACCATTGTTTAAAATATAAACGTTATCAGAGTTATCAGTAACAATCTTCTTCGGTTGGAATTCGTCATTACCAAAAAGCGGTGAAGATGGTTTTGTAAATTCTTGGAGGATTAGACCTGTCGGATCTAATTTATAGGCTTTATTCCCGCCTCTGTCAGCGACGTAGATATTTCCGGAATCATCAACATATACTCCTGTTGGGTTGATTAAAAAATCTTGACCGAGGACTAAAACATCTTGATTCTCTAAATTGAATTTAATTAGTTTACCGGTATTTGTATTGGTATTAGTGGAAACGATATAAACGTTGTCATTGGAATCGATATAGATATCATTAGGTTTATCTAATGGTTCTCCATAAACTTCAGTTCGATTAGTCAAAGCCATATAAGCCGTTTGTGTTGGCACAAACCGCCCATTGGAAATTGTGAATGTATCGTATCTTACTCCTGATTCTGCAGTCACGGTAAAGGACATTTGTAAACCGATAACTAATGACATAATCAGGACAATCATTAACTTCTTCATTATTTGATACCCGAATGAGCCATGGTATTCATGACTTTACCTTGCAAGAATATAAAGATGATAATGTTTGGCAAGAAACTGATCAAAGAAGCCGCAGCCATAATACCTTGTCCCGCTACGTTATTGCCAGTTCTAGCTCCTAATGTTGAGAAATAAAAAGCTAAAGTTTTCAGTGAATCGTCATTGACATAAAGAGTGGATCCTAAAGTGTCATTCCAAATCAATTGGAAGGATAAGATTCCGACTGTCGCAAGTGCTGGCGCGACAATAGGAATGATAATCTTTATGAATATTTGCATCTCGCTAGCGCCATCGATTTTCGCTGATTCAATCAATTCGTTTGGTGTTTGGTCGATGAATTGTTTAACTAAGAATAGACCGACCGGCATCGCTAGAAGCGGTAAAATTAAAACTAAATAATTATCAATTAAACCAATTTTTGCGATTGTTAAATAACGAGGAATTGTAACTGCTATCGGCACAAACATCAATGCTAAATTATTTATTTCAAATAAGGCTTTTTTACCTTTAAATTTAAGTTTTGATAATGAGTAAGCTGCTAATGAAGTGAAGACAACGCTTAAGAACACCCCAACCGTGGTAACTAAAATACTGTTGAAAAGATAGCGGCTGAAAGGAATACCGGATTCAGAAGCTATAGTAAAAAGATCTCTAAAGTTATCCAGCGTAGGAACTTTAACAAAAAATTTAGGTGGGTAAGCGAATAATTCATTACTTGGTTTAAATGCATGGAAAATAATAAAAATAATTGGTAAAGCCACAAATAGAGTCATAGGAATTAAGAAAAGAAAGAATTTAACCTGACTCTTATGAAATCTAGTTGGGTTGATTTTCATTCCTTGAAATGATGCCATCTACTTCACCCTCTAATCCCTTTCCCCAAAGAGCGACCAGGTCGCCTTGGAAATTGAATAGATAAGGATCAATAACACGACGCTAATTGCGGATGCATAACCCATTAAATAACGGATAAAGCCAAAGTCTTCAATATGGTTGACCAATAATTGACCGGCATATTGAGGAGTTGGATTAGCACCTGAAAGTTGCACGCCGATTGCACCAACTTGGAAGGTGCCAACCACCGCCATAACTGCCCCGAACAGCATCTGCGGTTTCATTGACGGAATTGTTATATAGAAGATTTCTTGCCAACGATTTCTTAATCCGTCAACATAAGCGGCTTCATAAAGCGAAGGGTCAATATTTAAAATACCAGCTAACATCGCTAAAAATCCTACCCCCATGCTTCCCCATAAACTAACGATGATCATGATGGTCATCAAATAATCAGGTGAAGTTAAAAATTGGATTGGTTCTTCAATGAAACCGATATTCAATAATAAAGCATTTAAATAACCAGTTGAATCGCCCGAGAAAAGAACGGTCCAAATAACTCCCATCGCAATCCCCGCGGTCATCGAAGGGCTATAGAGAATTATCGCTAAAACAGTCCGGCTCTTATGGGGAATCTGAGCTAGCATCCAAGCTAGAATAAAGCTCAACATATAGCCGACAGGACCGACTATAAAGGCGAATTTAAAGGTGTTCGGCAAGACGTATTGCATGAAAACTTCGTCTCTTGTAAGAAGTTCAATATAGTTTTTTAAACCGATTAAAGTCGGTGTTTCAATAGTGTTAAAGTAAGTAAATGATAAGACAATCGCAATAATTACCGGGATGATAATAAATGTTGTAAACAATACAACATACGGCGTGAAGAACCACGCCGGATGGTTCATTCGTCTAATCATTGTCATCACTTCCCACTAACCAATCATCAATATTGTAGATGGTCGGTACCTTGTAGTCTTTAACCACAACCCCGTCGATAACATACCCGAATTCTTCCATCTTATACAATATTTCGCGATTTGAGATTTTTGCGGCTTCATCAAGAGCTATTCTTGGATTTACGTCATCAAAAACAATTTCATTCCAAGCGTTAGAGATTTCTCTTTCCACCATATAAGCTCCAGGAATTCTAGATGCTTCCAAAGCATATTCCCATTGTTCCAAAATCACATCGATATGTTCCTTAGGCAATGGTAATTCTGCGAAGGCTTCTAGGTTCGCTGTATTCCAGAGGTATTCAACCCCATAGGTAGTTTGTAATCTTAAAGCAAATTGTGACTGTACTGTTGTGGACATCCACCACTGTAAGAATTTCCATGCATCTTCAGGTTGATCAGTACTAGAAAGAATCATTGAAGCTTGGGCACCACTAGCCGCCCATCTTTCAACTTCTCCCCCGACTTTTTCAACGCCTGGATGAAGAGCAATATTCCATTTTCCGGCAATTTCCGGAGCGGCAATCGTCAGTTGCAGATAAGTCGATAAATCGCTGATTCCGATCGGTAAAGTACCATAACGGAAATGTTGATAAAAGTTCGGTATTTCTTTTGGCATATTATAAACCGTGAATAAATCAGTCATCAACCGCATTCCTTGAAGACTTTCTTCACTATTAATTTCAGTTGAGATACCGTCTTCGCTATACAAGTTACCATCAAATTGATAAATAAACGGCATTGTTGCGACGAAAGGTTTAAAACCTCTAAACATTGCTAATGGTTCATAATAATTCATGCCGTATCTTTGTAATTGCGGCAAAATTTCGATTACTTCATCCCAAGTATCGGGAACTTCAAGTTCTAAACCGTCAATTAAGATATCTTCTCGGTAGAAAGTAACCCAGAAGTTTTGCGTTTCCGGTAAACCAAAAATTCCGTCTTCAAAAGCATAAGGAATCATTGCACCTCTGGCAAATAAACCGACGGTTTCCTCATAACCCTCAAATTGACGTAAGTCAAGGCTAGCGCCTCGAATCGCAAATTCATAAGGAATCCAGTGATTAACACCCAAAGCTACATCCGGTGAATTTCCGGCAGCGTTGGCTAAAATTAATTTATTTTCATCAGGCATCAGTGATAACTGAACATTAATGCCAGTATTTTCTGTAAATTGACTATCAATCATAATTTGCATAATTTCAATGTATTGACGCGGATGATTGACCCAAACATCAATAACTCCAGAAGTCGACTCTACAACTTGATAATTACGACTGGAAAAGCTCAAGAAGAATCTTTTTATCGATTCAATATTTCTAACGAAAAAGTTAGCTTTAGGTGCCGGTAACTTGACATCACCTGTTAAAAAGATTGTCTGAATATCAAGCCCGTTTTGTAAGAAATTTTGAATAATGGTTCCGATCATTTGTGAAGCTGAGGTATTGCCGTCAGCCAGGAGCATCATTTTACTAGGAATAATATCAACATCTTCTCTTAATTTTGCCAATTGGTTTCTCGCTAGATTCAAATTGGTTAAAAGACCTGGATTATCATGATGACTATAAGTCTTAAGATGTTCTGCAACTTGATCTAAAAGATTTAACCATTTATCAAGTCTTTCTTCAACATCAGGAATATAAGTCACTAACTTCCAAGTTCTGTATTCATCAGGATTATTACCGGTAAGTTTTTTGATTTCTAAACTTAAATCGGTAATTTCTCCCATAATTCCAACAAGGGTTTCATAAGCGTCACGATAAGGTTCTAAGATAACCCTGATAGTAATATCATGGTGACCCGCTTCTAAATAAAACTTAAACGGCTCTTCGTTTTCAAAGAGCAGGTTTTGGTATTCTTTTGTGTAATGGAAAGTAAGCATTGAAGCTTCTTGGAACGGAATTTCTCCGTCTATAGAAAGTTCTCTAAAGACTGGCATTTGCATCAAATAAGTTTGACGATATTTTAATCCTAAATAATAATAACCAGTTTCTGGAACATCGATTTCATAAGTAACGGAATTATTGCCACTTCTGAAACTATAACCATCAATGGCGTTCAAGCGCATTGAATCAGTTTCATAAATCAAAGCCGCTGGATCATTTTCTGATCTTAAACGAATTGAAGGCGTGTTTTTAGATTTTAATTCACTCGCAGAAACTAAAATTTGTTCATCAATAACTTCGCCTTGATGAAGATTTAAATAATCTGCGTAATTGATTAGTTCTTCTGGAGCTACTAATCTGATTGTTCCTACATAAATATCTCCGGATTTCATTTTTAATTTTATTTCATTGCTACCGGCAGCTAATTGATAGATAAGCGGCTCACGGTTCAGAGCGGTTGTATCTAGTAAACGTGTTGTTTGAACAGTTGCTATTTTTTCGGAACTAGGCATTACTTCATTACCATATCGATCCAGAATAAATTCTGTCGTTTCAAAACCCCAGATAGCTGGTAATTTTATCGCTTGAGATTCAGAAAATGGTAAAACGTCATTAACTGTCACAGTTAATTCCGAAGGTAAAATCGTGGCCGAAAGATCTAGGTAATCAATTTCGATGTTATAAAGACCGGTTTGAGCTAAATTGACTGTCAATGAAATCTCCTCACCGGTTTGAAGGTTGCCTAATGGTTCGAAATAGCCATAGTCATCACCACTGATGACATTAGTAAAAAGTGTATTAGCGGTAAACGCTATACTCTCAGTGGCTTTATTTGCTGAATAGCCTTGTTTAACTTGGACATACTTGTCCTCGGAAAAATCATCGACTAAACCCATATTAGTTTGAAATTCTAAATAATCGATACTCTCTTTTTGATTAAGTATTAGTATAAGAGCTAATGCGATAATAACCGCACTAGCAATGATTATTTTTTTGACTATGGCTCTTTTTCTCACCATTAAACTCTTCCCCCTTAAATTAACAAAGTTTGACTTGTTAAAGGATCAAACTTTGTTTAAGCTAAAAATTATTGTTACTAGCCGGCTAAAGCGTCGGCTAACATTGCGTTAATTTGTGCTTCCCATTCAGATGCAAAAACTTCAGGAGTTACTAATCCTGCGTTAATTCTATTCCAATAATCGTTTTCTTCGTTACCAACCCATTCCCAGAATTGTTTATAACCTGGTAACCATTTGTCTGTATCTGGTTTTCCATAAGGTAGTAAATCAACGTTTTCTTGTAAACCTTGAACTAGATAAGTGAAATCTTGAATTTCTGTCCAAACTTCAGGAATGTCGGAAACAGGGAAACGGTCGATCATTAAATCGCCTCTATCTCTCATAGCTTGAAGTCTAACTTTCCAACCATCTTCACCGAATGTCATCCATTTAGCTAGCATATAAGCTTCTTCCGGATGTTCAGTTTGTGAAGATACTACTTGATAATCAAGGATTGTCGGAGGGAATTGACCTGCATTTCCACCTGGGTAAGGCCAAAAGCCTAATTCGATAGATCTTTCAGCAAGCATTTGTTCAACCATCCAAAGGTTCCATGAACCATCAATCTTCATACCGATATAGCCGTCATACCATGGCCATATATCAGTACCGATGATTGCCATTTCTTCTGGAGTAAATGCCGCAACGACATTTTCTGACATTAATTGTAATTTCAGATTATAAGCATCTATCCATGCTTGAGATGTAAAGTTAAATTGAGTGCCGTCAAAAGTATTGTATCCAACTTCCGCAAAGTCTTGCATTGGGAAAGTTGTTTCAAAATCTAAAGATCCGTACCATGGATCAATTGCATAAACATAATCATTCTTACCAACTTGACGGATTTCTCTAGCGATTTCAATGAATTCAGTATAAGTCCAGTCATAATCAGGTAAAGGAATATTATAACTATCAAATAGTGTCATGTTGATAAAGATACCTTTAATGAATTGGAATGATGGAACTGCATAACGTTCGCCGTTATAAACAGCTGTATTAGCAATATTTGGATAAACTAAATCTGTTTCCGGGTCATTATCCCAATATTCAGTAATATCCAATAACATACCATTGTAGTATCCGGTTGGAACGTTATCGATTGCGAAGACATCCGGTAAGACACCAGCTGCTTGTGCATTGATTAAGTTTCCAGTAAACTCAGCTCCTGAACCAGTAATATCTAATCTTAATTCAACTTCGATATTTGGATATTTTGCTTCAAAAGCATCAATTAAAATTTGGTTTAATTCAGCATCGCCCCAGTCTGCGTATGACAACACAATTTCTTCAGTTGGAATATACTCAGTTGTTGATTGAGTAGAGTCCGTTCCAGAAGTTGTTGCTTGTGTTGTAAGTAGAGAAGTCGTTGGAGCAGCAGTTGTTGGTGCTTCGGTTGTTGGTGCGTCGGTTGTAGGAAGGGTTACTTCACCGCAAGCTACTAAAACCAACGAAACAAGACCAAGAACCATGAAAATAAGAATTTTTTTCATATTAGCTTCCTTTCTTTTTAAATGGTAAAACTTCTGATTCTACCATCATTTTGAAAGACCAACCAGGATGTTTATTTACTGATTGATCACTTAATTTATAACTCCAAAAAAACCAACCATCAGCTTCTTCAAATGCCAGTAATAAAACATTCGCAAGTAAACGGTGGTAAGCATCATATTGCAGATCATCTTTAGCTTGAGATATGGTGTTAGATGATATTCCTACCGACCATTCCCCAACAATTAGCGGTACCAATTGTCTGATTTCTCTAATAACTTTCATTCTTTTTTCAATCACGAAATTCGTTAGATTGAAAATATCAGCTTCTCGAGAAATTTCGCCAAAAACTTGATACATATGTGTATCTAAATATACATTTGTAAATCGATTATTAGTAAAAAAATCTTCCCATTGATCTAACCTAAAGGCATCATGAAAGATGACTGATATATCTGAACCTAGTTTTTCTCTAATTATTTTATAACCTTTTTTATAAAAATCTTGGATGATTCCCATATCAATAGTTATATGCGGTTCATTTAACAGTTGAATACCAGAAAGTGATTTCTCATTACCATAATAATCACATAATTCACCAATAAAATCAACGGTATCATTGATATTTTTAGGGTTTTTATGCCACTCCATTATTCCTGATAAACCGCCGTTATCAAAACCGTTTTGACAGCCTTTGGCCGCATGAACATCAAGAACTACATTCAAACCATATTTTTCTGCCCAAAGAAATGCTTTGTCGACATATTCTTTAGCGGTAAAATATGGATAATCAGCCTTGAATAACCAGTGTCCAACAGGTAATCTTACAGTATCAATACCATGATTTTCAATCCATAAAAAATCAGTTTCGGTTATAAAAGTATCGCGGTGATTCTTTAGCATCTCATGAGGATTCTTCACTACTTTTAATAAATTGTACTCATCTTCAGCGTGGTATGATTCAAAGAGTTCTGGAGTCATCCATTTTTCTAGTACCAACCATCCGCCTAAATTTAAACCTCTAATTCTCTTCATCAAGTACTCCGATGTGATTTGGGGCATAGGCATAACCTATGCCCTAACCAGCTTAAATTATTGTTAACTAATTTTTTTTATTTTATGGTGCTACAGTAAATTGAAATACAGTTGTCATTTCTGAATCTAAGTAATTTACGCCATCACCAATCGCTTTGATTGTGAAATCATATGTGCCTGCTGCTAAACCAAGTGTTGAAAAATCAAATGAATACATACCAGCTGCTGTTGTAAATGGTGAACCAGCAACGGCAGTGATATAAACTTCAAAACTTGATGCTTCAGGAATAGCTCCCCATACAATACTAGTAGCATTAGTTACGATTCCAAAAGGTGTTAGTAGTTGCGTTGGAGCAGGAACTACATTACCGTATGCCCAGTCATGAAGAATTAATGTTCCAGCTTGAGTAGTATTATGATTGAAAATTACGATTAAATTCAAAGCACTTCTTTGCGCTTCAGTTAGAGCTGATAAATCTAAAGTAATTTCTTCTTGAACTCCACTAGCTATAAACACAATTTCCTTAAATTGGCCGCCGCCTTCAAATTTAAATAAATATTCATGTCCAGCTGTACCTGTAACAGTAAATACTATTGCATTGTTAGTTCCGTCAAAAGCAGGTAATAAACCTTGCAAATTACTATCCCACCAAGCGCTATCTCCAGCTACGTAAGTTAATGTTTTTTCTGTTTCAGTTTCTTCAACAGTCATAGTCCCATAAGCTGTCCATACTTCTTCAGTAGGTACTACTGGTTCTTCTTGTGGGTTGAAGCTTCTGTAGAAATAAACATTGTCAAAATATACTGTTCCAGCTGTTGCTCCACTAATGTTACCCAGTTCAAAATTAATCTGGCCAAGTGGATCTGTACCATCGTAAACAAATGAATATGTGAATGTTTGGTATTCAGTTGTCAAAGCTACAGTTTGTTGAGTTCTAACATTGTAGCCTGGAGTCATTATTTTATAAATAATTTCTCTTGCAACATCCGCTTTAGCACTAAAGACAATAGTGTACAAATTACCTTGAACTAAAGCAATATCATTTTGGAACAATTGAACTGAGTAAGGATCAGTACCTACACTAGCTACATCAACTACTAATTCACCATTAACAATACCAATAGTACTCGCGCCATCATGTGACCACGTTCCCCAATTAAGGACTTGTTCAAAGTTACCGTTTTTAACATTGATAGCTTCAGAATCTTTAGTCATTGCTACATTGTCAAAATATACTGTTCCAGCTGTTGCTCCACTAATGTTACCCAGTTCAAAATTAATCTGGCCAAGTGGGTCAGTACCATCGTAAACAAATGAATATGTGAATGTTTGGTATTCAGTTGTCAAAGCTACAGTTTGTTGAGTTCTAACATTGTAACCTGGAGTCATTATTTTATAAATAATTTCTCTCGCAACATCCGCTTTAGCATCGAACGTTATTTCGTAAGTAGAGCCCTCAACTAAAGGGATATCGTTTTGGAATAATTGAACTGAGTAAGGATCAGTACCTACACTAGCTACATTAACTACTAATTCGCCATTAACAATACCAATAGTGCTAGCTCCATCATGAGACCATGTTCCCCAACCTATTTCAGAGAAATCGCCATTAAACAATAATTGATCTTGTTCTAAAATGCCTAATTCAACATTGTCGATTGTAACTGTTGAAGCTGCATAAGCAGGAGTACTTCCTAATAAGAATAATACTCTTTCAGTAGTTGAACTATTTTCTTCGTATGTAAAGATAAATGAATAAGTTGTTGCTTCAGTACCTAAATTAAATGTAGCGAAATAGAAATCACTAACTTTAGCTGTAAGATCTCTAGCTACATTAGAACTTGCAGTAAATGTTAATTTGTAAGTTTCACCAGTTACTAATGTAAGACCGTTTTGTTTTAACATAACGCCCCAGTCATTATTACCAGGTGCTGTAACTTCGATAACTGCTGCTCCATCTACTACTGTAAATGTAGCTGCTGCTCCATCCCAACCCGCAACATAATTGTACCAAATTTCTGGATCTGTAATATCAGCCCAGCCTGCAAATTCATCTTGAACTTCAGGTACGATTTCTGTAGTTGTAGTGAATGTTCCATCAGTAATATCATTTGTGTTAGTAAACACTAGATTAACTACTGTAACATAAATTGTGATTGTTGCAGTGTTGCCAGCTACGTCAGTTACAGTATAAGTAACTTCATATTCACCAGGAACATCTGTGTCAACATTGCTAACATAATGAGTTGAATCAAGAGTGATTTCTCCGTCAACTACGTCATATGCTGAAACTCCAGCTAGTGGATCATAAACTGCGCCAGTTTCTAATGTAAGGTCTGTTGCGCCAGTAATAACTGGAGCTTGTGTATCTGCATCTGGAGTTGATTCAACGATAACTACATTGTCATAATAAACTGTAGTAACTAAATTAGCTGTGCCAACTGTACCAGCTACTGTACCGTTTTCAAACAATAATTGTCCAGGTCCAGTTTCTTTATTCATTGTAAATTTGAATGTGAATGTTTGCCAATCTGTGCTCAAGTCAAAAACTTGAGGTTGCAAAGGTTTGTAATCATCAAACCAAGGTGCTGAAGGTAACAATTCGCCTACTTGTACATTAATCGCACGAATTGCGTCAGCTTTTGCGTCGAAAGTAATTTCATAAGTAACGCCATTTTCAAATTCGATAACATTACTTTCTAGACGTGGAGCCCAAGGGTTCCATGAAGCCGCTACGACTTCTAAAACACCTACTTCGTCGACAACTGTGAAATTGCTAGTACTTCCTTCACCGTCTGTAACATTCCAAATTGCGTTACCAAGAGCGAAATCTCCATTTTGGATTATTTCGTCGCCTATTAAGCTAGGATCAATTTCGACAAATACATAACGAGTTTCTTCTTTCTTATTTCCAGCATTATCTGTAACGCTGTACTTTAAGAAATTAGTTCCTTCTTTTGTAGTGTCTACTACACCAGTAATGACGATTTGATCTGTAAGGTCACCATCTTTATTATCAGTAGCCGCAACTCCAGCTAATGGATCAAAGACAGTGTCTAAATAAACTGTGATATCATCAACACCAGTAATAACAGGAGCTTCTGTGTCAGCTTCTTCTGTTGTTGGCGCTTCGGTTGTTGGCGCTACAGTTGTAGGAGCTTCTGTTGTAGGAGCTTCGGTCGTTACACCATTACAAGCTACTACTGCAAAGACTGTTAAAAACATAAAAAACAAAAACAATACTTTTTTCATAATTTCCTCCATTTTAAAAATTATTTTATATATATGTTAATTTTTTTGTAATGCCCATCTCTAATTTGTAATGCAAAATTACCTTTTACGAAATTTCCTTCAATCACCTCCACCGTATTGGATTCATCAATTAATTCATACTTGTAGATATTGCAATCATCATATGTATTTTTTAATTCATCAATGTGATAAGTAATCATTGTTGCACTCATGAATTTAAAACTAAGTTGCTTCTTTTCTCCAAAGAAACTCTTCTCAATAATCGGTTTAGGATAGAAAATAAGTTCTTTGTCAAGATATTCAAAAGGATTTTTCCCAATCATCATCAACAGCCAGAGATTTAATGATTCGACTGTTGAACCACTTAATCGAGCAAAGAAGCCTTGACCGTGAATTAAAGGATTAGGATTATTTGAAGTTGCGATAAAACTTGAATTTTCTAAGATGCTTCTGCCGTAAACTTCTGGATCCATGAAACAGACTAAATTCGTTTTAAGCTCTTCAAAGAATTTGTCATATAATTCGGCTTTAAGAAGTCCAAGCAGATACTTATAGGTCATATGGAGAAAATTACTTTCTCTTTCTAACCAGCCAGGAGTAAAAGCTTTTATCCGTCCGATTTCATAAGAATCATCATCTAAAGGAACTGAAGTTTTATATTGTTTCAATGGCTTATCGTATAATTCTGATTTTTTGATACTTTCAACCATAAACTCAAGCTTATTTTTTGGAAAATCTGCTTTTAATAATCTTGCCGGAGCTTCTAGGAAAGGCGAAATAGGTTTTCGAGAAAAACTTAACGGTTTTACTGCCTTGCTAGATTCGTCCTTCTTTACGTAATCTTTTACTTCATAAGTCAAATAAGTCGGAATAATTCCCTTAAATTCATCGAATAAACTGTTTAAAGAATTTCCTAAGTATTCACTCATCGTTCTTAATGATTTTAAAATTTCAAGGCAATCAACTTTAATCATTTCTCCTGATAAACCGTTTGCGATTTCATCACGATATTTTTCTCTTACAGATACTCTATCGCTATAGGCATAACTATCGGTTAAACCGTTGAACAAATTCACTACTTCTTTTGGCAGGGAAGCTTGCTCATTACAGCTGTGTTTAATTAGAAAGTCAGTAATCCTTTTTAACTCAATTGTCTCTGAAACCCCTGAACCAAAGAGACCCGGTAACCCATTCATCGCATCATTCCAACCTGGTTTACCAACTTCCATCTCGACTCCTAAACCATCAGGATCTAATAAAGAAAACTTATTTAGCGCTAGGACTAAAAGCTTAGTGAATAGATTTGATTTATAATATTCATTTCCGATTTTAGCAAAATCACCAGGTTTATCAAAATGTTCTAAACTCTTATATTGTCTAACTTTTAAATTGTCCAACAATATACTTTTTTCTGCTTGTTTCAGAATTCTAATCGGCGATTGGTAATACATGAAAACATTTTTATTAAGATAATATTCTTCAAATTTATCAGGGTAAACTGCATAATAAGATTCAATTAAATCTAAGAAGTATGTGAAATGATCAATCCAGTAACCTTCGCCGAAATTACTTTCGATTTTCATCGAACAGTTGTCGATGATATCTTCTAAGTATTTTTCTTCGCTTGTTAAAACTTCAATCTTATTTCTATCCACATAGTTAACTAAGTCGCCAGGAGTAAAATTGCGGTTAAATAAATCAATTAGCTTTTCTTTGTTTTGCCCGAAATGCTTATTAATCAAGATTTCATTGTGGCCATTTAAAACTTTATAAGTAACTCCATTTACCGATAAAGGATTATATCCATCCAATTGAATTAAATTACCGAATTGGAAAACATTGAAGAATTTTACTTCTTTGTGTATCAAAGAATCTAATCTTCGGTTTTGGCATACATCTCTAAAATTTCCCGGGCCTGTGGAATAATATTCAGGTGCTAAAGAGAAAAAGTTATAATCTCTTTCTAGATCCCCATGTTTTCTAGCATATATATGATAGATTTGTTTACCGATTTTTATCGGATATCCACCTCTTAAAAGATTATCAAGATAGTTTTGCTTGATATAAGCGTCAAACTCAGGATAAGCTGTTTCAGTATGAACATCTTCAAGTAGTTCTTCGATGATTGTTTTAGCTTCGATTTCTTTTTGTTTAATATAATCAGTTTTAGTAATAGTTTTTAATTTTTCTCTTAAAAAATTCAAAGAATGTGTATGACCGGCTAAAGCAAAGAATTCATACTCATTATGAAGTGAGATTTTTAAAGGGATAAAGGCTGATGGAACTTTGTTTTTATTCACTTGTGGGGTTTTAAGCAATTCCTTAACGCTTGAATTCACAAGTCCTAATGGAGAAGTTTTCGAAGTGTCATAAGAAAA
>DIGC01000085.1 GCA_002419445.1 Caryophanales bacterium UBA5732
TTAAGGTATAGAGAACAATACGGTTATATCAAAGCTGAATTGACCTTTCTTAGAAGAAACCAAATACCTTTTCCCGTGATGGTTACATCATCTATTTTTAAAGATAAAGGTGATAACTGGTGGTCCGTAATGATAATTAGGGATTTAACCGAAACTAAAGAGATAGAAAGAAACCTCGTTCAAGCAAAAGCTGAAAATGAATTCTTAGCGACACATGATTATCTTACGGGAGTTCTAAATAGAAGAGGCTTTATTAATCTAGTAAATGATTTTCTTGAAAACAATGTAAACAATCTGAATTCTGGCTTGCTTTTAATCGATATCGATTATTTTAAAGATATAAATGATAAACATGGGCATATCAAAGGTGATTTGATTCTTAAAGATTTCTCTAAATTCATAACTGAAATAATTGAGGAAGACACAATATTGGGACGTTATGGTGGCGATGAATTCATAATCTTCTATCCTAGTACTACAGCAGAAGATATAAAGAATAAAGCAGAATATATTCGCTCAAAAGCTGAAAAAACTGACTTTTTAAACGAAAATAAAGATATGAATTTAACTGTTAGCATTGGAGTTACTTTGTTTCCTACAAATGACAAAACAAAAATAGATGATTTGATCTCTATCGCTGATAGTAACATGTATAGAGCAAAAAGCACTAAAAATGCAGTCTGTTTTGACACTGCTAAATTGACTTATTAAGACTTGATAATCAACAAGTCTTTTTTATTTCAATTGTTTATTACTTGATAAATAAAATATGATATAATTTTTTTAAGAGTTGGAGTGATGATATGAATATTTTTGATTTAACAATAATTGGCGGAGGCGCAAGCGGTTTAATGGCTTCCTTAAGTGCGAGTGATCACGGATCTAAGGTTTTAATTCTTGAAAAAAACAATCGTGTTGGTAAAAAAATCCTTGTCACAGGTAATGGAAGATGCAATTACACTAACGTTCTTTTGAAAAAAGACGATTTTAATCGTCCGGATTTTGTAGAAAATATATTTAATCAGTTTGGTCCGGCGGAAACAATTGATTATTTTGAGAATTTAGGAATTTTACCCAAAGTTGAGGACGAAGGAAAAACTTATCCTTTGAGTGAACAAGCTTCTACATTTTTGGACATATTTTTATATGAGATTGAAAAAAGGAATATCTCCGTTGAACTCGAACAAGAAGTAACTAAGATAGCCAAAAATAATGGACATTTTGTATTGACTACCAAAGATGGGAAAAAGTATTATACAAAAAAGTTGATTTTGTCTACAGGGGGAAAATCGATGTCTTTGACTGGCAGTGACGGTTCAGGTTATGAATTAGCTCATGTCCTAGGTCATAAAACGACTGAAGTATTTCCTGCACTTGTTAAACTAAGACTTGATTCACCGCATTTAAAACATCTATCTGGTGTCAAAATTAATTCTAGAGTTGATCTTTTGTTAGGCGAAGAAATTATGCAGTCTGAAACTGGGGATATTCTTTTTGCCAATTATGGCATTAGCGGACCAACTATTCTTGAACTAAGTCGAAAAGCTAATGAGTTAATGAACAAAAACAAGAAACCTTGTATTAGGATTATTTTAATCCAATCTGTTTCTAAAGCTAAAATAATTGAACGATTTAATCAATTTAAAGATAAAGAAATCAGTCAAAGTTTAGTTGGTTTAATTAATAAACGTTTCATTAGCGTGTTATTAAAAGAATCGGGTATTGATAAGAGCAATATTTTAGTAAAAGATATTAACAAAAGTCAATTGTTCAAATTAATTGATCTTCTTTATGATTGGCGGATTCAAGTTGTCGGTAGTTTAGGATTTGAGGATTCACAAGTTACTGCCGGTGGTATTGATTTGTCATTAATTGATAATTTGACTCTTGAATCTAAAATCCATAATGGACTATATTTTACGGGAGAAGTTTTAGATATTGATGGTAGATGCGGGGGATATAATTTACAATGGGCTTGGTCGAGTGGATATGTCGCTGGTAAATACGCGAGTTTGAGTGACCGAAATGATTAGGGTAACTGAAGTTAAGTTAAGCTTAGATCAAGCTCTAAACATTGACTTAGAAATTAAAAATATCCACAAATATTTACAACATAAATTTAATTTATCTAGTATTAAAGATTTAAGCATTTATAAAAAAGCAATAGATGCCAGAAACAAAAATAGCATAAATTTTGTTTATACTATTGATTTTTTCACAGAAGATGAAAAGCGATTATTACGGCTAAAAGATAAGCAAATTTCTGTTACACCGGATATGAAATATGAAGACATTTCCATTGGAACAAAGCAATTAACTAATCGTCCAATTATTATTGGTTTCGGTCCTTCAGGTATCTTTTCAGCACTCATTTTAGCTAGGAGAGGATATCGTCCAATCATATTTGAAATGGGGCTAGATATTGACAATAGAGACAAAGAATTTGACGAGTTTTTAAGAACTAGAAAATTTAAAAAAACAGCTTCAATCCAATTTGGCGAAGGCGGGGCTGGGACTTACTCTGATGGTAAACTTACAACTTCAATAAGCGATTTACGTTGTCGACTTGTCTTAGAGACCTTAGTCAATTACGGGGCTGATCCGGAATTAATATATATCAACAAACCACATGTTGGTACTGATTTGTTAAAACAAATTATAAAGTCGATCAGAAAAGAAATTATAAATTTAGGTGGAGAAGTATTATTTGCCAGTCAATTAACAAGAATTATTACAGAAAACAATTCATTAGTTGGAGTAGAAATCAATAACAAAAATGTCATAAAAACAAATGTATTATTACTGGGAATTGGACACAGTTCTCGGGATACTTTTGAAATGATTCATGCCAATGGATTTAATTTAACGAGAAAACCTTTTTCAATCGGCTTAAGAATAGAACATCCTCAAACCTTGATTAATAGATCTCAATATGGCGAAAACGCAAACCATCCAAGCTTAAAAGCGGCTGATTATAAACTCTCATTTCATGATAAAAGCGGGAGAAGTGCTTACACTTTTTGCATGTGCCCGGGAGGTTTTGTAATGTGTGGTAGCTCCGAAGAAGGTGGAGTGGTTACTAATGGAATGAGTGAAAGCAAGAGAGATAATTTTAATGCGAATTCAGCAATCTTAGTTAATATACAAACTGACGACTTTTCAGGTAATCATGTATTAGCGGGAATGTATTTTCAAAGGGAATTAGAGCAACTAGCGTTTAAAGCCGCAGGCAGTAATTACAACGCTCCAGCACAACTGGTCGGTGACTTCCTTAAGGACCAAATTAGTAAA
Source organism: Caryophanales bacterium UBA5732 (assembly GCA_002419445.1). GTDB lineage: Bacteria > Bacillota_I > Bacilli_A > Izemoplasmatales > Hujiaoplasmataceae > UBA2289. The sequence continues at coordinate 3,292 of DIGC01000085.1, forward strand.
GGAATTGGTGAAGTAAATCCCACTTATAAACCAGGGATTACATTTGTCGATTTTAACAAATTGCTACCAAACTTTGTAACAACTACTTTAAAGAATGCACTTATTGATTTTGACAGAAAAATAAAGGGTTTTACCATGTCTGACGCCATCATGACCGGTATAGAAACTAGATCTTCTTCGCCAATCAGAATAGTTAGAGATGATGGATTTGAATCAAATATAAAAGGCGTGTTCCCGATGGGAGAAGGTGCTGGTTATGCTGGAGGAATTATGTCATCAGCTGTTGATGGAATAAAAGTGGCTGAAGAAATAATTCGGAGGTACAAACCAACATTTGAAATTAATAACTAAAACTCTTATTATACTTTTTCTTGTTTTTATAATTATTTGCTAAAATAATTTTAAATAAAGTAAGCAATAGCTAATGTAAAATCTGACTTTTAACGGGATTGTAACCTTGTAAATTGTCTAAGTATGCAATTAGAGTATTAAAAAAAGAAAATTCCAAGTTATAAGTATTTAACTAACTAATATAAAGGAGTGATAAATATGAAATCTTTAGATTCTAAAGTTTTAGTAAAATGGGAAGAAGAATTTAATTCCGATGTTACAAATTTAGTGATTAAAAGAGCTTTGACCAAAAATGAAATCGACACCATCGCCTTGAAGCAAGAAAGCGTCTCCTTTACTACGTTTAAATTTTCTAAGGAAATTAAGACTTTACCAGTGTCAAACCAACAAAAAACTGGTAGGTGCTGGATTTTCGCCGGTTTGAACGTACTCAGAGAAATAATCGCTAAAAGACATGGCTTAAAAGAATTTGAACTCTCTCAAAATTACATTGCTTTTTACGATAAACTCGAAAAAATTAATTATTTTTTGGAAAGTGTAGATGATTTCATTGATTCTGACAAAGATGATCGAGCATTGCAACATTTAGTTCGTACTGGTATTCAAGATGGCGGTCAATGGGATATGTTTGTTTCTTTAGTAGAAAAATATGGCCTTGTTCCAAAAGACGCTATGGAAGAAACCGCTAATAGTTCTTCAACCAAAACCATGAACCAATTTATTAATCTTAAACTGAGACAATATGTAGCCTTATCTAGAAAAAATAAATCAAATAAAGAAGAATACAAGAAACAAACATTAAAAGACTTATACGGGTTTTTAATCAGTAATTTTGGTAACCCACCGAAAACATTTGATTTTGAGTACGTAGATAAGGATAGTAATTATCATCTTGATGAGAACTTAACTCCTAAAACATTTTTTAATGATTATATCGGTGATATATTAAAGGACTATGTGAGCATTATAAACGCTCCTACGGACGATAAACCTTTTAACAAGACTTACACCGTCCAATATCTGGGAAATGTAACTGAAGGTAGACAAATAAAATACTTAAATCTAGAAATGAAAGATTTAAAAGAAAAAGTGTTGCAACAATTAAACGATGATGAAGTTGTTTGGTTTGGCAGTGACGTTTCGCATTACGGCGATCGTGAATTAGGTGTTTGGGCAGATGAAAGATATGATTATCAAAACATTTTTCGTCTTGATTTTGAGTTAGACAAAGCCTCAATGCTTGATTATGGCCACTCGCAAATGAATCATGCGATGGTAATAACTGGATATGCCAAGAAAAATGATTTACCTACAAAATATAAGATAGAGAATAGCTGGGGAGATAAATCAGGTAAGAAAGGTTATTTTCTTGCCTCTGATTCATGGTTTGATAAATATGTTTATCAAGCAGTTATCAATAAAAAATATTTGACTGAAGAACAATTAATGATATGGGAAGAAAAAGCAATTGAATTAAAACCTTGGGATCCAATGGGTTCATTAGCTGATTAAGATGTCAATAATAATCAGTTCTACCCTAGACCCTTATTTTAATCTTGCGACAGAAGAATATTTTTTGATGAATGATATTTTTGATGAAGACATATTGTTTTTATGGCAAAGCAAAAGTGCTTTTGTAATAGGTAGAAATCAAAATCCATTTATTGAGATTAACCCCAAGTATTTTGAAACTGAAATCCCAGTCATAAGAAGAATTTCTGGTGGAGGAACAATATTTCAGGACGAGTTTACTATCGATTTTTCGGTAATTACAAAAAAATATGGTAGAAAAATTAATGATTATCTCTATTTTTTAAAGCCGATAATCGGTCTTCTGAACGATTTGGGCATAGAAGCTACATTCAAACCCAAGTCACATATATTTGTCGGCGATGCCAAAATTTCTGGAAATGCACAAGCTTTTATAAATAATAGGTTATTACATCATGGCACTTTATTATTTAATTCTAATCTTAATGTTATATTTGAGGCTTTGGTTGATTTCAGAGATCAAACATCAACAAAAAATCACATCTCTTCCAATAAGCAAAAAGTCGAGAATATTTCTGTGTTGCTCGATGGAAATCTAAGTATTGATGAGTTTAAAGTAATGTTGGTTAACCGGATTGCTACTAATTTAAATATCGAAAA
>DIGC01000084.1:0-7517 GCA_002419445.1 Caryophanales bacterium UBA5732
TTCTTCAGAAGAAACTGGACAAGCCCTATCCGGTCCATCAACTCAAAGAGGCACTAAACAGTGCCAAAGCAGTCTCTTTGGAGCAATCCATCTGTTTCATAACGGATCAACAAGAGCCGTTTCGCGACATTGCGCAAACGTTCCAAACGAATTTCAATATAGATTACATTCGCAAAGAAACACTCGTTGAAAAGTTGAAAAATCTAATCTGATTTAGTTTACAACAGTTTGACGACGGACTCGATGGCTTATTCTAGCCATCAAGTCCTTTTTTATCTGTTAAAACTGCAAAAGTTAGGGTATATTATAAAAATATTAAATGTATTACTCACAATATCGAAAGAAAGTCTTAAGAATGGTATTGAATTATTTGTTTTTATAAGGTAAAATTAATTGAAGTGAAACGTTTCAACTAATAGAAGACAATTAATTGATTATATAAACGAGGGTGCTCAAGATGTTATCTTAGTAGAAAACATTTATTTGACTTCAGGAGAGAAAAAATGTATAACGATATTTTAAATAGAGAGTTATATCATAGTTTTTTATATTTCTATAAACACGCTAATCTAGAAGATGGTTCAAGGGGGTATGGTCTGATCAGTGATGATGCAAGACTTCCCAATAGAGCTTCAATTGCTTCTGTAGGTTTTGGCTTAACAATGTATGTTATCGGGGTTGAAAATGGTTTTATTACTAGGGCAGAAGCTTTAAAGATAGTAAAAGGAACATTTACAACCTTTTTAAATAATATCAGCCATTTTCATGGCTTCTATGTGCATTATTGTCACCGAGATAATGGGTTACCATATCGAAAGAGTGAATACTCGACAATTGATACAGTGTTATTTTTAAATGGGGCAATTGTCTGTGATGCTTATTTTGATGATAGTGAATTACACGTTATGTTTCTACAATTAATTGAAAGAGTTGATTACAAGCAATTTATAATGGAATATAAAAATAAGTTAGTATTTAGAATGGCTTATAACCCTCATTTAGATGGGGATTACCGAGGAAAGAGTCATGACCCTTGGATTTATCATTGGCATATGTATGCTGAGCAATTATCAATGTATTTTCTATTTGCTGGTAAAGATGATACCGATCAAGAAACTGCACTAAAACTTTATGATGGATTTGAAAGAAATATTGGTAAGTACAAAGATTATGAATATGTATATTGTCCGACAAACGCTTTGTTTATTTATCAATATTCCCATGCTTGGTTCGACTTTAGAAATCTCGTAGATGAACATGGGTTTGATTGGTTTAACAATTCTGTTATTGCTACAAAAGCAAATAAGGCATACTGTATTGATAAAAAATCAACTTACCCTATCTTAGGAGAAAACGCTTGGGGATTAACCGCTTGTATAACTCCTGAAGGGTACCGCAATCAAGTGGTTGAACCTAATGATTTGAATCCTAATGAAATTCATGTTTCTGGGGTTTTACCACCATCAGGTGCACTGGGGTCTATTACTTTTGTCGGGGAAGAATCTGGAAGAGTTGCGGAACATTTGATTAACGATTACCCTGAGTCTTTTGGACCATTCGGATTCTATGATGGGCTGACTTTGATTGATGGGGAATTATGGATCTCTAAAGATTATGTCGGTATCAATAAAGGTATTACCGGAGTAATGATTGATAATTATTTACATGGTACAGTTTATAAATTATATATGTCACATCCTTATATAAAAAAAGCAATTACAAAATTGAAGTTTAAAGAGGCGACAAAAATTGGCTAATATTAAAGATGTAGCGAAAATCGCTGGTTGTTCAATTTCAACAGTTTCATATGCTTTAAATGACGACAAGAGAATCCCTGAAGTAACTGCTAGAAAAATTAAAAAGATAGCCGATGATATCGGCTATTTGCCTTCGGCAGCTGCTCGAAATCTTAAGAAAAAAAATACTAGAACAGTTTTAGTGGCGATTTCTGATTTTGGTGGCCCGGTATACCATGAGCTTTTAGATGGAATTCATTATGAATTAGCAAAAAATGATTATACTATGATTGTTTCAACCGGAGCTTCTACAGATAATCTTTTAAAAGAACGAATGGCTGATGGTACGATTATTTCTGATATTAATATCACTAATAAAACTTTAAAACAAATTTCTAAGATTCTTAAACCAATAATTATTCTAGACCGTAAACTTGATGATACTGACTTAGTCGATATGACGATCGATAATTACGATGCGATGTATCGACTTACTGAAGATGTCATCAGTAAGGGTTATAAAAAAATCGCTTTTTGTCACGGAGTTAAAAAGACACATGACAATGAATATAGGTTTAATGGATTTAAAGATGCATTGAATAACCATGGATTAAAGGTCTATGCTGAATATATTGGTAATTTTACAAAAGGATCAGGTGCTAAACTAGCAGAAGAACTGTTGGAAAATAGACAATTACCAGAGATGATTGTCTGTGCTAATGATGAAATGGCAATTGGTATTATGGAAGTCTTGCAAAAATCAGGGTATAACATACCTGGTGATATTGGTATATCTGGATTTGATGATATTGAATTATCAAGCTATTTTACACCAAAACTGTCTTCAGTAAGAATAAATAGATTTGAATGGGGCAAGAAGATCGCTAAAACGATGTTATCGCTCTTAACTAAGCGTAAAGCCGAAGTAAATAAGGAACAAGGGGAACTTAAAATTAGAGATTCATATTAAATACCTACACCTTTTAACCTGTAGGCATCAAATTTCTGTTTTTTAATGTAAACGCTTGCACCTATATAAGGCATATGATATAATGAAAATATAAATGTTATCGAAACGTTTCAATAAAGCCGGAGGGTAGATATGTTAGAAAATAAATATGGTTATTTTTCTAGTGATGGTAAGGAATATATCATTAAAAATCCATTGACACCAAGACCTTGGATTAATGTCATATCTAATGGAGATTATTCAATGATGGTCTCTCAAACTGGCGGTGGCTGTTCTTGGAGAGGCAATGCTGCTCAGAACAGGATTACAAGATTATATCAAGATATTATCAAGGACAATTGGGGAAAGTATTTTTACTTAAGAGATCTTGATAATTTGGATTTTTGGTCTTTAACTTATATACCAGTTAAGGCTAGTTATGAAGATTTTTCCGTGAAACACGGAATTGGTTATTCGGTATTTGAATATAAACATTTTGGAATTTGCTCTGTGATGAAGGTTTTTGTCGTTCCTGGTCAACCAGTTGAAATTATTGATATAACGATAATAAATGAAAGCAAAGAAGAAAGAAGATTAGATCTTACTTCTTATTTTGAATGGGAAGCTAGTATCCATCCTGATGAACATCGTGAGTTTAATAAATTATTTATGGATACTTCATATGATGAATCAAAACGAGCAATTAAACTTAAGAAGTATCATTGGGGTTTTCCTGATAAAGACGGTCTAAGTAATAATGTTGATTGGGATTTTATTGGTTTTCATGCTTGTAGCGAAAAAGTAAAATCTTATGATACCGATAAAGAAAGTTTTATCGGAATGTATAATAACGAAGCTGATCCTAAGGCAATGCATCAAGAATATCTTGATAAGAATGTCGGTAGGTTCGGTGATGCAGTGGCTTCACTTCAAACTGAAGTTTTATTAAAATCAGGAGAAGAAAAAAGAATCGTTTTTACAATAGGCGCAGCCAGTATTGGTAAAAATGAAATAAACAATATTCATCAAGAAAAAGAAGATGTAGATGCTTTAATTAAAAAATATACTAATATTGAAACCAGTGATTTAGCCTTTGAAGAATTAGGAGTTTTTTGGGATGAATTATTAAGCGGTGATGAAGTTAAAACCCCTGATGTTGCTTTCGATATTATGACTAATACTTTTGCAAAGTATCAAGCGATAAGTTGCAGGTTATGGGGAAAAACCGCTTATTATCAAACAAGTGGAGGGTATGGTTTTAGAGATCAGTTACAGGATTCTTTGATTTTCCTGGAAGCGAAACCGGAACTCACTAAAAAACAATTAATGCTTCATGCTGAACATCAATTTATGGAAGGTGATGTCTATCATTGGTTTGTGACGTATCAAGGCTGGGGACCTAGAAGTAATTGTAGTGATGATCTTTTATGGATGCCTTTAGTTTTACATTATTATTTAGAAGAAACTTTAGATTATGATTTCCTTTTAGAGAAAGTACCTTTCTTAGATGGACCAGCTGAATCGATGTATGAACATTCTAAGAAAGCTATCCAAAAATCATTAACACGTTATTCTGAACGGGGAGTTCCTTTAATGGGAAGTCATGATTGGAATGATGGGTTAAATGCTGTTGGCCATAAAATGATTGGTGAATCTTTCTGGATGTCTTCGTTCTTATATTTGATTTTGCATCAGTTTTCTTTTATTGCAGAAAAGATGAAAGATGAGGCTTTTAGTAAAGTTTGTTTAGAACACGCGGAAAAGATTAAAATAACCTTTGAAAAGTATGGTTGGGACGGAGAATGGTATCTGCAAGCTACTAATGATGACGGTGATAAGATCGGGTCAAAGGATAGTGAAGAAGGTAAAATTTTTTTAATGCCGAATGCTTGGGCAATAATTTCAGATATTATTCCTGAAGATAAAAAAGATGTCGTAATCGGTTCAATTAAGAAACATTTATTAAAGGAATTTGGAACTTTACTTAATTATCCAGCTTTCACTAAACCAGTTAATAATATCGGTTATGTGACTAGATACGCTCCAGGTTTAAGAGAAAACGGTGGAGTTTACACTCATGCTGCAACTTGGGCGGTAACGGCTTTTGCGAAAGCCGGTTATCCAGAATTAGCTTATAAAGCTTATCAAGGAATTTGTCCACCAAACAGAACAAAGGATCCAGATTTATATTTAGCTGAACCTTATGTTACTTGTGGGAATTCAGATGGACCGCTGTCTCCACTTTACGGGCGAGGTAGCTGGAGTTGGTATACTGGTTCAGCTCAGTGGTTACATAGAGTAGCTGTACAAGATATTATTGGGGTTAAGGCCGGTTTTAAAGGTTTGGTTATTGAACCGCATTTACCTCTTTCTTGGGATAAGGTGAGTTATAGAAGAAAGTTTAGAAATGCATATTATGTTTTTGATATATCAAGAGCTGATGAAGAAAAGATTGTCTTTGACGGAGTTGAATTAAACGAAAATGTACTACCTGACTATCAAGATGGATTAACGCATCATGTTAAAGTTAAGATAAAATAATATTATAGGAGAGAAGATAATATGAAAAAAATATTAAGTTTAATAACTATTATGTTGTTAGCAATCGCTTTTGTTGGTTGTCAAAATCAAACTACTGGGTTAACGACAACTGCTGATGGAGAGACAACTACAACTAAGGATTCAATCACTACCACTGGAACTGGAACAACTGCTGGCGGTACGACTCAAACAACTGTTCAACCTGATCCAGTCACTATTACTTATGCAGCTTGGAATTTAGGAGCAGTTGATTCAGTTAATCTAGAAAGATTAATGCTTGAGGCTTTTGAAGAAGAATATCCTTGGATTACTGTAGAGATAGTTGAACGTCCTAAAGTAACCGATCCTTCCGGGACCTCAGAAATAGATCAAAACTGGAATGAATTTTTAGGAGCTAGAGCTGCTAGAGGGACTTTACCAGATGTTTATTTTACTGATTCAGTCGAAACGACGATAATGAATGTTTGGTCTAGAGATATGGCCGATATCGCTTATGCTGATCCAGAATTCATGAATGTTTCTGCAGACTTGAGAGACGCGGCTAATTTCGGTGGGAAATTAATGGCTTTACCTTATGCTGTTTACTATTTTGGTTATTTTATTAACACTAGTTTATTTGAAGAACAAAATGGGGATCAACCTCTTTTTAATGATACATTCCCTGACTTTTTAGATAAAGTTTCTGATATTGCTAATCAGACAGTAACTAACGGTACTGGTATTGCCGGCGTTGTGGGAATAGATAGAATGTTAGAATGGTATCCAGCTCAACTTAATCCAGAGTTAGGTTGGTATACTTATGATGGCAGTCGTTTAAATCTTGATTCACAAGAGTTTGAAGACACCTTAACTCTTTACACGGCTTTAATGCAAGACAAATCATTAATCTATGATGCCTTAACTCCTGAAGAACAAATGGCAGCTTTTGGAACGCCCAACACTTGGGAATCAAATCAATTGGCAGCCTTCTTCAACTATACGCCAATCATTGGTTCAATGACTGATCTTGGTTTTGATGTTGATTTTATCGGTACACCAGGTACAGCAAGTGCTCATCAAATTCCAGTTATTCTTGACTTGCTATGCGTGTCAAGCACAACTGTTAATCCTGAAGCTGCTTACTTATTGGCTAAATGGATGAGTTTTGGCGCTGATGGATATTTAAAGAGAATTGAACTTTCAACAAGTGTTGAAGGTGTTGAACCTCTAAATATGACACCTTTACAACCTAATGAAGATTTACTTGATGCTTTCTTTGAAATTTATCCTACTTTTATTGAATTTAGAAAAGTAGTTGCTCATGGTAGTTTTGTAATTGAACCGAATAAATATGTTCCTGGATATATTAAAGCGAGATGGACAGCTGATTTTGATGCTGAAAGAACAGTTGGCGATATCTTTGATTTAGTTCGAAGTGGACAAGTTAATTACGCTGATGTGAAAACTTCATGGAATGATATAGCTAATGATGAATTAATTAAAGCAATTACTGCGATATATGAAAGATTAGGAATACCAGCAGAATAACCAGATAAAACAATCTTATTTAAATGCTTATGAAGGAGTATTAAGTGATGGCGAAGAGACTTTTATTGTTACTATGCTTAATGATTACTGTATTGGTGCCTTTATCGACCCATACAGTTTTTGCCATTGAATCGGATTTTTCTGAGGCTGAGCCTGAGATTTTTGCTGGTGATTACCGCTTAAAACTCGAGATGTGGGAAAATGCAGGTTATGCTGATACCAGTGATTTTGAAATGATTATCGATCTGGAAGATGTTTCTGGAGGAGTTTTTGTAACTGAAAATGATTCTTATGACTACGGTAAAGGCGTTATCCTTTATGAAACAAATGATACATTAACTTTTTCCGTAAATATCACTACTACAGGGCTTTATCAGTTTGCGTTTGATTTCTATTCATTAAATGACGATTATTTGGATATGGAATTAGCGGTTGAAGTTAATGGTTCTTTACCATATGATGAAGCTGCTCAAGTTATTATTCAAAAACACTGGGGCCAATTAGACGGTTTCAGTGAGGATCGTTATGGTAATGATTTTTACGGCGAACAAGTGCAGTTAAAGAAGTGGATACATCAAGATTTTTATGATCCGATGGGACTATTCTTAGAACCTCTTGCTTTCTACCTTGATACGGGTAATCAAGAGATTTCACTTAGTTTAACTAAAGGTGAAATGCTAGTTGGTGATATCTATGTTTTAGGTAGAACTAAAACTTTAAGTTACGAGGAGTATAGTGAAGGGGCTTTATTAGTAGAAGAAGAA
>DIGC01000084.1:7609-27421 GCA_002419445.1 Caryophanales bacterium UBA5732
ACTTCTTATAATAGTCAAAGAGAAATGATTGGCTATGACGTAGAAGTTGAAAAGGAAGGATATTACTATTTAACCTTTAAGATAAAACAAAGTAATAATATTAATGCCGCTGTTTTTAGAACTTTAAGGATAAATGATGAGATACCATTTTCTGAAGCGGTTAATATTAAATTTGAGTATGATAATTTATGGCAGAATGTAACTTTAGGTGATGGAGATAATCCTTATTTAATCTATTTAAAATCCGGAATCAATACAATCTCTTTAAGCGTTAGTCTCTCTCCGTTTATGAGTGCTTATTATGAGATTGAAGATATTTTAAAATATGTTAATGATTTATCTTTAGATGTAAAGAAATTAACCGGTAATCAATTAGATGAAAACCGGGATTGGGAAATATCTGATTATTTACCAAATGTAGTAGAAGAACTTGAAGCTGCTGCGATAATTTTACAGAATATTTATGATGACCTTAATGATTTAACCTCCTCAGATAAATTATCTGAGGCAGCTTCAATGATTAAGATAGCTATCAGAAATCTTAAACTTTTAGCAGAAAAACCGAATGAAATACCAAAGAATATTAATTTATTATCAACTTCACAAGAATCAATCGCTTCGACTTTAAGAAGTGCTGTTTCATTATTTCTCAACAGTCCTTTAGATGTTGATAAGTTTTATGTTCATACAGATGTTGAGTTAGAAAAACCTAACGCTAATTTTCTTGTCCGTTTTTGGGTCAATATCAAAAGATTCTTTATGTCATTCTTTGATGAAAGATATAAAGTTAATCCAGATGATGATGAATTAGTTGTTTGGATCAATCGTTCTAAACAATATACAGATTTAATTCAAAAGATGACTGATGATGAATTTACTAAGGATACCGGTATAAAAGTCCAGGTTTCAGTCATGGCTTCAGAGGGTAAATTAATCTTGGCTAATTCAGCTGGAACTAATCCGGATATTGCTATGGGAATTGCCTCTTGGCTTCCTTATGATTTAGGGATGAGAGGTGCAATTCTTGATTTAACTGAGTTTATTGATGATGAAGACTTTAGTGATGTCTTAAATCAATATTATAATCAAGCATTGATTCCAATGATCTATGATAATGGTCTTTACGGTTTGCCTGATACGGAGAATTTTTATGTCTTGTATTACCGTCATGATATTTTGGACGCTTTAGATATTGCTGTTCCTAATACTTGGGATGATGTTATGGAAATCATGCCGGTTTTAAAACGATACGGCATGAATTTCTATTTACCACTTTCAAGCCCAACTTCATTGAAGTCGTTTGATTCAACTTTACCGTTTTTATTCCAATATGGATCTAGTGTTTATGATGAGACGGGGTTTAATGTTGATTTAGAAAATTCAGAATCAATAAGGGCTCTTGAACTGATGACAGAGATTTATACAATCTATTCTGTTGATACGACAGTCACATCTTTTTATAATGATTTCCGTTTAGGAAAATCACCGATTGGTGTTGCTGATTTTGGTATGTATACAACGCTTTTAAATGCCGCAACCGACATTCAAGGCTTATGGAAAATCGCTTTGTTGCCGGGTGTAGAACAGTTGGATGAATCAATTGATAGATCAGCGCCAGGAGCGTTGACAGCCAATATGATTTTCCAAAATATCGATAAAAAAGAAGAAGCTTGGGAATATTTAAAGTGGTGGTCAAGTACTGAAACGCAAATAAGATTCCAAGATTTATTACTGTCAACATTAGGACCTGAGTATCTTTGGAACTCAGCTAATATCGAAGCTTTTTCCGCCCTTAACATCAATGAGACTGATTTAGATATTATTCTAGAACAGTGGTCTCATTTAAAAGAATTACCTAAGGTTCCTGGTTCATATCAAGTTGAACTAGAAATTTCTAATATCTGGAACGCTGTTGTTTTGAACAGAGAAAATATGAGAGTTCTGCTTAACGATGCTATTATTAGGATGGACCAAGAAATTCATCGTAAGATGTCTGAATTCGGTTATATGGATAAACAAGAAAATGTTTTGAATAATTATTATCTTGCAAGTGAAGAAATAATTATTCAGTGGAAAACGGGTGATGATGATGAGTAAGCCAAAACGCTTGCGATCAGCATCGCAAATTAAGCAACAAAGAATTGCTTATGGATTTGTTTTCCCTTATGTATTAATGTTTTCTGTTTTCATATTAGTTCCGGTTTTAGTCGCAATCTTTCTTTCTTTTACTTATTTTGATACAGTAAGAAGCCCTTCATGGGTTGGCTTTGAAAATTATATTTATCTTTTTACAAATGATGAAATCTTTATGCAGAAGGTTTTGGCTAATACGCTTAAATATGCGGTAATAGTTGGGCCTGGCAGTTATATCTTGTCTTTTGTCTTAGCTTGGATATTAGCACAGCTAACTCCAAGGTTAAGAACGGTTCTGGCATTGATTATTTATTCACCCTCTTTAACTGGTGGAATTACGATGGCGGTTTTATGGCGAATTATTTTCGCTGGAGATAGTTCTGGATATCTTAATTCTATTTTATTGAGGTTCGGAATGATTGTTGAACCAATAGTCTTTTTACAATCGCAGGAGTTCTTACTTTTAATCATGGTGATTGTAACTTTATGGTCTTCAATGGGTGTCGGATTCTTGGCGATTTTAGCAGGGATCTTAAACGTTAATCAGGAAATGTATGAAGCTGGATATATTGACGGCATTAAGAATAAATTCCAAGAGATTATCTATATTACGATTCCTTTAATTAGACCTCAAATGTTATTTGGGGCAGTAATGGCAATTGTCGGCACTTTCGCTTCGGCGGGAATTGGGGTGGCGTTGTCGGGTTCTAACCCGACACCACAATACGCCGGTCAATTAATTGTTAATCATATCGAGTACTACGGCTTTTTTAAATATGAGATGGGGTATGCCGCAGCACTATCAGTTGTTTTATTATTATTTGTTTATCTTATCAGCCGTTTTGCTTTCAGGCTGTTCGGGAGTAAAGACTAATGGCTAGGTCGAAATTCTTAGGAACTAAAATTAACCCATCTAGGTTCCATAAAAGTCAAATTAAATACTTATTAATTTTGTCACCCCTAGTTGCGTTTATGGCATTGCCTTTAATCTATATTTTTAATGTTGCTTTTAAACCACTAGAAGAATTATTCTTTTATCCACCAACATTCATAGTTCAAAGATTTACTATGAGTAATTTCGTCAGACTGTTCTCAGTAACCGGAGCTTCGGGTATTCCGATGAGTCGTTATTTGTTTAACTCGATTATTGTGACGGTATTAGTCTTGTTTTTCTCTGTGTTAATTTCAACAATGGCTGGTTATGCTTTATCTAAACTTAACTTTAAAGGTAAAAAGTTAATGAATGAAATTAATACGGTTGCATTAATGTTTGTTGGTATCGCTGTGATGATACCAAGATACTTAATTGTTGAAAAATTAGGTTTGATTGATAATTTCTTTGTTCATGTTTTACCTTACCTGGCAATACCTGTCGGTTTGTTTTTGGTCAAACAATTTATCGATCAAATTCCTGATGAATTGTTAGACGCCGCAAGGATAGATGGTGCTAGGGAATTACAAATTTATACGAAAATAATTTTACCTTTGATAAGACCGGCAATCGCCACGATTGTGATTCTTTCCTTCCAATCAGTTTGGAATAGTGCCGATACGTCAACGGTTTATATCAATAACGATAATTTAAAAACCTTTGCTTTTTACATGAATACTTTGACCTCCGGAACCAATGGTGTCGCCGGTCAAGGAATGGCTGCGGCAGCGTCATTAATTATGTTTGTGCCTAACTTTGTTATTTTCTTAGTAATGCAAAGTAAAGTTATGGATACTATGGCACATTCAGGGATTAAGTAGGTGGTGCTGATGAAGAAATTATTAGTTATTATATTCTTATCAATCAGCATTTTCTTAGCGTTTTCTTTAAATACAGTTCAGGCTAAAAGTGATTTTTATGAAAATGAATATCCTTATGAAACCTATACAGTTGATTATGAAGGGAATTTAACTTTCACCCAAACTGCCTATACACCAGTTGGAGTTTTAAACCGAAATGTCAGTCTTATGAATCCTGAAGATATTTATATTAAGGATGATTTAGCTTATATCGCCGATACTGGAAACGGTAGAGTCGTTGTTTTAGATTATGATGGTTTTTTAGTAAAAGAAATTGGTTTAACTGAATTAACTCAGCCGACTGGAGTCTTTGTTTCTGAAGATGATTATTTATATGTCGCTGATAAAGCGAATAAACTGGTTTATAAATATGATTTAGACGGTTTATTAATTAGAACCTTTGACAGACCTACCGAACCTTTGTTTGGTAAAAACTCTCCATATACCCCAATTAAAGTAGCGGTAGGTAAAGGTGAAAATATCTATGTTATCGGCGACGGGTCAATCAGTGGAGTGATTCAGCTTAATTACGATGGTTCATTCTTAGGATACTTTGGGGTGAATTTATCTGATAAATCTTTAGTTGAACGAATTGCGGAGATTTTTGTTAGACCTGGCATTTATGCATCAAAAACACCGCCTTCTCCAACTAATATAACTATCAACGATAAATCATTGGTTTATACCTCAACGCCTAATACTTTAGAGGCATTAAAGAAACTTGATGTTAATGGTAATAATATTCTGACAACGACAAATTATAATCAAGAAGAAAACATCGTTGACTTAAGTGTTAATTCTTTAGGATATGTTTATGCAATCTATGCTGATGGCTTAATCGTCGAATATGATCCTAATGGTAATTTGTTATTCGCTTTTGATGTTGTAAGAAGCAGTTCCAATGTTTTAGGACTGATTCAAACCCCTTCAGGTATCCAAGTTGACAAGTATCAAAACATCTTTGTTTTAGATAAAGGTAGATCTGAGATTATTACTTATCAACCTTCAGTTTTTACTGATTTAGTTCATGAAGCAATCAATTTGTACAATCAAGGTTCATATCAGGAATCTACCTTGCTTTTTGAAAGCATTTTAAGCCAAAATGATAATTTCGCTTTGGCCCATAGTTCTTTAGGCAAAGCTTATTATCAAGCGGCACAATATGATTTAGCTCTTGATGAATATTTAAAAGCTAGTGATATCAGTGGTTATTCAACCACTTATTGGAAGATTAGAGATCTTTGGTTAACTAATAACTTAAGTTTAGTCTTTACTCTAACCATAGTTTTATTAAGTTTAATGTTTGTCGTTAAAACGGTAAATAAAAAAACTGATGTTTTTGTCACAGTGAATTCGGCAGTTAAAAAGGTTAAAGCACGTCCTGATGTTAGACGTTTCTCATTACTACCGTTTATGATGAAACATCCAATCAATGCTAGTTATGAAATTAAACATGAAAAGAGATCAAATATTTTAACCGCTTGTATTTTACTAGTTATTTTATTTGTTGAATATCTTCTATATTTACGTTACACGGGATTTATCTTTGCCGGAGCTGAAATTCAAATTAGACTCGGGATGGAAGCTTTGAAGTTCTTTGGCGTGATTCTATTATTCATCTTCTCTAATTATTTGATAGCTACTCTGTCAGATGGTGAAGGCTTTTTAAAAGATGTGTTTATTTCCGTTGTTTATAGTTTGGCACCGGTTATTATCTTTTTACCTATTTATATCATTTTAAGTAATGTCTTGACTTTGAATGAGTCAATCATTCTCCAAATCCTTGGATTTGTGATGATTAGTTATACCTTGACTTTGATCTTTATTGCGATTAAGGAAATTCATAATTATGAAATTTCCCAAACATTCAAAAATTTGTTAATGACGTTATTTACGATGTTAATCATTGGATTAATCGGTTTTATCGTTTATGTGTTTGGCTCACAACTTAGCGGTTTCCTAGAATCCTTTATCAAGGAGGTGTTGTTCCGTGTATTCAGTTAAGCTTATTAAAAAAGCAGCTTTATTTATCGTGCTAGCTTTTACAGGTGTGTTATCTTTTGTTTTAGTAGATGCAAGAGTTAAAACTGAAAAGACAGACAGTTTACCAATCTCTGATATTATTCTTGATGAAACTTATCTAAGCAGTAATCAGTTTACGCAAGCAGATGATTTAACCGTTGTTGATGATTATCTTGACGTTCCCGAATCGTATTTAAAAGTAGGAGAAAATTCCAATTACTCACTTTATCTGGAAGAAGGTTCTTTAGCAATTAGAATAGTTAATAAAGAGGACGGCTTTATCTACGGTTCAAGTATCTCAACAAAAGATGATAACCTTGATAATTTCAATACTACTTGGGAAGGAATTGTCAATTCCGCAGTAACAATTAAGTATTACGATTATAATGCAGAAACGGGAATTTATACGACTAAAGAAGAAAGTCTTTTGTTAAACCCTGATTCCACTTCAACTTACCAGTTAATCGAAAACGGGTTTGAAGCCGATCTTTTCTTTGGTGAATCAGGTATTTCCTTAACTTTACAGGTTTATTTAGCAGATGAGTATTTGACGGTAAAGATTCCTAATGAATCAATTAATGAAGGCGAAGTTTATAAATTAAGAAACTTAAAAGTATTTCCGTTTTTAGGAGCAGTTTACGGGAATTCAATTCCGGGATATATTATGGTTCCTGATGGTAGTGGCGCTTTAATCAGATATCAAGAGATTGATGTTCATAGCGATATTTATGAATTTAGATATTATGGGCAAGATAATTCAGTTCAATCTGCTTTAGAGAATGAACCTAGGTTGGCTTTTCCGGTTTCAGGTATGGTTCATGGGATTAATCAACATGGATTTGTTACGATTGTTGAAAGCGGAGCTGAATACGGATCATTAGTGGTTTCGCCGGCAAAAAGGAATTTAAAATATTATTATAGTTATAATGAGTTTACTTTTAGAAGCATATATCAAACACCGCTTTCTGAGTCAGATGCGACAAATATGACTGGTCGGTTGGTGATTGAAGAAGAAATTAACAGTTGTGATATTGTTATGCATTATCAATTCTTATCAGGGATGGACGCAAATTATGTTGGAATGGCTAATGCCTATCAAGATTATTTGATTAACATTGAAAATATCTCTAAGAGAGTCAGTGCAACTGATGAGGTAGAAATATTTATCGATATCATCGGTTCAGAAACAAAAGAAGGTTTTATCTTTAATGAATATTTAGAAATGACTAGTGTTAGTCAAGTTCAAGAAATTATTACTGATTTAGAAACATTCGGGATTCAACCAGTAGTAGTTTATAAAGGTTATGGTTCCGAAGGGTTAACGTCAATGGGAATGGTGACAGAAGGAGTTTCTAAGAAATTAAGCAGTAAATCAGAACTTACTTCTCTACTTGAATATGTTGAAGATAATGATATTAGGTTGTTTTTACAAATTGATTCAGTTAGTGTTTATGAAGATGGGCGTTTTAGTCTTTACCGTGACGCTACGAGAAGGATTAATCAAAATCTGTTAGTCAGTGAAGGTTTTACTAAAACGAAGTATTATGTCGCACCAACCAGCGTAGAGAAAGCTCTTATAAGTTCAATTGATAATTTAAAAAAGGCTAATATTGAAAATTATGCCCTTGATAGCATCGGTTATTTATTGAATTCTCATTATCCGAGTTCCAGTGATGCGATTGACCGTTTTGAAGTTAGGGAAATGTTTCAAGAAATACTTTCCTCGACAAATAAAGATTTCTTGATTTATCAAACTAACGATTATCTTTTAAAATATACAACTGATTATTTATTAACACCAATGAGTTCATCAAGGTATAGAATTTATTCTGACACTGTACCTTTCGTAGCATATGTCTTACAAGGCTTGATGAATAAGTACTCGCCTTATCAAAACTTTAATTCAAGTTCAAGGATCGAATTATTAAAAATGGTTGATTTTGGCGTAGCACCAGCTTATTTATTGACTTGGTCTTCGGCTTATCAATTACAAACTTCCGAATTACAACAGATTTATTCATCTTCATATGTTACTTGGCAAGAAAGAATTGTTTCCGATTATGACTATGTCTATGAAGGTTTAGTTGCTTCTAAGGGTTTGAGCGTAGCGTCAAGAATTTATCTAGATACAGGGATTTATGAAGTTACTTATGAAAACGGCATTAAAATCATCATCAACTATACTAACAGCTCATATGATTATCTAGGAGAAAATATTCTAGCTTTGAGCTATAAGGTGGTGAGCCCAGATGCGTAAGAAAGTCTTAAAAAGAAAGACCAGAGAGACTTTGGTCGCTTGGTCGTTCATGTCAATCTGGGCAATAGGATTTTTAATGTTTACCATGATTCCGATTTTTACGTCTTTATACTATAGTTTATCCGATGTAGTTTTAAGCGGTGAAGGAATAGTTGTTACATTTTCTGGTTTTGACAATTATGTTCAAATCTTTTCTTCCGCAGAAGGTTTTAATTTCTTAAGGTCAGTTCTTGATTTTTCGATTGAAATATTATTTAAAGTTCCAATTATTACTGTATTTGCGATTATAATAGCTGTGCTTTTGAATCAAAAAATTAAAGCGAGAGGATTTTTCAGAGCCATTTATTTCTTACCGGTAATTATCGCTTCCGGTCCAGTTATCAGTCAATTGATTAATCAAGGCGCAGCGACAATTCCGGTCATTGAAGAACTAGGTTTCATTAATTTCATCAACGAAACCTTTACTGAAGGGTTAGCAAGACCGATAGGCAATGTCTTTTCCGAATTGATTGTGATCTTGTGGTTCTCCGGTGTGCAGATATTGTTGTTTATCGCCGCTTTGCAAAAGATTGATACGGCAACCTATGAAGCAGCAATGATTGATGGTGCTGGGGTTTGGGAATCATTTTGGAAGATTACGATTCCTTCATTAAGTAATATGGTTTTGGTTTCAGTTGTTTTTACGATTATTAATCTTGCGACTTTCTCAGAAAATGAAGCAATTCAACATATTAAAACCAATATGTTTGCTTTAGAAACTGGGTTTGGATTCTCTTCAGCTATTGCTTGGCTTTACTTCTTGGTTTTAGCGGTTATCTTAGCTGTATTCTTCCTTCTTTTTAAAGGTTTTAGTAAAGATAGGGGGCGAAGATAATGAAGAAAATCAATAAAACAAAAGTTCGTCACTTCTTTATGGGTAAGAACTTTAATGATGGTTTTATCGGTAGACTAGCGATTTATCTATTGTTGATTATTATCGGTTTTGTTTATTTATATCCGTTATTAAAAATGTTTGCTTATTCAATAAAAGATTTGGAGGATTTAGTTAATCCAACAGTCCAGTGGATACCGACTAAAATCTATTTAGAGAATTACAAAGTTAGTTTTATTGTTTTAAATTACGGTTATACTTTGGTTTTCAGTTTACTGGTAACTTTAGTTCCAGCAGTACTGCAAACTATTACAACATCTTTAATGGGTTATGCTTTAGCTAAGTTTAAGGTAAGGGGCAGAGTGATCTTATTTGCGATTATCCTTTTAACTTATTTATTACCGATTCAAGTATATATGATTCCGAGATATGTTTTGTTTGATCAGTTAGGGATTTTAGAAACTGCTTGGGCAATCATCTTACCAGCTACTTTTGGTCAAGGTTTATCTTCAGCAATCTTTATCTTAATCTTCTTTCAATTCTTCAGGATGCAGCCAAAGGCTTTGGATGAATCTGCAGAAATTGATGGGGCTAATGCTTATCAAACCTTTATAAGAATTGGTGTACCTTTAGCAGGACCGGCTTATTTAACCGCATTTTTGTTTTCATTTGTCTGGTACTGGAATGAGACTTATGTATCATCACTGTTTATAGGTAGTGATTTATATACCTTACAATTGAAATTATTCAATTTTACTTCTCAGTTTAATACAACTCAAGGATTATCTGAGCAGGCTTTAAATGAAGCGATAAGGTATTCAGCAACAATTCTGATTATCTTACCAGTACTTTTAGTTTATGTTATTATGCAAAAATGGTTCGTTGAAGGTATTGACAGAACTGGTATTACTGGGGAATAGAAAGGTTTAGTTATGAAAAAAATATTATTAGGTTTATTTAGTTTTTTGGTGGTTTTGTTGAGTTTTGCTTGTGGGAACATTACAAGCGAAGAGACTTCAACTTTACTTACAGATATAACCACTCAAGCTGAATTATCAACCACTGGAATAACAACTTTACCGACTACTGAAGATTCAACTACAACTGTGATTACTACTGAAGAGTATGTTTATGATCCAATGGAAGTTGCCGATTATATAGTAGAAGAAGCGAGGTTATCATTTAAATTCTTTTGGGAAGTTGTTAATGGTGATCCAACATCTGTTGGATACGGTTTAGTGGCTGACCGGTATAACACCGCTACCTTATCTTATGGAGCAGCATCAATTGCTTCAGTCGGGTTTGCATTAGCCGCGATTCCTATCGGGATTGAGAATGACTGGATTGGTTATCAAGAAGGATATGAACGAGTTTTAGGAACACTTAACACTTTAGAGAATATGCAAAGAACTCATGGCTTTTATTATCATTTCGTTAATATCGAAAATGGTTCTAGAGCCGGTTACTCTGAAGTATCGATTATTGATACGGCAATTATGATGTGTGGAGTGATTTTAGCTGGTGAATACTTCGGTGGTGAGATTAAAGTTAAAGCTAGTGAGTTATATCAAGCAGTCGAGTGGGATTGGTATTATAATGACGTTTCTAAAATGTTTTACATGGGCTATATGCCTGAATCTGGGTTTGGTGGGTATTGGGATTCTTACGCTGAACAATTGATGATTTATCTTTTAGCAGCTGGTTCTGACAATTATTCTGTAGGAATCGAAGCTTATGACAAAATGAAATTGTCTTCTCAAAGAAAACAATATGGGACAAGTGATTATTTTTATGTATCTTATCCCGGAACTTTATTCACATATCAATATTCTCATGCTTTCTTTGACTTTAGAACAGCAATGGATAATGAATATGTAAATTGGTTTAATAATTCAATCGAAGCTTCAATAGCTGCTTATGATTACGCTCAGTTCATGTCGACATATTATCATACTTATGGAAAAACCTCTTGGGGGAATACCGCCTCAGATGGACCTGATGGGTACAGAGCATATGGTAATTTGCCTGCAGCGGGACAGATTTATATTGACGGGACTTTAGCTCCTGCTGGACCGATTGGCTCATTGGTGTTTGTGCCTGAATTGGTATTACCAGCGATGGAGTATTTCGATTCAATTGAAGCGCTCCAGGGTAAATACGGTTTGCTTGATTCATTTAACCTCGGGTTAACTGAGGAAGCTACAAGCTCAATAATTAGACCGGCTAGACCGATTCCTGTTAATGGTTGGTTTGCGACTGATGTAATTGGCATTGATAAAGGCGTAAGTCTTTTAATGATTGAGAATTATCGCTCCGAAATGATTTGGTATTATTTTATGCAAAGTGAAGTTGTTCAAAAAGGTTTTGATGTATTAGATTTTACATTACTATAAACTGCCAAATCGAATAACCGGTTTGGAGTGAATATAGATATTTAAAAAAATTAATATAGGAGGGTATAAAATTTATGAAAGTTAAAAAATTATTCGTATTGGGAATGATGATGATGTTTGCTTTTGTAATAGCTGCTTGTAATGGAGCGACTACTACTGAAACAACTACTGGGACACCAACGACTGTGGCGCCGACAACGGTCGCACCGACTACAGTCGCACCGACTACAGTCGCACCAACTACTCAAGCACCAACTACTGATGCGCCGACAACGATTTCTCAGTTGCAGACACTAGATATTTTAGATGGTTGGGTAGATTCAGGCGATGCAGTTTACACAATTACTCTGGAGGATTCAGAGTTAGTTGTTACTTATGATAAGAACTCATTTTCTTGGGCTAATATGGTTTATGATATTGAGGAAAACTTATCTGTTTACAATAAACTTGTAATAGCTATTAGTGGTAGTGGTAGTTTAATGATTAAGATTCAAGGCGCTACTGAAGCTTTTGAAGTCTCAATCCAATTAACTGCCGGTGAGGTAATGTATCAATTAGATTTACGTGATTATGATGCATTCCTAGAAGGAGTAACTGGAGTATTCTTGTTTGCTGGACCTGGTAAGGCTCTGGACACAGGTAACTTCGTAATTACTCAATTTGAGTTTCAAGAAGGAACCGCATTTGGGAATGTTTTAGAGAATGGTGATTCAAACATTCCGCAGAATGAACAAATCTATGATGGAACCGGTGAAACATTTGATTTTAGCGAAGGTTTCTTAGACAATGGTGATGGAGTTTACACTATTGACAAAACTGGGGAAGATATCAATGTTACTTATGCTAAAGCCGTTGGCTTTGAATGGGCGTATATGATTTCCACAGTTAAGGGAGATTTCTCTGATTTTGATTATGTTGTTTTACGAGTACAAGGAGTTACAGCTGGTTCTGTGATGCTGAAAGCTGAATTAAGTGCTTCAGTACAAGAAGAACTCGGCGGTACCTTTGAAGCTGGAGAAGAATTGCTACTTTGTATAGACCTATCTGCTTGGACTAATGAACAACTAGATGCTTTAACAAAGGTCTTAATATTCGCAGCTGGTGGTAACGGGACAGCTACAGGAGAATTTAATATTCTTGAAGCATATTTTTCAAAAGTTTATGTCGGTGAAGAACCGGTAGAACCACTTGATTATTATGATTTTTTAACTGGTTGGGTAGAAAATGATCTTGATACGTACACTTTCACTGAAACTTTAGACGAAACATTATTAGTTGAATATACTAAGGGTGTTGGTCAAAGTTGGGCTTTCATGAAAAATGAATTCACAGTTGAAGCTGCAGAGTATAATACTTTAACTATGGTGGTTAAGGGAACTGTAGGGAAATCAATTCTTGTTAAACCGAATGATGACGGTGGTTTAGAACACACATTTAATTTTGATGGCACTGAACAAACCTTTGTGGTCTCAGCTAATGCATTAACTAAGGTGTTAATCTTCGCGGAACCAGGAACTGAAGATGTAAGTGGGTCATTCGAAATTATTACTGCTAGACTTACTTATGTTGAACCAGATCCACTTCCAGCGGATGTAGTTTATGATTTCAATGGTTTATGGATTGATAATGATGGTGGTATTTATACTTTCACTGAAAGTAGCGGAGTTGTAACAGTTGATTATACTAAAGTAGATGGTCAACAATGGGCATATATTAGAGCGTTCTTCGAAGAAAATTTATCAAATCATGACATCATTGAACTAGTAGTTCAAGGTACAATGGGTGAACAATTAATTATTAAGCCTAATGATAATGGTGCGTATGAACAAACCATTACCTTTGATGGTACTGAACAGACTGTAACCTTTATTTTAGGCGTAGTTCCAACTGATCTTTTAATATTTGTTGATCCAATTAATGGTAATTTAACGGGATCTTTTGATATTATTTCGGCTAAGGTTAAAGCCAGTGATCCAACTCAGTTTAATTTCATGTTTGACTTCTTTGAAAATGATCCTGATACATACACACAAACAATGTTAAATGATGGATCTCTTCAAGTTGATTATACCAAGGCTGTTGGTCAAGAATGGGCTTTCTTTAGAGCTAACTTTGATGCTGAATTAGTTGCTGGTTTGAATACCATGACTTTAGTGGTTGAAGGAACTATTGGAGAATCAATTATGCTTAAACCTAATGACTTAGGGTCAATGGAACAAACTGTTGTTTTTGATGGAACAGAACAAACAATCGTTATTACAGCGGAACAATTTAGTTCATTGTTAATCTTCGCTGAAGCGGGAACTGCATCGGTATCTGGTACCTTTATAATTCACTCTGCTAAGTTATCTTATGTAGAACCTGCTTATAATTTTAATGATATTTGGGAAGAAAATGATTTAGATACATATGATTTTACTATTAACCCTGATGGAAGTGTCACAGTTGATTTCACTAAACTTGCTGGTCAAGAATGGGCATTTATGAAAGCAATCTTAGATACTTTAGAAGCAGAAGGTTATAATACTTTAACTTTAGTTATAAGAGGCACAGTTGGAGAATCAGTTTTAATTAAACCGAATGACAGCAATGCTTTGCAACAAACACTCGTTTTTGACGGTACAGACCAAACAGTTATTTTTACAAATGACAGTTTCGCGTCAGTCCTTATGTTCGTTGAACCGGGAACTGCTCCAGCTAGTGGAACTTTAGAAATTATTTCTGCTAAACTTACTTATGTTGAACCAGAACCATTACCAATTGATCAAGAATATGTATTTGGTAATTCATGGCTTGATAATGATGGTGGTATTTATACTTTCACTGACACTTTAGGAGTTATTACAGTTGATTGGGCAAAAGAAGCTGGTCAAGAATGGGCGTTTATCAAATATATGATTGATGAAAACCTAAGTAACCATGATACCTTAACAATGGTTGTTAATGGTCCTGTTGGGATTCAATTAATCATTAAACCTAATGATAACGGCGCTTATGAACAAACCATTACTTTAGATGGTACTGATCAAACAGTTGTTTTCACAATCAATGAACCTTTAACTAGCGTTATTATCTTTGTTGACCCAATCAACGGAAGTTTAACTGGTTCATTTGATATTGTTAGTGCTGTTGTAACAGCTTCAGAAGCTACAACTTATAATTTCTTAGATGAATTAGTTGAAAACGATGCTGGTACTTATACTTTCACTGAACAATTAGATGGTAGTATTTTAGTAGATTATACTAAAGCTGCTGGTCAAGAATGGGTATTCTTTAAAGCGATATTCGATCCATTAGAAGTTGATGGATTTAATACTATGACTTTAGTAGTTCAAGGAACAGTTGGTGAATCAATTTTAATTAAACCTAATGATTTAGCAGCTATTCAACAAACGCTAGTTTTTGACGGCACTGAACAAACTGTAGTTATTACAGCTGCTTCATTTGCATCATTAATTGCTTTTATTCAACCGGGAACGGCTTCAGTTAGTGGCTCGTTTACGATTCATCAAGCAACATTAACCTACGTTGAACCAGCTGCAGTTCCGGCATGGGAAGAAGTGGTTTTAGGAAATGAATGGCTTGATAATGACGGTGGTATTTATACTTTTACTGAAAGTAGCGGAGTTATAACTGTTGAGTGGGTTAAAGTCGACGGGCAACAATGGGCATATATTAAATATTTATTCGACCAAGATTTATCAAATCATGATATATTGACAATAGTAGTAAATGGTACAATCGGTCAACAATTAATTATCAAACCGAATGATAACGGCGCTATGGAACAAACGGTAACTTTCGATGGTACTGATCAAACGGTAATTTTTGATTTAACCGAACCTTTAAGTTTTATTATGATATTCGTTGATCCAATCGAGGGGAATTTAACTGGTTCATTTGATATTAAGAGTGCAGTCGTGACTTCTAGTATGGCTACTTATGACTTTACCGCTGATTTTGAAGAAAATGATCTAGGAACTTATGATATCGTTACGCAACTTGACGGTAGTGTTTTAGTTAATTATACTAAGGCAGTAGGACAAGCTTGGGCATTTATGAAAGCTGAGTTTGTCGCTGATGATGTTTTAGGATTTAATACTATGACTTTAGTAGTTCAAGGCACAGTTGGCGAATCAATTTTGTTAAAACCTAATGATTCAAATCTTTTGGAAACGACAGTTGTTTTTACCGGGGCGGAACAAACAATTGTTATAACATTTGAACAATTTTATAATTTAATAATTTTCGCAGAAGCTGGAATGGAGGACGTTTCAGGAACATTTACAATTATTTCTGCAGTACTATCACACGAAGAAATATAAAACTTACTTAATTTAATATGATAAGAGGCTTTGATCAATTCAAAGCCTTTTATTTTCTAATAGGAAATTGTATTTGAAAAAGTAAAAAAAAGTAAAACAAGAATAAGCCTACAGAATTAGGCTGGAAATATTAAGAAAGAAGTTATTTTAAACCTTTAATACGGTTATACACATCTAAAGGAACAACATCAGGCTTATTACAATTAGCGCAGTAAAATTCAGCAGGGTAATCACCTTAAAACTCATTATATATGGCAGAATAGAATTGTAGAAATATGGCGGAATAAAATGAAGATGATGTTAGAAATGGAAGAAAGCCTACCGTCGATGAAGAATTTGTAAGATTAAGAAAAAGTATAAATAAGAAAAACTAGTAAGAACAAAGACTTAAATTAAGACTTTGTTCTTTTTCTTTGCAGATGCTTTGATTTACATTGATGCCGTTTATATGAAAATTAAATTTAAAACAAGTTATACTTTCAAAGAATTGTAAATCAGTTGTTTGTGACAAAATTTCGCTTGATATCAGAAAAAAGTCACAAAACTGAATGTCGATGTCTCACTATTTTAAAAGAGTCATCTAAGAATTTTAAAATGTTATGAGATATAGTGACGCAAACAATTTTTTTTGGACGATTAAATTTGGCTGCGGTTATCTTCTGTTCATATTTTGTCTATGTAAATTGCCAAATAGACAATTAAATCGCAAAAATTCATAAACTTATATTTAGTTAGATTAAGTTCCGTCAAAACATTTTATATTAAGAATATTAATCTTTACAAATGAAGAAAAATGTCTTAAAATTAAAATATAATTTAGAATATAGCACATAAGTCTGCGAATAAAAAGAAAAATGTGCTCAAAATGAAGAGGTGATTGTATGGATTTATTAAAAGAACTATCGAAGTATCCTGTTTTTAATATGGAAATGATAGAAAAATTAACGGGTAACTTAAAAACCGCTTATTCCGCTATAAACAGATATATAAAAAAAGGTTACGTTATAAAAGTCAGAAACAATGTCTATTCACCAGTTGATTTATCCACTGGCTTAATATTAGCCAATAGGTATCAAATCGCTTGTGCTTTAAGAGAGGATGCTTACTTATCTCAACACACCGCTCTTGAATACCACGGATTGTCCAATCAAGTCTTTAATGAAGTGTATGTTTCTTCGAAAAGTCGCTTTAATCACTTTGAGTTTCAAGGTGTTAAGTATAAGTATGTAGCACCAAAAATCAATGACGGTGTTGTCAAAGCACCTAACACAAAAAATATTCGTTTAACAGATATAGAGCGAACAATTATTGATAGCATTTATCAAATGAACAAAATTACCGGTTATGAAGAGTTAATCAATGCACTTGAAGCAGCCCATTATTTGAATGAGGATAAACTTTTAGATTATTTAAAAGCATATAATATCCAATCACTTTATCAAAAATCTGGTTATATATTAGAAAAACATCAAGATCAGTTTAACCTCTCTTCGCACTTTTTTAAAACTTGCAAGTCAAAAGTGAAACAAGGTGTTGTTTATTTAGTTGATGGTTCTGAAGGCGATTCAAAGTATAATAAAACTTGGCGTGTTATGGAACCAGTTGTTTCTTATAACGAGGGTGATGACATTGTCTAAATACAACAAAGTATATTTAGGAAATAAAGCGAAAGACTTAGGGTTTAATCGTGACACGTTAAAAAAGGCAACCAGACTGTATGAGATATTAAGATTCCTCAATACGATGCCTTTATTAAAAAATATAGGATTAAAAATAGGTTGATAAATACCTATAATATGTTTTAATATAAATGTAATGGAGGTGAATCAGATGATGATTTCAACAAATAGAATTATAAGTATAACAGAAGCGAATCAAAATTTCACAAAAGTCGCAAAAAATGCAAATAAATATGGCGATACTGTAATTTTCAAAAGAAATAAACCAGCTTACGTAGTATTTGATATTGAAAAGATGGGTGAAGAATTTACCAAAGAATATGAGAAGCTAAAATTCAGGTATATTTCGGAAAACTTATTAAAAGAATATGATGTTGCATATAAAGAGCTGGCTAAATGATTTTTACTGTAGAACTGATCATTGAGGTGCATGAGAGGATAATTGCTACTAAAGGCGGAACAAAGGGCTTTAAGGATATTGCTTAGCTGATGGCTCAATGAGTTATGAGGATTTATTGGTTTGGTCGAAACAGATTACATGATATGATATATGATTAAATAAAAATAGTATCAATAAATTTGAATTTAATCATTTTATAAATAATGAAAATTTAATTGATTCAAGAAAAAGCACTTGTTAACAGTAATATGTTTAAAAGTGCTTTTTTTATTGGAGTTAAATTTATGGATAATCACCTTTTAGAGCCTTTGATTAAGCAATACTTAAGCGAAATGAATATTACAAAAAAATCATATGAGCTTTCTATAACCATTTTAAAACAAATGAAACTCTACATCTAAACGCTTTAAATAATTAAGTAAATCTATGCAATTAGTTGACAAATGCATAGATATGATTTAAAATGTAATTGGGTGATAATGATGTTTTATACATATGAAGAGTTGATTAAACGATATTCAAATGATTACCAGTTAAAAAAGGCGATTAAGCGCAATGAAATATGGAAAGTAAAACCGGGATTATATTCTGATGGAGATACATTATTAGATGTACCTGAAGTTTTTCTTAAAAGAGATGATACAATTTTAACGTTGCAGTCAGCATTTCAGATACACGGAGTAACTGATTACATACCTGAATATACCTATGTTGCTACACCACGAAATGCCTATCCAATTAAAAACCCTGAAGTTAAGCAAATATTTATGACTAATAAGTACCATAGGCTTGGTGTACAATCAAAAATGGATGGTAATATTAAAATAAGAGTGTATGATTTAGAGCGTTCATTAATTGAGTTAATCCGTTATGAGAAAAAGCTTCCGTTTGAAGAATATCACCATGTACTAAGGAAGTTTAGAGAAAAGAAAGATAATATTGATTTCAATAAGCTTATGTCATATGCAAAAAACTTTAGATCATATAAAAAAATAACTAATGTAGTACAAAATTCTATTATGTAAGGGAGAAAATATGTCTTTAATTGAATTGGTTAAACTTTTGAGAAATGATGGTTTTAATCAAAACAGGGCTAGAGTGAAAGTATGTCAAGAAGTATTCATGACTAAACTAGCTTTATCCACATTTAAAGATTCCGTGCTCTTTAAAGGTGGTACAATTATGTATCAGTTGTCAAAGGAACTTAGAAGAAGCACAGAAGATCTCGATATAGATTTAATTAGATTAAGTATAACCGACAGAAATCTAATAACTGTGTTGAATCAAATTGGAATCATAGATACTGGAAATGGAATAACTTTTACCGTATTAGAGGATCAAATTGAACCATTAAAACACGAAGGTTATGAAGGGAAAAGAGTTCTTCTATTATTCAAGGATGATTTTCATAATACATTGAGACTTAAATTAGATATTGGCATACACACTAAGTACCACATTAAACAAAACACCATTTTATTTGATTTGGTTTCTTCTGATGAGGGGATTGAATTACTCGCGAATCCAATCGAACAAATGATTGTTGAAAAGACCAGCTCGTTTATTCGTTTTGGAGTTTTATCAACTAGAATGAAAGATTTATATGATATATATTACTTAATTACCAACCATCAATATTCAAAAAAACTAATTATGGAGATTATTGAAACGTTTTATATTAAGTCAGGCCAATTTCAATCATCAAATCAATATGTTGAAAAGATGATTGAGTTATTACAAAGCGATATACTTGTTGGGAATATGTCAAGAAGTGATAATTGGACGGGCATCGATATTCATTTGGTACTGCATGGATTAACAAGTTTCTTCCTAACACTAAAAACAAAAGCTTAAAATAAAGATTGTAATGATAAGATGTTAGTAGACACATAAAAAACATTACGTGAAATACTAGCATCTTTTTTCATTAGGTAAAGATTA
>DIGC01000004.1:0-7761 GCA_002419445.1 Caryophanales bacterium UBA5732
GATCGTAGCGATCCGTCTTCGGCTTTGCTGGAAGTTTTAGATCCAGAACAAAATCAATTCTTTAGCGACCATTATGTTGAAGAAGATTATGATCTATCTCAAGTTATCTTCATTACCACAGCTAATTACTTGCAAAACATTCCCGATCCCTTAAGAGACAGAATGGAAGTTATCGAACTAAGCTCTTATACGGAGATTGAAAAATTTCATATTGCTAAGCAATTCCTTGTCGAAAAACAAATTAAAAGTCACGGCTTAGAAATGAAGAAATTGACAATCACAGATGCCGTTATTAAGACAATCATCAGAGATTACACTCGTGAAGCGGGTGTAAGACAGTTAGAACGTTTAATAGGCTCAATTGTCCGTAAATCCATTAAGCAGATTTTAACTAAAAATTTAGATAATATTACCATAAAACAAGATAATCTTGCTAAATAT
Source organism: Caryophanales bacterium UBA5732 (assembly GCA_002419445.1). Classification (GTDB taxonomy): domain Bacteria; phylum Bacillota_I; class Bacilli_A; order Izemoplasmatales; family Hujiaoplasmataceae; genus UBA2289. The sequence continues at coordinate 442 of DIGC01000004.1, forward strand.
CTCGGTAAACCATTATTCAAGAATAATCAGGTTTCAAAAACCGATATGGTAGGTGTCGTGACTGGTTTAGCTTATACAATGGCCGGTGGAGACACTTTAGAAGTAGAAGCTACTTATTACGAAGGAAAGAATAATTTGGTTTTAACTGGAAATTTAGGCGATGTCATGAAAGAATCAGCCATGGCTGCACTTTCTTATGTTAAGAGCAATTCTAAAAAATTAAAAATATCCCCTGAAGTGCTGGAAAAGAATGATTTTCATATCCATGTGCCAGAGGGTGCGATACCAAAAGACGGTCCTTCGGCTGGAGTTACGATTGCTACTGCGCTAATCTCAGTAATGACAAACCGCAAAGTAAATCGTTTTATTGGAATGACAGGAGAAATAACCCTTAATGGGCGCGTACTTCCGATTGGTGGTTTGAAAGAAAAATCGATTGCTGCCGCAAGAACTGGTTTAAAAGAAATTATCATTCCTGAAGGAAATGAAAAAGATGTCGAAGATATTCCAAAGGAAGTTCAAGATGTCTTAAAAATTCATTTTGCTAAAACGATTGACGATGTTATAAAAATTGCTTTGCTTGATTAAGCTATCTTATTTAGATAGCTTTTTTGGCTTTGTTAAAATCACATGAGGGCATATGAAAAAATTTAAGAAACCATTGATTTACATGCTTGGTTTATCGATATTAGGGTTTAGTGTTACGCTTTTTCAAAAATCAAATTTGGGAATGGGTTCTTGGGACGCATTAAATCGTAACTTTTATGAAGGAATACCTTTGGATTATCGTTACCTAACGCCAATTATGGCGATGATATTAATATCATTAGCTTATCTAATTGAAAAGAAAAAACCTAATCTAATGATGCTTTTCCCCTTAGTGATAAGTTTTTACATAGGATTGGTTATTGATGTACTATTGCTAGTAATTCCCGACGTAACCCAATTGTCAATTTTGTATAATATAACATATGTGTTCTTGGCCCTGATTCTTGTTGCAATCGCTTTAAATATGATTGTATTATGTGATTATCCGCTTCCTGCACTTGATCAATTTTGTTTAGCCATTGCCAGAAGGTTTAAAATTACATTTGGCAAAGGTAAACTTATCGGTGAAGCACTAGCCTTAGTGGCTGCTATTATCGTCGGTCTAGCTTTTTCACACGAAGAACAGTTTTTTTTCCTCGGACCAAACACCGCCATAGCCTTAGTTTTTATCGGAATCTTTGTTGATTTTTTTGCCAAACCTATCAAAAAGATATTAGGAGACATGAATGATTATCGAAATATTCGCTGATAACCTCAGCAAAAAAGATATAAGTAAAAACCTTCATCGCTCTGCTAGAGCGATTGTTTTGCATGAGCATAAAGTATTACTTTTACACGCAAAAGCAATAGATGTATTTATGGTACCGGGCGGAGGAATCGAATTGGGGGAAACACCCGAAATAGCTGTCATTCGCGAACTTAAGGAAGAGACTGGCTATGATGGAAAAATAATCAAAAAGACGGTTGTAATTAAAGAATATTTTCCAGAAGACAGTTGGGAAACACATTATTTTATTGTCGAAGCTAATCTCAATTATCAATTTTCCCTTAATTTAACTGATGAAGAAATAAAGCAAAATATCGAACAAAAATGGTTCCCGATTGAAGAAGCTTTAACGTTACTGGATAGTTACGATTCACCCTTTGTCCATGGTAGTAATATAATGCAAAGAGAGTTTATTGCGATAATTAATTCACTATAATTAGGAGATTTTATGCTAGTTAATTCGAGCGCAGTTTTAAATTATAATCGCTGTCGAAGGTTTGCTGCACTTAATGATCCGTTTACAGCTCTATATCTCAGTGGTGATTTTTCCGATGAAAATTCGGTTTTTCACGATATACTACTAAGCCATCTTTATCAACCGAACCGAGAAATCCGTAAAAACATAAATTTAACTTATGAATTTGAACATGAAATAACTCTTTCTGAAAACTATGATTTTATTATCGACGATAAAAATGTTTATTGTTTATTGCCATACACTTCAACTGAAATTCTTGAACTAAAGTATAAAGAAGACAAACAAAAACTTCAACTCTTTACCAAGAATTCTCTTGGAGTATACACAATTAGGTATCCCGAAATCATCACGAGAAGCTTCCAAGAAAAGCTCGATAAACTTTATTCTGCTTATGAAACTATCGGAAGAGTGGTCTTTAGTTACGCACTTAAAAGTTATATCTTAAAAAAAGTATATCCTAAGAAGAATTACCAATTATATTATGTTTTATTGAATTCTGATTATAAATATGACGGAATTTCTTATACTGATAAACTGTATCATCAATTTGATTTCTCCGGAATCAAGAATTTAAATGAAATAGTTGAAATTGCCTTATTTAGGATGATCAATCATTTAGAATTAAACGATTTTACTCCTTGTATGTTAGTAAAAAAAGCTTGTGAAAAAAACCAAACCAATGAATGTAAATTTACTAAGTTTTGTTATTCTCATTTACCAGAAAACACTTCAATTCTCGCTTATTTCAATTCGCATTTAGGATTCAATGAATTAGCAGATGAAGGCAATATCCATCATGACACTTATGATTTATTGAATGATGGGTATGTTTCCATGCAAGATGTTCCGATTTCTTGGCTAAAAGATCAAAATCGTCTAATGCAAAGATACTGCGTTGATAACCAAAGTCTCTATTATCACCTTGACAAAATAAAAAAAGGGTTAATGACTTTAAAATATCCAATTTATTATCTTGATTTTGAAGCACTCCCCCAAGCAATACCGAAGTTTATTGGCGAAAGCCCCTATTCTCAATCTGTATTTCAATATTCATTGCATATTGAAAATCAAGAAAATGAACTTTCTTCAATTAGTAAAAATCATTTTGGTTTTATCGCTAATCCCAACAAAGATGAACGTGAGGATTTACTTAAAAACTTAATTAAACTTCTAAGTCAAACTGATTCAAGCATTGTCGTTTATAATAAAACTTTTGAAAAGACCAGATTAGAAGAATTAAAAGAAATATTCCCTAATTACCGAAAAGAAATCGATAGAATCATCTCAAGACTATTTGATTTGCTCGATATCGTTAAAATTAATAAAAGCTTCTATCAAGAACTTGGCTTTAAAGATGAAGATCTTGAAACATATAATCTATATCATCCGGATTTAAATGGTTCATATTCTTTAAAAAAGGTAATCAAATTATTTAATCCCGATGCATATGATAATCTTATAATTAATGACGGGGTTAAAGCTTATAAAGCTTATTTAAAAATGGCTGATATAAGCCCAATCGAAGCTGAAAATACCAAAAGAGATTTATTTTTATATTGTCGTCAAGACACTTATTCAATGTATCAAATCATTCAAGGTTTGAAACAATTAATTTCTCCTGATTTTACAGTAAAAAATTCTTGATAATATTTAAAGGCTATGATATAATACTCCATGCGCCTATAGACTGGATACTTGCGACACTCCAACGCTGCTTTCTGGTTCTAGGTAAGTAAATATACAAAAGGAGGTTAAAGCTATGGCATTAACAAAAGAAAGAGTTAAAGCGATCGTTGTTGAAAACCAATTAAAAGAAGGGGACACTGGTTCTCCAGAAGTACAAGTTGCTTTATTAACAGAAGAAATTAATCTTTTGAACGAGCATCTTAAGGTTCATAGACATGATCATCATTCTCGTAGAGGCTTATTAATGAAGGTTGGTAAACGTAGAAGTTTATTAAACTATTTAAAGACTGTCTCACTTACAAGATATGCTAATTTAGTCAGTAAATTAGGATTAAGAAGATAAGTTATATGCACTCGAGTTTTCGGGTGCTATTTCTTTGAATTTTATGAAAAAATTAATTACTTATGGTATAATAGTTCGTTAACAAGAGTATTTTAGAATTTGAAATGAGGAAAATAAATGAAAAAAGTTTTTAAAAGAGATTTTTATGGAACAGAACTAGTTGTTGAAGTCGGTCAATTAGCAAAACAAGCAACAGGTGCGTGCTTAGTTAGATATGGTGAGACTGCAGTATTATCTGCGTCAGTACTAAGTAAAGATCCCACAGATCAAGATTTCTTTCCTTTGATGGTTATCTATCAAGAAAAATTATATTCAGCAGGTAAAATTCCTGGTGGATTTTTAAGGAGAGAAGGGCGTCCAACTGAGCATGAAACCTTAATTTCACGCGCAATCGACAGACCTTTAAGACCACTTTTCGCGGAAGGTTTCCGTAATGAAGTTCAAGTAATCAATACCGTATTAAGTGCTGATCCTAACAAATCGCCGGAAATGACTGCAATGTTTGGTGCTTCTTTATCTTTAGCCATCGGTGGCGCACCATTTGACGGTCCAATTGCTGGAGTTATGGTTGGTTTAATCAATGGGGAATTTATCCTAAATCCAAATCCAGAAGAATTATTGATTTCTGATTTAGATTTAATGGTAGCTGGTACTAAGGACGCTATCAATATGGTTGAAGCTGGAGCGAAGGAAGTTGATGAAGATACGATTCTCAACGCTTTGATGTTTGCTCATGAGAAGATTAAAGAATTAGTCGCTTTCCAAGAAGAAATAGTTGCTGAAGTTGGTAAAGAAAGAATTGAAGTTCAGTTAATTACAGTTCCTCAAGAAATTGAAAACCGTGTAAAAGAGCTTGAAGCCGGAAGAATTACTAAAGCAGTTTCAATTTATGAAAAATTAGAGAGACAAAACACAATCGAAGACATCGAGAATGAAATTCTTGAAGTTATCGAACATGAATATAAAACCGCAAAACTAGATAAAGAGGAAATTGACGTAAATCTGACCTTTGCTAAACAAGTTTTAGAAATGATTCAAGTTTTAGAAGTTAGAAGATTAATCACAGTCGATAAAATTCGCCCAGACGGTAGAAAAACAGACGAAATCAGACCGCTTGATTCAGAAATAGATTTATTAGTTAGAACTCATGGTTCTGCTCTATTTACTAGAGGACAAACTCAAGCTTTAGCTGTAGTTACTTTGGGTGCTTTAAGAGAATCACAAATCATTGACGGCGTAAGCGTTGAAGATGGTAAGAGATTCATGTTACATTATAACTTCCCACAATTTTCCGTTGGTTCCACAGGACGTTATGGTTTTGTCGGACGTAGAGAAATCGGACATGGCGCGTTAGGCGAAAGAGCATTACTACAAGTATTGCCGAACGAAGAAGAATTCCCTTACGCTATCAGAGTCGTATCTGAAGTATTAGAATCAAACGGCTCATCTTCACAAGCCACTATTTGTGCTGGTTCGATGGCTTTAATGGCGGCTGGAGTTCCGATAAAAGCTCAAGTAGCCGGTATTGCTATGGGGTTAGTTAAAGAAGCCAACAATTATACAATCTTAACTGATATTCAAGGCTTAGAAGATCATTTCGGTGATATGGACTTTAAAGTTGCCGGAACAAGAAAAGGTATCTGTTCACTACAAATGGATATTAAGATTTCCGGTATAACTAAAGAAATCTTCAAAGAATCTTTATATCAAGCTAGACATGCAAGAATGGAAATCTTAGACAATATGGATTCAGTTATTGCTGAACCAAAGAAAGATTTATCAAAATATGCTCCAAAAGTTAAATTAATGCAAGTTTCACCAGATAAGATCAGAGATATTATCGGTGCTGGTGGTAAAAACATTACCGCAATTATCGAACAATGTGGAAATGTTAAAATTGACATTGAACAAGATGGTCGTATTATCTTAATGCATGAAGAAACATTCTTTATTGATAAAGCTATCAAATTAATTGAAAACATTATCCGTGAAGTTGAAATTGGCACTAAATACTTTGGAAAAGTCGTAAGAATTGAAAAATTCGGTGCTTTTGTCGAGTTATGGCCAGGTCAAGACGGTTTAGTTCATATTTCAAAACTTGACACAAAACATATTAAAAACGTTGAAGATGTAGTTAAACTTGGAGATGTAATCGAAGTTAAGGTTATCGGCGTTGATGATAAGGGTCGTGTTGATTTATCAAGAAAAGCTATATTAGAAGAAGTTCAACAGTGATATAATATAATTAATCAAATTATCGGGTAATCGAGCGTAGATTATTTTACGTTAGGAAAGTCCATGCTAGCACAAGCTGAGAGGCTTGTAGCGATTGTGCTAAACGAACCAATAAGTTTAGGCGTCCTGTAAAAGGACGACGGCGAAGAAATGGATTTAAAAGGCCAAAGTATTCAGAAAGTGCCACAGTGACGAATCACATAAAATATATGTGAGTGAAACGGGTAAACCCCTCAAGCTAGAAACCCAAATTATGGTAGGGGCACGGTTAAAGGAGAAATGAATCCATTTAACTGACAGCTAAAGCTGGAGATAAATGATTACCGACTTTTTAATTAAAGTTACAGAACATGGCTTATAGATAATTTGATTTTTTTAAGCATATAAACCTATTTATATGCTTTTTTCAAAATAAAAAGAGGTGAGAATTGTGAGTGATGAAGCATTAAAAAATCGTCAATCGAGAATTAGAAATTTCTCGATTATTGCCCATATCGATCACGGTAAATCAACTTTAGCAGATAGAATATTGGAAATGACGCATTCTGTAGAAATGCGTGATATGAAAAATCAATATTTAGATTCAATGGATTTAGAACGTGAAAGAGGAATTACCATCAAGTTAAATTCAGTTGAATTAAAATATGATGCTCTAGACAATAATCAATACATTTTCCATTTAATCGATACCCCAGGACATGTTGACTTTACTTATGAGGTATCAAGATCTTTAGCCGCTTGCGAAGGCGCACTCTTAGTTGTTGATGCCACTCAAGGTATTGAAGCACAAACTTTAGCCAATGTTTATCTAGCGTTGGATAATAATTTAGAAATCATCCCAATCATCAATAAAATTGATTTAGAAAATGCTGATGTTGAAGGCGTGAAAAAGCAAATAGCTGATACAATAGGTTTAGATCCTGATGATTGTATCATGGTGTCTGCCAAAACTGGTCAAGGCGTCGACCAAGTCTTAGAAGCGATTGTGAAAAGAATACCTGCCCCAAAAGGCGATAACGACGCTCCGCTTGAAGCTTTGATTTTTGACTCTTTTTATGACAGCTATCGTGGAGTTATCCCCTTGGTAAGAGTCATGAATGGAATCTTAAAAATTGGTGACTCGATAAAAATGATGGCCACCGAAGTAAAACATGAAGTGATTGATGTCGGAGTCTATTTACCTAAAGAAGTTAGCCGAACTTACTTAGCGACCGGTGATGTTGGCTGGATTAGCGCTTCGATAAAGGACATTGAGAAAATTCA
>DIGC01000004.1:7780-13099 GCA_002419445.1 Caryophanales bacterium UBA5732
GGATATCGATTGCTGACACCAATGGTTTATTCGGGAGTCTATCCGGTTGATGCGGATGATTACACTAGTTTGAAAGATTCAATCGAAAAAATGAAGTTGAGTGATGCGTCATTAATCTATGAACCGGAAACGTCAAGCGCTCTTGGTTTTGGCTTTAGAGTTGGTTTCTTGGGGATGCTACATATGGAAATTTTCCAGGAACGTCTCGAAAGAGAATTCAATCAAAATCTGATTACCACCGCTCCATCAGTGGACTATAAAGTTTATTTGGAAAATGGGACGATCATCCATCTTGATAACCCGGCTCTTATGCCTAAAAATCAAATGGTAAAAAAAATCGAAGAACCATATGTGTTAGCTACAATTATTAGCCCAAGCGAATATGTGGGAAACATTATGGAGCTATGTCAGTATAAACGTGGTATTTTTAAAGACATGAAGTACATCTCCGAGGCACGAGTGGAGATTATCTATGAGTTACCACTTTCAGAAATAATTTACGATTTCTTTAATCGTTTAAAATCGAGCACAAAAGGATATGCCTCATTTGATTATGAATTAATTGAACATCGAGAATCAAATCTAGTCAAGATTGATATCTTACTTAATTCGGAACCAGTCGATGCTTTAGCATTCTTGGTTCATCAAGATTTTTCCAGACAAAGAGGTTTAAAGATTTGTCAAAAATTAAAGGATTTAATTCCTCGACAACTTTTTGAAATTCCGATTCAAGCGGCTATTGGCTCGAAAGTTATTGCTAGAACCAATATCAAAGCGCTGAGAAAAGATGTTTTGGCCAAATGTTATGGCGGCGATGTTTCGCGAAAAAAGAAATTACTTGAAAAACAAAAACAAGGTAAAAAGCGGATGAAGAATGTTGGTTCTGTAGAGATACCTCAAGAAGCATTCATGTCGGTTTTATCTTTAGAAGAAGATGATTAGCACTCTTTTTGAGTGCTTTTTATTTAGGGGCGGAAGTTTTATAGGTGTAATACTTTAAAAAAGTCAAAGATTATGTTAACATAATAATGGTGATAATATGATCAAGGGTTTATATATACACATTCCATTTTGTGATCAAATCTGTACTTACTGCGATTTTACTAAAATGGTTGCTAATGACGATTTGAAAGTGGAATACATTAGAGCTTTAGTTAGAGAACTTGAATACTTCAGCGATCTAACAGAAAAGTGTGAAACCATCTATATTGGCGGTGGAACTCCATCCTCACTCGAGTTGGATTTACTTGAGGCTTTTTTCAATGAGTTATCACAAACTGTTAATTTACAAAAGATTATTGAATTTACAGTCGAAGCCAACCCTAGTGATATCAGTCACGAATTACTTAAAATCTTTAAGAAATATCATGTAAACCGGATTAGTATGGGCGTCCAATCTATGGATGAAGGATTATTGAAGTTTTTGGGTAGAAACCATACTCAGGATATTGTTAGAAATGCAGTTCAGTTAATTAAAGAATATAACTTTGCTTTAAACTTAGATTTTTTATATGCAGTTCCTGGGCAAACAAAAGAATTACTCATCAAAGATTTAGAATATGTCAAAAAGTTCAATCCCGAACATTTATCTTATTATTCTTTGATTGTTGAAGACAGAACAATCATTAGCCATTTAATTAATACTCATAAAGTCGCTGATTTTCCCGATGACCTTGCCAGAGATTTTGCTGATATAGTAGATGCAACTTTAAAGAATTACGGTTACCATAAATATGAGGTTTCCAATTATAGTAAACCTGGAAATGAATCAAAACACAATCTCATCTATTGGGATGTCGAAGAATACTTAGGAATTGGCTTAAATGCCAGTTCGCAATATAATTATATTCGTATGAAAAATCCTAAAAGTATCAAAGAATATATTGCCGGAACGAAGAAGAACGCTCTTAATATGCACCAATTGGAAGAATACAATCCAAAGTTGGAAATATTACTTCTAGGCCTAAGAAAAACCTCTGGCGTCAGTTTGGAAGAATATAAGTTAAGAATCAAAAAAGATGTTTTTGAAGTTTATCCTCAACTTAAAAAACATCTCGAAAATAATCTTTTGGAAATTAAAGACGGTTATTTACGTTTTACCGAAAATGGCATGTATTTAGCTAATCAAGTTTATCTTGACATAATATAGGCGGTTTGTGATGTTAGAAGCTTATTTAAAAGAGTATCTCTACTATCTAAAAGTCACTAAAAATCTTGCGAAGAATACAATTTTATCTTATGAGCGAGATTTGGCTGATTATCTAGATTTTATCAAAAAAAATTATGAGATTAAAGATTACAATAAAATAACTGATGAACAAATTAAAAATTATGTAAAAAGTCTAGCAAGAAGAGATATTATGGCAACTTCTATCACTAGAAAAATTAGTTCTATTCACTCCTTTCATAAGTACCTTACCAATGAAGATTTAGTTGATAAAGACGTCAGTGAGAAGGTAAAGAAGCCAAAAACTAAAAAAACTTTACCTACAGTCTTGAATATTCAGGAAATAAACGCTATTATAAACCTTACCTATAAAAATGATGAACCTTTAGAAGTTAGAAACAGAGCACTTCTCGAACTTGCCTATGGTTCAGGCTTAAGAGTTAGTGAACTACTAGATCTTGAAATTGCCGATTTGCATTTGAACAAGGGATTAGTGACAGTAACTGGTAAAGGTAATAAAGAACGAATCGTCCCTTTAGGTGAAGATGCTGCGCAAGCATTGAAAGACTATATCATTAAAGCGAGATTAATGCTTAATCCTAAAACTCAGAATATCCTTTTTGTTAATAAGTTCGGTGATAAACTCAGCCGAATTGGTTTTTACAAGATTGTCCAAAATCTCGCTGATAAAGCTAAGATCAACAAAAAGGTATCTCCCCATACATTTCGTCACACTTTCGCAACGCATTTGTTAGAAAATGGCGCTAATTTAAGATCAGTTCAAGAGCTTTTAGGTCATGAAGACATCATGACAACGGAAAACTATACGCATGTTTCAAAAGCTCATTTAAAAAACATTTATAATGAGGCACATCCACGTGCTAATGGAAAAGAGGAATAGAAAATGAAGTTCAAAAGAGTATTTTTAATCGTAATTGACTCGGTTGGCGTTGGCGCAATGCCTGATGCTGACAAGTTTGGTGACGTTGGCTCTAATACAATCGGTAATCTAGCTAAAGTTGTCGGTGGGATCAATCTACCAACTCTTAAGTCTTTTGGTTATGGAAATTTGACGGAGATTCTTGGCGTTGACCCAGTTCTTTCTCCTAGAGCTAATACCACCAAGATGGCTGAACTATCAAATGGAAAAGATACAATGACCGGACATTGGGAGTTGATGGGAATAAAAACTACTGTCCCTTTTAAAACTTTCACCGATACAGGCTTCCCGAAAGATTTAATCCAAGAAATCGAAAAAATCTCAGGTCGTAAAGTCATTGGTAATAAATCGGCTTCAGGCACTGAAATTATCGAAGAACTAGGCCCTCATCAAGTTAAGACTGGTGATTTAATTGTTTATACAAGCGCAGACAGTGTCTTGCAAATCGCTGCACATGAAGAAATTATTCCGCTTAAAGAATTATATGATATCTGTGAAAAAGTCAGAAAGCTTACTTTAGTCGATAAATGGCGAGTGGGTAGAATTATTGCCAGACCTTATCTCGGCAATGAAAAAGATGGGTTTAAACGCACCACTAATCGCCATGATTACGCTTTGAATCCAACCTCAAAGACAGTACTTAACATCTTAGAAGAATCAAAATTTGACGTAATTTCTGTTGGTAAAATTCGTGACATTTTTAATGGTTCGGGAATTACTGAACATTACGGAATAAAATCAAATCACGATGGTATGAACAAAGTAATTGAAATCACTGAAAGAGATTTTACCGGATTATGTTTTGCGAATCTCGTCGATTTTGATGCTTTATATGGACATCGTCGTGATTCATATGGTTATAAGCTAGCGATGGAAGAATTTGATAAAGATTTAGCGGAATTATTAAAGCATTTAAATAATGACGATTTATTAATTATTACAGCCGATCACGGTAATGATCCAACCTATCCTGGTACTGATCATACTAGGGAATACGTCCCGCTATTTGTCTATGCCAAAGACTATAACGGTAAATTCTTACCTGAAAGGTCAAGTTTCGCCGATGTCGGCACAACGATTGCGGATAATTTTAATTTATCCGGCACTAACATTGGCTGTAGTATTCTGAAAATTCTCGAATAAAAAAGGGTCTGGTTGAACCAGTCCCTTTATTTATTAATTAACAGTGGATTTCTTCTAATTCTTCGCGAAAGTTTTTTCAATTCTAATCTCTCTTTTTTATTTATCTGTTGATCCGTCTTCTTTAAAATGTTACGAATTCTACGGTTGTTTTTAGTCATGATTACATACGGTTTATATGTAGCCAAAACTTTTTCAAACGATTGTGAGAGATTATAAATATAGTTTTTACTTTGTATGAGCGTTGAATTATATTCGTTGGTCAGATTTTCGATTTCACTTTCATAGAAATTTTGTTTTTGCGCTTGTTGAAGGTTATATTTACTTTCTAAAGTTTGAAGTTCTTGCTGCTTTTGAGAAATCTCTAATTCTTCTCGAGCTATGATATTTTCTTTTAATCTTCTTGCTTCAGCGATAATTCTTTCCTTTTCTGTATTAATACCAGAAATAGTTTCCTGATATTCATCATCAATCACTTTAATTTCTGTTTGATATTCCAAACTGAATTTATTCTTTTCAGATTGCAATTGTTCAATGAATTCCAACAACTTATTTTCATCTAGACTTGGATGTTCTTTGAAGTAAACCATCAAGTAATTGTCTAACAAGTCCTTAGTTTTGAAATCCAATTCTGCTTCAGCGGTTTTAAGCTTGAACTCGTAGCGCTTTTGCATTCTCTCTAATGTTTGGAAAAAAGTTGGTTCTAGGGGATCAACTTTATTTTCTAAATAAACTTTAAAATATTCATAACGCTCTTTAGCGCTGGAATATAGTGATTGCATTTCATCAATAGTTTCATCTCTTAGATTAACGGCTTCTTCCAAAGCTTCTTCCAAATGGTCATCGAGATTTTTTAGCCGTCTTTTAGCGTTGTTAATTATTTCGTTTTCATTGAGGGTCATTTCTGATCCGTCGATGAGTTTATCATAGTCGGCTTTGATTTTACTCAAGTCTTTTTCTAAACTTTTTGTTGCTTTAGAATCACCGGCATCAGAAAGCAGAAGATGTTGTTTATAAATTATAGCTTGATATTCATCCATAATGTCATTTTTGCGTTTCTTTGACATTGCTG
>DIGC01000053.1:0-254 GCA_002419445.1 Caryophanales bacterium UBA5732
AAAAACTTTAATTTGGATGCCGTAAAAAAGATTATCGCGATTGGTCTTCCTATTGGCATTCAATCGATGTTATTTACAGTTATTTCAATGTATATCGCCAGAAGGGTCTTTGAATATGGACCAAATGTCGTGGCCGCTCAAAGAATTGGCGTACAGATTGAACAATTGACCTGGATGATTGCCAGTGGTTTTCAATCAGCCATTACGGTTTTTATTGGTCAAAATTTCGGAGCTAAAGAATTCACTAGAATTAA
>DIGC01000053.1:259-3426 GCA_002419445.1 Caryophanales bacterium UBA5732
TAATTCTAATCCCATATGCTTTTATAATTTCGATGTTATTACTATTTATTCCGGAAACACTAATGATAATATTTGTCAGTGATGATAATACTGTAGCTCAAGGGGTAGTATATCTAAGGATTATTAGTTTGAGCCAAGTGTTTATGATAATTGAAAGTATCGGAGCCGGTTTCTTTAACGGCATCGGAAAATCCTATGTTTCATCAATTGTGGGAATAGTCGGAAATTCTTTAAGAATACCATTAGTGATTTGGCTGTCAGTAAGTTTATTCGAAAATGGTATTTGGTGGTCTCTTAATTATTCGAATATTATAAAAGCATTAATTATTGTAATTGTCTTTTTGTTTTCAATTACTCATCTTGAAGATTTTAAGACAAATAAAATGATAATTAAGAAACAAAACGTCGAGGGTTTACTAGAGGTTTAAGCGGTTTTTTAATAGTTAATGTCGCTTGTTTTTTGGAGGCTTTTTATGTGGTACGTTTTAGCAATAAGTTTCATATTTCTCATCTTCTTGTTTATCTGTCTAGAAATTGCATTTTCGATTGTTTTGCCCAAAACAAGAACCTTAGATCGAACTAAGAAGATGGAAATTGATAAAGATCCAACTATTTTTGATTTTTATGAAACTCATCTAACAAAGAGAAGTTTTATTAAATCCAGATATGGATATAGTCTCGCTCTTTACTATTTTTTAAATTTCAGTAGTACTAAATATGTCGTAATAGCACATGGGCATATTCATACGCATCATGGAAGCTTGAAGTACGCAAAAATGATGTATGACTATGGTTATAATGTGATATTATATGACCAAAGGTACCATGGAAATAGTGGTGGTAAGAATACTACTTTAGGTTTTTATGAGAAATATGATTTATATGATATTATCACCAAAATCTTTCAAGAATTTGGTGAAGGCATATATTTAGGAACATATGGCGAATCAATGGGTGGAGCGACGGTTTTGCTCGAGCAAGAAGGAGATCCAAGAATTAGGTTTACTATCAGCGATTGTAGTTTTTCTAGTCTTGATAGATTGATAAAGGATCAGTTTCGTTCCTATCACTTACCTAAGTTCATGTATTTCTTTGTTGACTGGTTCGTAAAAATCATTACCGGTATCAAGTTAGAGGAAGTATCGCCGCTAAAAAGTATCACCCATAAAAACGTACCGATACTATTTATTCATGGAGAACAAGATAATTTAATCAATCACCAACACACCTTAGATCTGTATGAAGCTTGTCCTGATAAGAAAAGATTATTCATTGCTAAAAACAACGCCACACACGCCTTCTCTTTTTATAGTGATAATGAAGAATATAAAAAAATAGTCAAAGAATTTCTCGAGGTAGACATATATGACAATTTATAGTTTTAAGTCCAAAGTCGGAACAGTGACACTTATTTCTAAGAATAACAAAATTATTAAGATTGTTTTAAACACTGAAGAAACTTATCAGGATGAACCTGATAAGGCTTGTCTTTTGGCTGAAAAAGAAATATTAGAGTATTTCGATAACTTAAGAACTGAATTTACTTTTCCGGTAAATATTGAGGGTAGTCTTTTTATGAAATCTGTTTTAAAAACGATGATGAAGATCCCCTATGGTGAAACTTGGAGTTATTCAAAACTCGCAAAAGCATCCGGAAATGAAAAAGCAGTGCGCGCTGTCGGCACTGCTTGTAAGAATAATCCTTTACCTTTAATTGTGCCTTGTCACCGAGTGATAAAAAAGACTGGTGAGATTGGTAATTTTAATGGTGGAGTTGATTTAAAACAATACTTATTAAACATCGAAAAAAAGCCTTCAAAAATTTGAAAGCTTTTACTTTGTCGTATCTCTGTCGATTAATTTAACGTCAATTGTTTGGTGGAAGTAATCTAATACTTCGCCATTAATCAATTTCATCATCGAAATTGTCGCGGCTTTACCAATTTGTTGAGTCGATTGTTCAATCGTAGTTATTTTAGGGTCAAACATACTTGAAAGTTGAATGTTGTCAAAACCAATGACTTGAACATCTTCAGGTACTCTTTTTTTAACTCTTTTTAAAGTTTGGATAGCTAGAATGGCAATAACGTCAGAATCACAGAAGATTCCGTCAGCGTCCAAATGAGATAAAATCTTACTTTCGATATCTTTTGGGTCAGGTGATAAAAACGCTAAGTCATAAGTATAGTATTCAATGCCTTTATCCTTTAAAACGGATTGGAAACCAGAGGTTCTGTCTTGAACGGTTACGAGACCGGAAGGACCACGGAAGTGAATGATTTTTTTACAACCTGTACTCACCAATTTTTCCGCTGCTAGTTTGCCTCCTAAGAAATTATTAGAAGTAATGGAAGGTATTTCATCACTAAGATTATGGTCAATTTCAATCATCGGGATTTTTAAAGCTAAATAATCTTCAATCCGATTAGTATTGGAAATTAGAATAATCCCGTCAACATTATATTGATCAAAGATTTTTAAATATTTTGTTTCTTTACTAGGGTCATCTTTAGAATTGCAAATCATCAAGCGATAATTTGCGTTGATGGTTTCATCTTCAATCACTTCTAGAAGATCGGAAAAATAATAAGAAGTTAGATGTGGCATCATCACCGCAATAATATGAGATTTTTTTTGAAAAAGCGATCTAGCTAGTTCATTAGGAACATAATCTAGTTCCTCGATTGCTTGAAGAACTAATTTCTTTGTTTCTTCGTTTACATAACCTTTTTGATTGATTACTCTAGAAACAGTAGCTACGCTAACATGTGCTTTTTTTGCAACATCTTTAATAGTCGCCATATAATCACATCCTTCATTATATACGCTAATTATACATATTTTTTTGTTCTTTTAAAAGCGATTTACATAAAAATGTGTAACTTGTTACATATATCAAAGGACTTAAAATATATATCGGGATGAATATTCTTATCCATCTTTATTAAAACGGCTTTAGATTAGACATTTCTAGTTAATTATAGTAAAATGTTTAAGACAGGAGGCATAAAAATGAAAAATACTAGTATAAAATTAAGAAATTTAGTAATATATCAAATCTATGTCAGGAATTTTAGCGAAACCGGTGATTTTCAAGCAGTTATTGATGATTTAGATAGAATTAAAAATTTAGGAGTAGATATTATTTATTTACTGCCAATTCACCC
>DIGC01000066.1 GCA_002419445.1 Caryophanales bacterium UBA5732
TCGATATTGTTTTTGGAACTCATAATGTTAATAAATTTGTCGAATATTTAGATTATGTCTTAAAAGAAAAGAAACAATTGATTGAAGTCTATTCGCAAGAAGGAGAAATCATCGAACACCTGCCTCAAGTCAGAGAAAACAGATTTAAAGCTTGGGTTAATATTATGTTTGGCTGCGATGAGTTTTGTACATATTGTATCGTTCCTTATACAAGAGGAAAAGAACGTTCGAGAAGCAAAGAATATATTATCTCCGAAATTGAAGATTTAGTAAAACAAGGTTATCAAGAAGTTACTTTACTTGGACAAAACGTTAACTCTTACGGACTTGACTTTTCTGAAGAAAAATATGATTTCGCTGATTTGTTAGATGACTTAGCTAAACTTGATATTCCGAGAATCAAGTTTACGACTTCTCATCCAAAAGACTTTTCCGATAAGTTGATTGACGTGATCGCTAAATACGATAATATTATGCCTTTCATCCACTTACCGGTTCAATCAGGTTCGAATGCGATTTTAAAGAAAATGAACCGAAAATATACCAAAGAAGAATACTTGGATTTAGTCAATCGCATCTATCAAAAAATCCCTCAGATATCACTGACGACAGATATCATTGTCGGCTTCCCTGGCGAGACTGAAGAAGACTTCTTAGAAACTCTGGATTTAGTCTCAAAATCGCGATTTGAGGGAGCTTATACATTTATCTATTCCGCAAGAAAAGGTACACCTGCCGCATCATATACCAACACCGTTGATGAAGCTGAAGCTAAACAAAGATTATACAAATTAAACGACTTAGTCAATGAAGGTTATTTAAGAGGTAATAAACGTTTTGAAAAGCAAGTAGTTAAAGTTTTAGTCGAAGGATATTCAAAAACAAAATCTTCAGTCCTTTCAGGCTATACGGAGAATAATAAACTTGTAAATTTTCAGGGCGAAGAATCGCTAATTGGCAAGATTGTGGATGTCTATATTGAAAAGGCTAAAACTTGGTCTTTAGATGGCAAAATAGTGGATAATTTAGAGAAGTGATAATTACTTCTCTTTTTTTTTGTGAAGAAATTTTAGAAAATAATAATAGGAAATCGCTAAATTTATGAATAGGACTATTGAAAAATAAAATGAATTATAGTAAGATGAATATATCTTGTTATTAAAAGGGTGATATGATGAGTAAAATTAAAACCAAAGAAGAATTTTTCGATTTTTCAAAACTTCTGTTAGTTATTCCCGTTCAAGACCTTGTCAACCTGATGATGAAGTATGAAGTACGTTTACCGCTTTATGTCCACCGCTTTTTACTTAAGGAAACCATTAGAGCCAATGTCTTTGAAGAAAAGCTCTATCCAACTTACACCGATGAACTTAAATTCCGTTTACGGGGATATGATAATTTTTCCATCTTTCTTCTAGAAAAAATGATTATTGAATATAATCTTGATTTTAGTCTTTCTCGTTATAAAGAAATGATGTTGAATATTTTGTTTGTCAATAAAGAAGCTTTAGTCATTAGAAGTAACTTCTTTACAGATTTAGAACAATTGCAACATAACTATACTGTTGATTTAGAAGTCATGAAATATGATGATTTTTACCGGATAGCACATAATATTTTTTACGAACAACCGGGATTCTTGGATGGTATCAATATCAATGATTGGGATGACGATTTATTAACTTCTTATACCTTAGGCGATTTGAAAGCTTTAGGTGCGAAGTATGACGTTAAAATACCGCGAAGAATCAACAAGACCAAATTGATTGAAATTCTCGCCGCTAAATTCCGTTTGTCAGGTGACGAAATGGAGTTATTAGAAACAAAATCGGTTTTAGAACTAGAAATTTACGCTAAAGAAAAAGGTTTTAAAATCTCAATCGACCTTAAGAAAACTGATATGATTGAATACATGAAGTTTTCTCTTGGTATGTATAATACTTATCCTAAAGATGATTTCTTTGATTATCATATTCCGGTATTTTCTGACGCCGAAGCTGTTGAAGAAGATTTAGTCGAGGATGAAATTGTTGAAGAAACATATATTCCTGAAGAAGTTCATGATGAAGTTGAAGATATTATCATACCTGAACCGGTATTCGTTGAAGAAGTTATTGAAGAACAACCTGTCGAAGAAAAAGTAGAGATAATCAAAGAAGAAAAACCTCAACCTGAAGAAGTTTATGAAGAAAAAGTTATTGAAGAACCAATGGAAGATATGCAAATTCCTGAGGATTTGGAAATTGAACCGACTTTAGCCGATTCGAAGCTTTTATCTTCGGAAGAAAAAGAGTTGCTTGATGAAAAGATTAATCTTATTATCAAGAAGTATTATAAACGCAGAAGAACTAGAAGAATAATTTGGACAATTGCGATATTCGTTTTACTAGCAGTTGGAGGCTGGGCATTTTATACTTATATTTACCCGTTAATAGGTTAAACCGTTTGATAGATTGAAGGAGTTTTATTCTTGAAACCTTTAGAAATATCTAGTTACACCCCAATGATGCAACAATATTTAGAGATCAAAAAAGACTATAGCGATTTTATAGTCTTTTTTAGACTAGGGGACTTTTATGAAATGTTTTTCCAAGATGCGATTGTCGCTTCGAAGGAATTAGAGATTGTTTTAACCGGAAGAGATGCTGGCGTTTCTGAGAGAGTCCCAATGTGCGGAGTGCCATATCATGCGGTTAACCTCTATTTGGAGAAGTTGGTTGATAAAGGCTTTAAGGTCGCTATTGTTGAACAAGTTGAAGATCCTGAAAGCGCAAAAGGGATAGTTAAAAGAGAAGTTGTTAAATTAATCACACCGGGAACAATCATTGAAGACGGTGCGATTAAGAATAAAGATAATAATTACATTACCGCTATCTATGAAAGTCCTGAACTGTATATTTTAGCTTATTCCGATCTTTCAACCGGTGAAATTAATTTAGAAAAGTTACCGTTAGATACTAACATTTTAATCAGCGAGATTTTAAATCTCAATGTTAAGGAAGTCATTATTACCTCAAATTTCAAAAATAAGTTTTTAAGAACTAATCTTAAAAATCAAAATCTAACAATTTCGATAAATGACGATTTGACTTTGAAAAAATATTACCGTAATTTGGTTAATGATATTTATGACAAACATTTACTGAATGCTTTTTCGTTATTGATCAACTATTTAGAACTGACGCAAAGAAAAGAATTATTGCACTTGCAGAAAGCTCAAGTCTTTGAATCTAGTAGTTACTTAAGAATTGATAATAATTCTAAACGCAATTTAGAATTGACTGAAACCTTCTCTTCAAAATCATCTAACAATACTTTGTTTTGGTTGATTGACAAGTGTCAAACGGCTATGGGGTCACGTTTCCTGAAAAGCCAGATCCAAAGACCTCTAATCAATAAAGAGTTGATCGAAGAACGCTACTCTTTAGTTGAAGGATTCAATAACAATTTTATTCAAAGACAAGAGATTACCGATTTCTTAAAAAAAGTTTATGATTTAGAAAGAATAGTCGGTCGAGTTTCTTTTGGTAACGCCAATGCTAAAGATTTAATTAATCTAAAACGCTCGCTTGACGTTTTACCGGGAGTGACTAACAGTTTATTACAACTCAATAATGACTATGCGAATAAGTTAGTAAAAGATTTACCTGATTTTAGTCGATTAGCCGCAGAAATTGAAAAAGCGATTATTGATAATCCGCCATTATCAATCAAAGAAGGCGGGTTTATTAAGCCGGGTTATTCCCAAGAACTGGATGAAATTAGAAACATTAAGCTCAATGCAAAATCGTGGCTCGAAGATTTCATTGAAAGAGAACGTGAAAGAACTAATCTCAATAAACTAAAAATCGGTTATAACCGCGTTTTTGGATATTATATTGAAGTAACGAAATCACAAATTAATTTAGTAAAAGACGAGTTTGGCTATGAAAGAAAACAAACTCTCTCTAATTCTGAAAGATTCGTTACCAAGGAATTGAAAGAAAAAGAAGCTATTATTCTCGGCTCTGAAGATGCGATTACTGATTTAGAGTATGAGTTGTTTATCACTCTAAGAGACATGGTAAAGGAACAAACATATTCTTTACAAAAAGCAGCGAAAATCATTGCGAGTATCGATATGATTATTGCGTTTTCAATTGTCTCAATGAATAACCGATTTATCAAACCGGAAATCATCACCGAAAAACTAATCGAAATTGTTAATGGTCGTCACCCGGTTGTTGAGGCTTTACTAGACGATCAGTTCGTAGAAAATTCGCTTTTGATGGATCAAAATAATACTATTCTTCTAATTACTGGCCCGAATATGAGCGGTAAGTCAACTTATATGAGACAACTGGCGATGATTATCATCCTCGCTCAAATTGGTTGTTTTGTTCCGGCAGAGAAAGCTAAACTTCCGATTTTTGACCAAATCTTCACAAGGATTGGGGCTAGTGACGATCTTTCAACCGGCAAATCGACTTTTATGGTTGAAATGTTGGAAGTTAACTACGCCTTAAAAAACGCTACTGAGAACTCGCTGATTTTGTTTGATGAAATCGGTCGGGGAACAGCAACTTATGACGGTATGGCTTTAGCTCAAGCAATTATTGAGTATTGTCATCATAAAATCAATTGTAAAATCTTGTTTTCAACTCATTACCATGAACTGACTTATTTGGAAGATGAATTACCGAGTTTAAGAAATGTTCATGTTAAAGCTAAAGAAGAAAAAGGTAATATTATTTTCCTGCATAAAGTCGTAGAAGGTCCAACTGATAAAAGTTATGGTATTCATGTGGCTAAACTAGCTAAGTTGCCAAACAACATCATCAATCGCTCAAGTGAAATCTTGGAAGAGTTAGAAAAGAACCATGGCAAGAATATCATTAAACCGCAAACAGTGGATTTATTTAATTATTTGGAATCAATCGCTATTGAAGAAAAAGAAGTTGAAAAATATGAAGGAATCATCAAACAGATCAAAGAGATTAATGTTTTGGAATTATCGCCTTTAAGCGCATTAAATGTTTTGAATGATATTGTTGAAGAGATTAAGAAATTAGGATAAATTTAAGGAATAAAAATGGGAATTATTAGAAGGTTAGACGTAAACATTGCGAATAAGATTGCGGCTGGAGAGGTTATTGAAAAGTTAGCTAATGTTGTTAAAGAATTGGTTGAAAATTCAATCGACGCTGAAGCAACAAAGGTTGATGTTGATTTACTCGATAGCGGCATGAAGTCAATAAAAGTCACTGATAATGGTCTAGGAATGGACGAAAGTGATGCTTTTTTAGCGTTTGAACGACATGCGACTTCAAAAATCAAAACCGTTAACGATTTATTCAGAATCCAGTCTCTTGGATTTAGAGGCGAGGCTTTGCCTTCAATTGCGGCTATTTCTAGGGTTGATCTTTCAACTTCAATCGATTCAGTAGGCATTAATTTAATCTTTGAAGACGGAAAATTCATCGAAAAGAAATCCGCAAGTATTAACCAAGGAACGGCGATTGAAGTTACTAAGCTATTTTATTCCACTCCGGCTAGATTTAAATACTTAAAATCACCGCAATCGGAGTTAGCGAACATTGTCGCTTTAATCAATGGCTTCGCTTTAGCTAATCCTCATATCAGTTTTCGTTTGACCAATGATAAGAAACAATTGTTCGTCAGCAACGGCAATGATTCAGTAACAAATATTTTAGGACAGATCTATGGCGTTCAAGTTGCCAAGTCTTTAATCTATTTTGAAGCGAAGAATCGAGATTATCAAATCTCGGGATATACAACTAATCCGATAATCAATCGTTCAAGTAGAAATTATATTAATGTCGTTGTTAATAACCGCATTATTCAAAATAAGGACATTGTCAATGCTTTCGCTGACAGCTACGATCAATTAATTCCTAAAAACCGCTATCCTGTCGCGATTATTTATATTGAAGTTGACCCGTTGTTAATCGATGTGAATATTCATCCAAGAAAACAAGAAATTAAGTTCTCGGAAAATGAAAAGTTAGT
>DIGC01000089.1 GCA_002419445.1 Caryophanales bacterium UBA5732
CGTCATTAAGGAATCTTTGACTGGTTTATATGTCTTTCTATGAACGTTGCACGGTCCATAACTTTTTAATTTTTCCAAATGATCCGGTGTGTGATAGCCCTTCTGTTTGTCAAACCCATATTCAGGATAGATAGAAGCCATTTTTTCCATTATTTCGTCGCGTTTAACTTTCGCGATGATTGAAGCGGCCGCAATTGAAGCTGATAAACTGTCGCCTTTTATGATAGCTAAAAAAGGTAATTCTTGCTCTTTTAATGGCATTGCATCAGACAGAATAAAATCAGGTTTAAACTTTAAATAACTGATCGCTTTTAGCATCGCCAGCTTTGAAGCTTGATAAATATTAATCTCGTCAATCACACTTTCATTAACATAACCGTAAGCATAAGCAATAGCCTTTTCTTTAATTTCTTTTGCGAGAAGGTTTCGCTTTTTTTCCGAAAGTTGCTTGCTATCGTTAAGTCCAATAATCCTGATTTCGGGATTCAATATTACCGCAGCTGCTAAAACTCCACAGGCAAGAGGTCCTCTTCCAACCTCATCAACGCCCACAATATATTTAAATCCTTTTTTTAGTAGTTCTTGTTCATAACTATACATTGCTATCAAGTCTTTCAAAACTCATTCTCCCTAATAGACCATTTCTTAAATCATTTAAAAACAGATTGAATACTCTTTCGTAATCTATTTCGCCGCCACTAATTAAGCAACCTCTTCTTTTACCGATTTCATCAAGTATTTCAATATTGGTAACCAAGGTTTTTAAATCAATATTATAACGTTTTTCTAGACTGGTTGGATAATTTGTTTTTAAGTACTCAATACCATAAAGCGCAACATCGTCAATCGGTAAAATACTATCTTTGATTGAGCCTAGAAGCGCGAGTTTCATTCCAGTAACTTCATCTTCAAATTTCGGCCATAGGACTCCAGGATTATCGTAAACTCTTAAATTATCGCCGGCATTTAGGAAACTTTGCATTTTGGTAATGCCCGGAAGATTCCCAGTTTTAGCTTTATTCTTCTTAGCTATGTTATTGATGAATTGAGATTTACCAACATTTGGTATACCTAAAACCATGGCGTTAAAAGGTCTTGAAGTTAAACCTTTAAGCTCGTCTTTAAGAATGGATTCACTTAATATTTCTTTGGTCTTTTGATAAATCGTTTTCTCTAAATTATCTGTCAAAGAATTTATCGAAATTGCAATAAATCCTTTATTTTGATAATATTCTATCCATTGGTTAGTAATCTTTGGATCGGCTAAATCGTCTTTATTCAAAAGGATTAACTTCGGTTTGTTTTTTATGATTTCATTAAGCATTGGATTTGAGGAAGAAAGCGGAATTCTAGCATCCACAATTTCATAAACGATATCAATAACTTTTAATTTTTCTTCAATTTGTCTTCTGGCTTTAGCCATATGACCGGGAAACCATTGAATTTGCTTCATAACTATCACCGCCTTTACTTATAAATTAGTCACAATTACCATTTGTGATGTTATATTTTACTTCGCCTAAAATTAATTCTTCAGAAAACAATCCTATGACTCTTGAGTCAAGAGAATTATAACGGTTATCACCCATCACATAATATTGCCCGTTAGGGATAACTGTATCATATTCAATGCTATTTAAAGGGGTATAGATTTCGATTAAGACATCATTAATGAAAACTCCAGATTCATTCACGACTAACTTATCCCCAGGTAATCCAATTACTCTTTTGATTAAAAAACTATCATCATATTGCATTATAAGAATGTCGTTGGTTTCAATATCGCTGTTATAAATAATAATTACCGAATCATAGCTACAGAAAGTCGGTTCCATTGAGTCACCGTCGACTTGTCCGATAGTCGCAAATAATCCGTTAACCATAATGACGATAAACAAGAAGATTGGTACTATAGAAAAAAAGTCAGCGAAACTTTGGATTTTTTTTATTAATTGATGATTGGTTTTATGTTGTTTGCTTAAACATATGTAGATAAATACTATATACACGATTAAAGCAATAATGATAATTGAATAAAAAATCGTCGCGAAGATATCTGACAAGAACGGATTAGGCATATTTTCTTCAGAACGATTGAGATTAAACATGAACAGTTTATTATTTTGAAAAACAATGAATAAAATAACATCTAAAATAAAAAACAAGAAAAAACTGATGATTAAGAGTAATGATTTCTTCATCAGTTTTTGTTGTTCATTAATAATATCATTTGCCTCGTATTCCATTAATTATCAAGTCCTTCAAATATTCTGCTTAAGCCAGAATACTCGACTAAAACAGTTCTTGGTTTCGTTCCGACGTTTTCTGAAACAATTCCAAATTTTTCTAAAGAATTTACGATTTGAGTCGCTCTATTAAAACCAATACCAAACACTTGTGTAATCTTGTTAAGTGAACATTTACCTTCTTCAACTACATAAGTAGCGACATCTTTAAATAATTCGTCAATTTGATCAGAATTTTCTCCGGTATTCATTTGCACTACTAAAGCTTCATGAGTAAACATATACTCAGGCTCTCGTCGCTCTTTGATGAACTTAGTAATACTTTCGATTTCTTCAGGTGATAAATATGCGCCTTGTAAACGACGTGCACTTCCATTTTCTGAGAATAACATGTCGCCTTTTCCTAATAACTTTTCTGCACCGGTCATATCAAGTACAACCGATGAATCGGTTGAAGATGGTACTCTAAAAGCAAATCTTGTCGGTATGTTAGCTTTGATTGATCCTTTTATGATATCAGCTGACGGTCTTTGTGTAGCTAATAGAACATGAATACCTACAGCTCTTGATTTTTGTGTAAGTTTTAAGATGCTTTCTTCTATTTCCACTCCGCCACTTAATAAAAGATCCGATGCTTCTTCAACGATAACAACAATTCGCGGCATTTTGATAAAGTTAGGCAAATCGCTGCGACGAGCATTATAATCAACGACGTTAACGGCCTTAAAGCGTTTCAAGGTATCGTAACGTGATTCCATTTCTCTAACCATCCATTTCAAGGATTCATTAGCGACATTTGTTTCATCGATAATCGGCGTAACCAAATGTGGTAAATCAGCGAATTGCTGAAGATCAACCTTCTTAGGGTCAATCAACATCAATTTGACTTCATCAGGACGATTTCGGGAAATTAAAGATACGATGATTGAAGCGATACAAACAGATTTACCAGATTGAGTGGAACCAGCTACTAATCCGTGCGGCATTGATTCAATCGAAGTGTAAACTGGTAAGGCATCAATATCTAAACCAATCGCAATTAGTAATGGGTCATTTGATTTTAAGAATTTAGGATTGTCGACGACATCACCAAAATAAACCGATTCTCTAATTCGGTTAGGGACTTCTATACCAACTGTATTTTTCCCGGGAATCGGAGCTTCGATTCTAATTGAATAAGCTGATAAACTCATTTGGATATTATCGGAAATTGATGTTATTTTTTTTGTAGGTACTCCCGAAGCCAAGGATACTTCATAACGAGTAACGGTTGGGCCCATCGTATAGTTAGTTACAGTACCATCTATTCCAAAAGAAACCATAGTTTCATTAATAACATCGATATTTTCCTTAACCCAAGTCGGTTCGATATCAGTTTTTGTTTCATTTTTTTTGAATAAACTAACCGGAGGTAACAAATATTCCTTCAAGTTGATATTATCACTTTGAATAATCGGCCTCTCGTGTCTGACTGGGGTTTTTTCAGGTTGATATTCTTCATAAACAAAGTCATCGGCAAAACCAATTTCTGGTTCCTCTTCAACAACTTCATCCTCTTTAAAAATTACATCTTCAAAGGTTTCTTCTTCAGTTGTCTTATGAAAATATTGATCTTTTTCTAACTTTTCTTCGCCAACTAAATCTCTTAAAACTTCATCAGTAGGCTCAATTGTTTTTGGTTCAGGCTTATAATTGGTAGCCTTCTCAAAAAACTCATCAACAGGAACAGTTTCAATCGAACGATGTTCATCAATAATTTCTTGTGATGTGTTATCTGGAGCCGTTGGTCTTTTTGCATGCAAATCATCAGCTGTCAATCCTTCTTCAGAGAAAGCTTTTTTGTGGGTATTGTTATCGATAGTCACAAACTCGTAATAAGAACTACCAAAACGTTTCTGCGCTTCTTCTTTTGTTAAACGTTTTTCCTTGCGGAAAATATCATATTTTTTATCAATATCGCCAGTCCCGGTTCTATCGTTCGGAATATTGACAACATTCTTGTTTTCAACACCATAAGGAGAAACGAAAGTATTGGTCATATTCTTTTTATCTTCAATAGTTCTGATTTCCGGAATAAAAAACGGACGATTATCCTTCGTTCTTGAAGTTTTAGGAACAATTCTTTCTGGTTTGTTTTTCTTACTAAACATACTTATTCCTCCTCGATTTCAAGGATTTCATCAAAGGCTTGTTCAGCCTTTTCTTCTTCTTGATTATCATGTTTAAAAAGGCTCTTGCTATAAACATTATTGGTTTCTTCACCAACGATAGCGATCATCAATTTGCAAACTTCTTTAGTTACTAAAACTGTGGAAGGTTTTATAGCCAACTTTCTAAACCAATAAATAGGATTTGCGTAATTTAAAACCGTTTTTCCCATTGTTAAGATTTTAGAGATTTTCAGTTTGCGGTTCAATTTCATCAATTTAGAATTGTCAATAGCTTTCTTTTTATTCAAAATATCGACAATGGTTGAAATCTTGTATCCTTTAAAATGTTTTAAGATTTTTCCGTTAATTAGTTTTTCAATCCTTTTAGTTATGTAGTAGTTTAATTCAAGCAGTTCTTCGATTGATAATTCATACATCGGATACTTAGATTTAGGATAGTAATATCTCGCTATTTCTTCCGCTAATTCAAAACTTAATTCATAAGCTACTTTAAAGTAGGCGTTATCTGTCAGTTTGACTGTTTCTAAGAGCTGTTGCTGCTTTGATTCAATCATATTAAATACTTCTTTTTTTTCAATCATTTCCGGTAATGACAATAATCTTTTTCTTTGTTTTTTTCTCGATGAAGTACTTACAACATAAGTGATAAATAAACCAAGTAAAATAAATCCGGTGATAATCCCCAATAAAAAGTTAGTTATATCGCGAAAGTTAATCAGTAAAAAGGATGAAATTATTGGTTGTAAAACTATTGATTGTATCATAGAATTTCTCTCCTTTATTATATAAATTATATCGTAAAATCCAATAATAATCAATCTATATAATAATTTGCATAATTATAATATCTATGAGATAATTACTCATAAGATTAAAATAAACAAGGAGTTTAAACTTTTAACCATGAAAAAATATTTAATTGCCTTAGATTTAGATGGAACTATTCTCTATGATTTTGATTCTTTATCGGAATCACTTTGTGATTTTATGAAAGAAGTTCAAAAAATGGGACATAAAATTGTTATAGCTACTGGTAGACCATATCGAAGTTCAAAATTTGTCTATGACCATTTTGAATTGGATACGCCGATTATTAATTACAACGGCGGTTTAATCACTCATCCAAAAAATCCTGATTTCCCTAGAGTGAATTACACGGTTGATAAGAATGTGATAATTGATATCTTTGAAAACAATATTGATCATATCCGTAATGCCTTTTGCGAAGTTAGAGATGCCATCTATGTTCATCAAGAAGAAAAATCTATTGAACCGCTTCTCCATGCTAAGGGAGCGACAAAAATCGCTTACGGCAAGTTTAAGGACACTTTAGATAAAGACCCTAATGGGGCGATTATCATTGGTAAACAAGGTAGAGGTAAACTGATTAAAGAATACATTGACAATACGTATCCTAATCAAATACTATCGAGAATTTGGAATCTTTCAGGTGAATATGATTCAATTATAGAAGTCTTTACCCCGGAATCTAATAAGGGTCAAGCATTAGCTTATGTCGCAAATTACCTAGGCTTTGAACAAAGCCAAGTTATTGCGATAGGCGATGGTCATAATGATATTGAAATGTTAGAATATGCTAATCTAGGTGTAGCGGTAAGAAACGCTCATCCAGAATTAATCAAAGTTGCCGATTTGATACTTGAACACACATCATCAGAAAATGCAGTTTATCATTTTCTTTCTGAATTTTTAAATAAAAAGAATTAATATATGATAGAACATTTACATAATAAACCGAGAAGAAGATAATCAAAATTATCGAAAGCCATTTAACTTTTTGTCATTATACCACGATTAAGACATGTGGATTATCGTAATTTGTACATATGAAGTCACTTATTTTATTGAGAGTGGTGAATTACCAAATATCGAAACAGTTAAAAATGTTAAGCCATAAGAAAAGCTCTGTGAAATCACAGAGCTCTATTTTTTATCTCTTCTTCTGTCCGCACGACTTTGTTTAGGTTGAAAATTTCCTTGAGCCATATTTTTAGACATGTTTTCCATACTCTTAGGATTCATCCCTGCCATTTGACGCATTAATTTTGTTTGTTTCTCTAGCATCGAAATCAGTCTATTCATTTCAGTAGTTGATCTGCCTGAGCCTTTAGCAACTCGGTTTCTTCTTGAGGATGATCTATTCAAAAGTTCCGGATCTTTTCTCTCTTCTTTTGTCATCGAAGAGATAATCGCTTCAATATAAACCAATTGTTTATCATCAACTTTATCAACATCAGCCATTTGGCTCATTCCCGGTAACATCTTTAATATCCCCGAGAATTTGCCCATTCTTTTAATCATCTTCATTTGGTTTAGAAGGTCATTATAGTTGAAATTGCCACTCATCATTTTTTCCATCATGTTCATGGCTTCTGTTTCATCAATTTCTTCGGTGGCTTTTTCAATTAAGGATAAAACATCACCCATACCCAAAATTCTTGAGGCCATTCTTTCCGGATGGAAAACTTCTATTTCTTGAAGTTTTTCACCGGTACCGGCAAATTTGATTGGAACCCCTGTGACATGTCTTATTGATAAAGCCGCGCCACCACGAGTATCACCATCCAACTTGGTTAAAATACAACCAGTTAACTCCAAGGCTTCATTGAAGGTTTCCGCAACATTGACCGCATCTTGTCCAGTCATCGCATCCACTGTCAAAAGAATTTCTTGGGGCTTAGTGATTTTTGCGATGTTTTTTATTTCTTCCATCATCATATTATCAACGTGCAGACGCCCGGCTGTATCGATGATAACTAAATCAAAAGCATTTTTTCTTGCATATTCTAAGGCGGACTTAACAATTTTTTCTGGTTCTATTTTACCCATTTGGAATACTTCAATACCAAGTTGCTTTCCAACGGTTTCTAATTGTTCAATCGCTGCGGGACGATATATATCCGCTGCGACTAAAAGCGGTTTACGGTTATTATTCTTTTTTACATAATTAGCTAATTTACCAGCTGTAGTGGTTTTACCAGCCCCTTGTAAGCCAACCATTAAGATGACGATGAAATCTTCTTCAAGGTTAAGTTCACTAGCTTCTGAACCCATTAACTTAGTTAACTCATCATTAACAATTTTTACCACTTGTTGTCCTGGGTTTAATCCCTTAAGAATCTTTTCACCATAGGCTAATTCCTTAACCTTATCCGTGAATTCTTTGACAACTTTATAATTTACATCCGCTTCTAATAAAGAGAGTCTAATCTCTCTCATCATTTCATCAATATCATTTTCTGTCAACTTCGCTTTACCAGTTAGTCTGCGTAAAGCCATTTGGAAGCGACCAGTCAAATTTTCAAAAGCCATTCTTTATTTCACCTTTTCTATTTTTTTGATTAGCGAGTTTGTTTTATCACTTAAATTTTCGGATTTTAGCGCTACTAACAAATTATCGACTTGTTGATTTAGTTCATGAACTTTAAGTTTTGACTCAAAACTCTCAAGATTACTTACAATATTTTTTATTTGTAAATGAACTGCGTTTCTACTAACATTTAGGATTTCAGCTATTTCTGATAATGAATAATTATCTAAAAAATAATAACCGAAATACTCTTTTTGTTTTTCTGTTAATAATTCCTGATAAATATCAAACAATTGACTTAGTCTAATTGTTTCGTCGACGTTATATGACATATTTTTTCACCTATTCAAAAAAGTCTGAAAATAAACCGTAAATATAATCTTCAATGTCAAAATATTCCAAATCAGTCAATTTTTCACCTAACCCAACGAAACTGATGGGAATGCCTAGTTTATTTCTAATCGCTAAAACAATTCCACCTTTAGCCGTACCATCTAGTTTAGTAAGAATAATTCCGGTAATATTTGTGACTTCGGAGAATATTTGTGCTTGTGATAACCCATTTTGTCCTGTAGTAGCATCTATTACTAAATAGGTTTCAAACGTTTCGTTATTAGTTTCCCTTTTAATGATGCGGTTAATCTTATCCAATTCCATCATTAAATTTTTCTTGTTTTGCAGGCGACCTGCAGTATCAATTAATAGTACGTCAATGTTTCTAGCTTTAGCTTGTTTGATTGCATCAAAAATCACACTTGAAGGATCGCTTCCCGCTTCTTTAGCTATGACCTCTACCCCTGTTCTTTCTCCAAACACTTTTAACTGGTTAATCGCCCCAGCTCTAAATGTATCTCCAGCAGCAAGCATCACTGTTTTACCTTCATTTTTAAGGCGATAAGCTAATTTACCGATTGAAGTTGTCTTACCGGTGCCATTAACTCCGACAAACAATATTACCGTTAATCCATCTTTGTTGTAACGGATGTTGGTATTGATAATTTCGTTTTTTAAATATAATTCGAACATTTGATCGACAATGATATTTTCTAAATCTAATGGCTTTTCTATTTTTTGTTGCTTAACGACATTGCGGATATTTTCAATAAATTCAACAACCGTATCAACACCAATATCAGCCATGATAAAAATTTCTTCGAGTTTGGAAAACAAATCTTCATCAATAGTACGAGATTTTTCCAAGATATCTTTCAATGATGATAAAGATTGATTTCTGGTTTTCATCATCCCTATTTTAAATTTTTCTGCTTTTTTTCGCTTTTCTTTATTGCTGAAAAGTTTGGAAAATAAACCCATAGTTTCACCACCTAAAATTCTATATGTATTATAACATATATTTTTGATTTTTCTAAACTTAATAAACAAAAAATTCGCCTCATATTAATGAGACGAATTTAGGAAGGGTAAGTGTGTTACAACACTTAAAGGGAAATTCAACTACAACTTGTAGCTGTAATTTTATTGTATCATGAATTCCTTTAAGCGATGATGATGTTTTCGTGAGTTTTTTAATCACGAACATTTTTTACCGGTGATACAACGAATTTCACCAGTCTCATCCTTGACCACAACATTGTTGCAATCAGGACATTTTTGATCAACAATAGCGAGTGGAGAAATATATCGACAATCCGGGAAATTTGAACAAGCTAGGAACTTCTTGCCTTTACTTTTGCCTTTTGAGGCTGTCTTTACAACAAGTGTTCCTTTTTTACATTCAGGACATAAGACCGTAGTGTCTTGTGGTTTAACCCTTTCCTTAGGTTTAATATACTTGCACTTAGGAAAGTTAGAACAAGCTTCAAACTGACCAAATTTTCCAGTTTTGATGACCATTGGCGAACCACATTTCGGACAAACTTCACCTGTGGTCTCCGGTTTTAGTTTTTCCATTTTCTTTTTTGCTTTTTCAATTAAAGGTTCAAAATAATTATAGAAATCTTGTAATACATTTAATTGGAGTTCATTACCTAAGGCAATTTCATCGAGAGTTTCTTCCATTTTTTTTGAATAACTTGTTGAGATAAATTCATGGAAGAATTGATCTAGGCTCTCTGTCGTCATCGTACCTTGATCAGTAGGTACTAGTTTTCTTTCTTCAACGTGCACATATTTTCTTTTTAATAGGGTGGAAAGGGTGGACGCATAAGTCGATGGGCGACCGATTCCCAGTTCTTCCATATCTTTAATTAATTTTGCTTCTGTATACCTTGCAGGAGGTGTAGTGAATAATTGCTTTTTCTCTACCTTTTCGGCTTCCACTTTTTCACCGACATTGAAGTTAGATATTTCTGAAGTTTTCTTTTCTTTTTCTTCATAGTCTTTTGTCAATTTTAAATAACCGTCAAACAGCGGCTTTGAACAATTAGCTTTAAAAAGTATGTTATTATTTTCTAATAAAAGTGTAGTTACTTCGTTAACTGCCGGACTCATTAGAGAACCGACTGCTTTATCATAAATTAACTTATATATTTTATGCAGTTGTGAAACAGATACATTTGATGATTTAGAATTACTTTTTTGATTTTTAAGAATTTTCTCATAATCACTAGACTCTAAATAAGCTAAAAATTCTTCGGGAGTTCTTGAAACTGATGTCGGTCGAATCGCTTCATGAGCGTCCTGGGCGTTTTCTTTATTTTTAGGTTCTCGGTAATAACCGACGTATTTAGAACCAAATTGATCTTTAATATATTGTTTTGTTTCATTTACAAACTGTTCGGAAAGGCGTGTAGAATCAGTTCTCATATAAGTAATTAATCCGACCATCTCTCCCTTATACTCTAAACCTTCATAGAGTACTTGAGCGATTGACATGGTTTTTTCAGCGGAATAATTATACTTATTAGAAGCTGCTTGTTGCAAACTTGAAGTCGTTAATGCGGGTTTAGAATAAGATTTAGATTCTTTAACTGACAGTTCTTGAACTTTAAAAAATTTGTCTAAATTTTCTAATACTTTATTTGCTTGAGCTTCACTTTTTATTTCTGGTTTTTCACCATCAACTTTAAATAACTCGGCTTCAACTTTGGCAAAATGAGCAGATATTTCATAATATTCTTCGGGAGTAAAAGCTTTTATTTCTTTTTCCAAATCAACAATTAATTTTAAAGCTGCCGATTGAACTCGGCCGGCAGATTGACTTTTAATCTTTGACTTTAGTAACATCGATAACTTAAATCCTATAATTCTATCTAACATTCTTCTTGTTTCCTGAGAAGATACTAAATTAATATCGATGTCTCTTGGATGCAAAAAAGCATTAGTTACGGCTTCTTTAGTAATTTCATTGAAGACAACTCTTTTTACTTCTTTACCCTTAACATTTAATTCATCAAAAAGATGCCAAGAAATCGCTTCACCTTCTCTGTCAGGGTCAGTAGCCAAATAAATCTCTTTAGCACTTTTAATAACATTATTTAAGTCATTAACTATTGATTTTTTCCCTGGTAAAACTTGATAATTAGGTTTAAATCCATTCTCGATATCAATCCCCAAACCACCCTTACCGGTAGTTGCCAAGTCACGGATATGCCCGACACTCGCGGTGACGATATAATCGCTTCCTAGATACTTAGAAATTGTTTTTGATTTCGATGGAGATTCTACTATTACAACTTTTTTTGCCATAATTCACCTCGCCCTTATATAATATACGCAATATTTTTTAAATGTCAACCATTTTATCTTTGATTTATTTTGGTTAAATTTCGCACTAATTCATTAATAATATTTATATTATTAGCAAAAAAAATTAGCCATGAATTTTTTCCGGCTAATTAAATCCAATAATTACAAATGTCATTCTATCTTTATTTTGCATATCTTTTAAAGTGAAGACCTTTGCGTCTGGAAAATAAGATTTGGCAATTGATTTTAACTCATCTGCTTTATCATAAGCGTGTTCAAAGGCAATAAAAGCTCTATCCTTAATTATATAGTGTGCATTTTTTAAGATAGTACGGTAGTAATCTAAACCATCTTCTCCACCAAAAAGAGCTATATGAGGTTCATTATCATAAATCAATGAATCGACTTGTTCGGAGTTGGGAATATATGGCGGATTAGAAATAATAATATCAAACTTCTTGTCTAATAAAGGTTGTAACATATCACCTTGTAAAAATTCAATATCAGCTTCTAAGTAACTAGCATTTTCCTTCGCTAATTCCAAA
Organism: Caryophanales bacterium UBA5732; assembly: GCA_002419445.1. GTDB lineage: Bacteria > Bacillota_I > Bacilli_A > Izemoplasmatales > Hujiaoplasmataceae > UBA2289. The sequence continues at coordinate 11,942 of DIGC01000089.1, forward strand.
GCTTCAAAACTAATGTCAGTGGCCACCATTTTAAAGTTAGCCTCTTCTTTAGCTAAAGCAATAGCTAAACAGCCGCTTCCAGTTCCAATATCGACAACATCAACTGGCATTCCTGAAAAATACTCATCATAATTAATCAAAACATTAGCGACTAATTCTTCGGTTTCAAAACGAGGAATTAAAGCTGTGTTTCTAACTAAAAATTTATATCCGTAAAAATAGACAAAACCTATGATTTGTTGCACAGGAATATTTTTTTCTAAATAAAGATTAAGAGCTTCAAGAAACTTTTTTTCAACTTCTATCGGCATCTTTTCTTCGTATTTTAAATACAGTTCATTTGGTTGAAGTTCAGAACTATGTAAAAAGAGAAGTTCTGTAGCGCTAGTTTCTTTGTGATGTTTTCTCGTCAAAGATTTAGCGTTTTTTAGAACTTCTTTATAACTGGGCATTATTGTTTAGCCAACTTTCTTTTTTGTTCTTCAGAAATCAAAGCCTCAATAACAGGATCTAAACGTCCATCAACGATTCGATCTAATTGTTGGATGGTTAAATTAATTCTGTGATCAGTAACGCGGTTTTGTGGGTAATTATAAGTTCTAATCTTTTCACTTCTGTCACCAGTACCGACTTTTGATTTTCTAGCTTCGCCTTCTTTTTCTAGTTTTTCTTGTAATAAATGGTCATAAAGACGAGAACGTAGAATTTTTAAGGCTGAGGCCTTATTTTCATGTTGACTCTTACCATCTTGACATTGGGCGACAGTTCCAGTCGGTACGTGAGTTACACGAACAGCTGATTTAGTTGTATTAACTGATTGTCCACCTGGTCCTGAGGAGCAGAATACATCAACTCTAACATCTTCCATGTCCATTTCAAAATCAAGTTCTTCAGCTTCAGGTAAAACAACAACTGTAGCTGTAGAGGTATGGATCCTACCACTCGCTTCTGTTTGAGGTACTCTTTGAACGCGGTGGACACCTGATTCATATTTTAGGTAAGAGTAAACATTCTCGCCCATAACCATGAATTCAATTTGGGAAAACCCTCCGGCTTCTTTAGGTTCTATATATAATAATTCAATTTTCCAATTCATCGTTTCTGCGTACTTAGAGTACATCCGGAAAAGATCACCAGCGAAGATGTTCGCTTCATCGCCACCAGCAGCTCCTCTGATTTCAACAATAACATTTTTTTCATCATTAGGATCTTTAGGTATTAGTAGCAATTCTAGTTCTTCTTCTAACTTGGCAATTCTTTCTTTAGCGGATTCAAGTTCATTGTCCGCCATTTCTCTTATTTCTGAATCTCTGTCTTTAGCCATTTCCTTTAAATCATCAAGCGAAGCTAATACCTCTTTATATTCGCGATATTTAAGAACTGGTTTTTCTAATTTCGAGTATTCTTTTGCGAGTTCAGTTACTTTTTTTACATCGACAGCGATTTCAGGTTTACTCATTAATTGGCCAACTTCGGTGTATCTTAATTCTAATTGATCTAATCTATCTGTTAACATCTTACCCTCTCTTTAGTCACCGGAGTAGGAATTGAATTTCGAGGTTTCTTTATTGAAGATTAATTGGAAGTCCCCCGGAGTTCCATGCCGGTTTTTCGCAACCGAAAATTGCGTTAAATTTCTTTTGCGTTCATCGTCATTATCTTCATCTTTTACATACAAGAAGATGATGATATCCGCATCTTGTTCAATTGATCCTGACTCTCTTAAGTCAGACATTTTGGGTCGTTTGTCATCGCCTTTTCTTTGTTCTATACCACGAGATAACTGACTCAAAGCTACAACAGGAACTTTTAGTTCCCGAGCCATTTCTTTTAGTACCCGAGAAATCTCAGAAACTTCTTGAACCCGGTTACCGCGATAAACACCTGAGCCACTTAAAAGTTGTAAGTAGTCAACGATTACCAAATCTAATTTGGAGTTTTGTTTTAACTTACGACATTTACTTCTTAAATCCATTACTTCAACAGTACCCGAATCATCAAAGTAAATATTAGTTCCTTTTAAATTTTTAACAGCAGTTTGTAATCTTTCCCATTCGGTTGAACTTAAATCTGCTTTTCTTAACTTCGTATTAGAGATTGAGGATTGAGCACTTAATAATCTAAGTAATAATTGTTCAACACCCATTTCCAGTGAAAAGAAAGCAATGTGTGGTCTTTTTTCCAAAGACCCGATATTCAAGGCTAGATTTAGTGCAAAAGCGGTTTTACCGATACCAGGTCGAGCCGCAATGATTAATAGGTCAGAAGGTTGAAGTCCTAAGGTATAGGAATTCAAAGCTTTGTATCTTGTGTCTAAACCAGTAACGTTATCGACAACTTGTTCTCTTTCAGCTAATTTATTAATCGTTTCTTCCGCGATTTCAGAAATATTAATAAAATCAGATGATCGACGATTTTTTGTGATATCAAAAATTTCTTTTTCAACTTGATCGATAAAATGAGGAGCATTTTCAACGCTCTTAGATTTTTCAATCAGTTCACTAAATTTTTCTTGTAAGCGTCTTAAGACCGAGCGGTCTTTGACGATATTGATATATTCCAACAGATTTGCTGTTGAAGGCACAACCGAAGCTAAGTTGATGATATAATCACGACCACCAACTTTATCTAAATTATTGACATTTTCTAAATAAGTAATAAGCGTAATCATATCAATAGCATTATTATTGTGAAACAATGCCAACATGGCCTTATAAATGATTTGATTATTAGGGCTGTAAAAGTCTTCTACTAGAAGTTTGTCCGCAATAACATTCATCTCATTATTGTTAAAGAAAACTGATCCTAATACGGATTCTTCCGCCTCTAAACTATAGAGTAATGATTCCATAAACTGTGCGTTAATTAAAACTTTTATCAAAATTTTAATTAACTCTCCTCTCTATTCTCGCTCAAGTACTTGAATACTGATTGCTGCAATTACATCCCTGTGCAATTTAATATTTACATCATATTGACCTAAAGAATTGATATTATCGTTTAAATCAATCTTACGTTTATCAACTGTGATATCGTAAGCTCTTTTTAACTCGTCAGCGATTTGTTTAGAATTGATCGAACCGAAAAGTTTTCCTGATTCACCTAATTTCACGTAAATTTTTATTGGACTTTCCTCAATCGATTTTTTGAGTTCTAGAGCAACTTGATATTCTTTATTGGCATCTTGTTTTTGTTTTTCTATTTCTTCATTCAAGCTTTTGACGTTAGCTGCACTTGCGGAAATAGCGTGTTTTGAAGTAAGCAGATAATTGCCGTAACCTGTAGCAACTTCAATAATATCGCCTTTTTTGCCTTTGCCTTTAACATCCTTAATAAGAATTAATTTCATACTTGTGTCCTCCTTGAAACTATCATGAATAATCTGTTCAATCTTGCTAGATATATTATCTGGTGAAGCATCTTTTACTTGAGCAGCGGCATTATTCAAATGTCCGCCACCACCAAATTTTTCCATAATGATTTGCACGTTAAAATTATTAATTGAACGTGCAGAAATAGCTACTGTTTCACCATCTATAAAACCTATCGCAAAAGCAGCGATGATATTATCGATTTCTAAAAGTTCATCAGCAGTTTTAGCTAATTGAACTCTATCTGTAACGTCTTGTCTTTCTAAAACGGTAATTGCAAAGTGATTATTGATAATTCTAGCCCGGTTGACTAGATTTGATTTAGTTCTAATATCGTCAAGCGATTCTCTTAAAATCAATTTAGCTTTGGCAGGATCAGCTCCGTCGTTTCTTAACTTAGCAGCTGATTCAAATGTTCTTGTGCCGGTATGGACAGTAAAATTATTAGTGTCAATCATCATTCCCGCTAACATAATTGTCGCTTCAAAAGGATCAATTTCCACTTCTTCACGGAAGAAATCGATTAATTCAACAACTAATTCAACTGAACTAGATGCATATGGTTCAACATAATTCATCAGCATATCGCTAATCGCATTATCTAAACGACGATGATGGTCGATGACAACAATGTGCTTAGTCTTTTCGGTTAGAAGGGGAACATTTGATTGTGAAGGTGAATGATGGTCTACCAAGATCAGTAAAGAATCATGATTAATCTGTTCGATAGCATCTTCAGGATCGATTAAATAATCTAACAATTTTATATATTCTTGATTAAGCATATTGATTAACTTTGATGTGGTTTGATCAACATTATCAAAGTCTAGAACAATCTTGGAATTTTTATTTTTTGTTAAAGCCATTTCTAATAAACCGACAGCTGCGCCTAAAGCATCAAGATCGGTAAATTTGTGAGGCATAATAAAGACACTATTGCGTTCGGCAAAGAAATCTTCAAGTGCTCTGGAATTAACTTTAGCTGCGATTTTCGAACGTTTTTCTACGGTATTAGTTTTACCGCCAAAGAATTTAATCGGTTGATTTTTAAGATTGACAACCACTTGATCTCCGCCGCGGGCAATCGCTAATTTTAAAGCTTCTTCAGCTGCTTCACCAAGTTCAGGCGGAGACACTTCAAAAGCCGCAATTCCAATTGAAAGCGTAACTCTTACTTCATTATCTTGAGCAATTTTGCTGATGACATTAAGAATTGGAAATTGATTTTTCATAATATCATCTAACTTCTTCCGGTTCATCATAATAACTGATTTTTCCGGACGTAGATTAATGAAATAAATATCATTGGTTGAACACCAACTATTTAATGCTGATAACAATAGTCCTTGGATATTAGCTTTAACTTGAAAGTCTAAATTCGAAGTCGCTTCATTAAAATTGTCTAAACTCATCACGCCTATAACGTCTGAAAAATCATAATACTTTTGTCTGATTTGTTCTCGGTCAGTTACTTCAAACAAGTAAATAGCATTATTCTTAGGATAATGAACTACATCATAGGTTTTATCATAGACATTAGCTAAGAACTTGCCGATTCGCTTAGATATCTTTTCATATAAATCACGGTTGATAACCTTTAATGATCTGTCAACAAGTGCGTTAGAGAAAATTTCTTTAGCGTTAGCGTTAGCGAAAACTATGTTATATTCATCGTCATAAAGTATAATCCCTACAGGCATCGATGATAGAACGATTTCTTCAGAGTTAAAACGACGTTTTTGTAAATTGCTAATCTCTCTAATTTTATTTTCTAGTTCAACAATTCTTTCAGCTCTGGATTTTGTTAATAAATGAGCGATTATCAGCCAAATTAATAATATAAAAATTAAGATATTATAAAAAACGAAATACTCCAAATCAAGATTTAAATAACTAGAAAAACGGCCATCAGGGAAGATAAACAATAACCCTGAGACAATTAAAACTACAAAGATTATTAACCAAAAGATAACTTTTTTTGTTTTATCTTTTTTCATCTGAAACCTCTCGTGAATTCATAATAAAGTATTATACCATAAAGCCATAAAAAAATAAACTTGATAGATAAGAAATTAAGACAGGAAGTTACAAATTATAATGCAAACAAAAAACCTACGAAAGTAGGTTTTAAAATTTAAGTCTATTCTTTAACAAATGGTAACAAAGCCATGAAGCGTGCTCTTTTGATTGCGGCAGCTAAATGTTTTTGATAATATGCGCTTGTGCCAGTAACACGTCTAGGTAGAATTTTGCCTCTATCAGAAACGAATTTCTTTAATAATTCAAAATCCTTGAAGTCGATATATTTAACTTTATTATCAGTAAAGTAGCATCTTTTTTTACTTCTACGGCCTCTAGCTTTAAATCCTGGTTTAACCATAATTATTCCTCCTTTTTAGAATGGTAAGTCATCTTCTACGTTATTAAAAGTTCCTGTGTCGATATCGTCATTTTCTTTTTTAGCTTCATAAGCGTCATCACTGCCTTGCGATTTAGTGTCTAAGAAAACAACAGAATCACAAACTATTTCAGTAATATATCTTCGAGAATTAATTTTTTCATCCATATAGTCTCTAGTTTGCAAACGGCCTTCAATGGCAACCATTGAACCTTTGCTAACATATTTAGCTACATTTTCAGCTTGTTTTCTCCAAGCGGTGCAGTTAAAGAAGTCAGCATTTTTATCGTTTGTACCACTAGACTGAAACGGACGATTCACAGCTAAGGAAAAAGTACATACAGGAATATTGTTTGGTGTGTATCTTAATTCAGGGTCTCTTGTAAGACGTCCGATAAGTACAACTTTGTTAAACATTAAAATTTCCTCCTAAACTTCGTCTCTAGCAATAACGATATGACGAATGATATCTTCACGGATTTTCATAACACGATCAATCTCGGCTACGGCTTCTACTGGGGCTACTGTGTTATATAGAACATAATAACCTTTTGTAAAATCATTAATTTCGTAAGCAAGATCTCTAATGCCCCACTCATCTACTTTTACTTCCTGAGAACCGAAGCTAGTTAAAACGTTGCTTAAAGCACCGATTAACTCTTTTCTTGCTTGTTCATCAAGGTTAGGACGAATGATATACATGATTTCATATCTTTTCATATTTATACCTCCTTTTGGTCTATTGGCTGCAAAATCGCAGCAAGTGAGATAAATCACAACGATGTATTATAACATACTAAGTATTTTTTGTCTAGAAAAAATATCTTGTAAATATTGATAAAATTAAGACCTATTTCTAACGATAAATCTGGACAATTATTGTTTCTTTCGGTAAGGCAATAACATCGATACCGATTGTTTATATTCTTGATAACCAGGTCTTGAGGCAAGTTTGCTTTCCATAAGCGGTATTGAGATGAAGATAAATAAAAGAATCATTAAAATCGGATAAATTATGTTGAAATTAATAACTTGTACGAAGGAAAAATACATGACGTAAATTCCCACCCAAAAAGTCAATTCACCCAAATAATTCGGATGTCTTGAATACTTCCATAACCCTTCGTCAATGACAGATTTCGTCTTTTGTGCATTCATTCTAAAATCATACATTTGCTTGTCAGCGATGAACTGAATGATTGCGGCCATTAAAGAAAGCGTAAAGCCGATTACAAATATCAGGTTGACTCCTGAAAATCTCATGATGTCATGAGCGTTAATTAATTGTGCATAAACTACTAATGTAGGAATCATATGAATACCCATAAGATTGGTTAAAAAATACATTTTAGGAGCTTGATCTCTTAGTTTGGTATATCGCCAGTCTTGGTGTTTAAACCCTGACCAATTTTTCCACCAATTAAGAGTAAGTCTTACTCCCCAAACCAAGACGGCTACTAATAATAAGATTACGTTAAGACTGAAATTTTTATAAATAAGAATCCATTCTATAACAATCATTATCGGAATAACACTCCAGTATGGGTCATAAAGAGAAGCGTTTTTTGTGATATTACTGAAGATAAAAACAATTAATGTCATCGAAACTGTAGAAATTAAAGTTATTAGAATCATATTATAATTTTGATTAAAACCATATAGCATAATCAACGCACCAAGTAAGGCGGCTAAAAAATAGACAGCGATAAATACCCATAGCGTTTGTTTCTTGGATAAATTAATCAGTTGCATAATCTAAAGTTCTCCTTTATAAATTATAAAAATCATTAAAACAAAGGTAATGATAATTCTAAATTATATTTAATACTTCTTCAAAGCAAAACTTACAAACCATATATTGAATCATTTCCCTAGTACCGGAAAAGACTTTTTTTATCAGATATCTTTGTTCATTAACTTCGATACCGAGATATATTTCACCAATTTTATGGCCTTCGACTTCATCAGGTCCGGCGATACCAGAAACAGCAATTAATACATTGGCTTCCGATAATTCTTTTAATCCATTCAACATTTCATCAACCACTTCGAGAGAATAAACGCCTTTGGTTTCTAGGGTATCTTTTTTTACGTTAAGTGTTTTTTCTTTTGCTTCATTAGAATAAACCACAAAACTAACGCTTAGAATCCTTGAAGCGTTTTTTTCCTTGGTCAAACTGCTTGATAAAAGGCCACCAGTCACTGATTCAGCGAAACTGATTTTTAAGTCTTTTTCAGACAACTTCACTATTAAATCTTTAGCTAAAATGCTGATTTCTTCAACAATCTTATCTCTCATATTATTTTCCTTTAAATATTAAATCGGAAGTGGAAAACATCTCCGTCTTTAGCTCGATAATCTTTACCTTCTAGTCGAAATTTTCCCATGTCCTTAGCTTTACTCTCAGAACCAGCTACCACTAGATCTTCATAACTAATGGTTTCTGCCCTAATAAAACCTTTTTCAAAATCACTATGAATTATTCCTGCACATTCAGGAGCTTTCATTCCGTCTTTAAAAGTCCAAGCTCTAACTTCTTTTTCTCCGGCAGTGAAGAAAGTCTTAAGACCTAAAACTTCATAACTGACGCTGATAAGTTCATCTAAACCTGATCTTTTAATACCAAGCTCTTCCATAAACATTTGTTTTTCGTCTTTGTCTAGTTCTTGTAATTCTTGCTCAATTTTCGCGCTAATCACAACTACTTGAGCGCAGTCTTTAACCGCTTGTTCTTGAACCTGTTTTACATAATGGTTATCGGAGTGATCGTTAATCTCTTCTTCAGAAATATTGCAAACGTAAAGTATCGGTTTAGCTGTTAGAAAAGAAAAGTTTTTAATCAATTTCATTTCATCATCGGTTAAAGACATGGCTCTTATCGGAATTTCTTCTTTCAAAGACTCTAAAATTCTTTCCAATAGAAGATATTCTTCCACTGCTTCATTATCAAGTTTTAGTTCAGCGCGTTTTCTAATTTTTGGCATTCTTTTTTCGATGACTTCCATATCGGCAAATATCAATTCAATCATGATTGTTTCAATATCCCTCAAGGGATTGACGCTACCGTCAACATGAACAACATTATCATCATCGAAACATCGAATAACTTGAACAATGGCATCTGTCGTTCTTATGTGTGATAAAAATTGGTTTCCCAATCCCTCACCCTTGGATGCGCCTCGGACTAAACCGGCAATATCACGGAACTCAAATGTTGTGTAAATCGTCTTTTTTGGATTGTATAATTTCGTTAATGTATCGACTCTTTCATCAGGGACTTCCACCACTCCAATATTAGGTTCAATAGTCGCAAAAGGGTAGTTTGCAGCTAAAACTTTTGCTTTGGTTATTGCGTTAAAAAGGGTCGATTTACCAACATTTGGTAAACCGACTATTCCTGCGGTTAATCCCATATATTCTCCTTTACTTGATGGTCAAGTTAAATAACTTAACCGTATTGTTGAAGGTATGCTTTTCGACTTCTTCAACAGATATATTCCTAATTGTCGCGATTTCCTTGACAATATATTTTAAATTTTTTGATTCATTAGTTTTTCCGCGATGTGGTATAGGCGCTAAATAAGGTGCGTCAGTTTCAACTAATAAATACTCCAACTTTATTTTTTCAGCAATCTCTTTAGGCGTCTTTGCGTTCTTGAAAGTCACTGGTCCCGCTAAAGAAATATAAAGATTTAAATCGGTAAAATTTTTAACGTATTCCCATGATCCTGAGTAACAATGCATTACCCCGCTTAAATCTTTATCTTTATGTTCTTTGATAACTTCATAAGTATCATTAATCGCATCACGCATATGAACGATTATTGGCAAACGATATTTGTTAGCCAAATTAATCTGTCTGATAAACAAATCTTTTTGTTTAGTATCATTTGACTTATCCCAATAATAATCTAGCCCCATTTCTCCTAGAGCCTTAACTTTTTCATGTTTTAAATTTTCTTCTAACCAAATCAAATCACTTTCTTTATAGTGTTTAGCTGCACTAGGATGAATACCAATAGCGGCGTAAACTTCATCGTACATTGAAGCTATTTCGATTGCCATTTCCGATGATTCACGGTCATATCCAACACAAATAAAAGCTTCAACTCCGTTAGCTTTTGCCTTTTCGATAATTTCTTCAACCCTTGGGAATAACTCTTCGTCATTCAAATGAACATGAGAATCTATAATCATAAGCAACTCCTATTAATATATTATTTTTGTCTTAAATAAAACTCTACTAACTTTTCTTTGCTGAAGCCAAAGTATTCTTGCACTTCTTCGCCTTTGCCGCTTCTACCAAAATCATCAATACCATAAACAACATTTGCGAATTGATACCAACCCATAGTAGAACCCATTTCAACTGCTATTATGTGTTTATTCTTTGGTAGTATTTTGTTTTGATATTCTCCAGGTTGTTTTAAGAACAACTCTCTTGAAGGCATTGAAACAACCTTAACACTGATATTATGTTTATCTTTTAAAATTTTTGCAGCTTCAACTGCTAATTCGACTTCAGAGCCGGTTGCTAAAAGAATCGATTCAGACTCTTTATCACCATAAACATCATAAGCGCCTTTAATAAACTCTTGATAGTCAACTTGATAGTTAATACTGATATTTTGTCTTGTCAGAACTATGACATTTGGCGTATGTTTAGCTAGAAGCGCATATCTAAAGGCATGTTTTACCTCATTAGCGTTTGCTGGTCTGAATACATTAATATTGGGCATTGCTCGAAACATCGTTAATTGTTCAATCGGTTCATGAGTTGGACCGTCCTCACCAACTGCTACTGAGTCATGAGTAAAGATATATAAAGCTGGTATGTTCATCAAACTGGCAATTCTTATTGCCGGTTTCATGTAATCGGAGAAAATAAAGAAACCGCCACTGAAGGCTTTAAGATGATGAAGAACCATCCCATTGATGATTCCAGCCATCGCATGTTCCCTTACCCCGAAGTTAATATTTCTTCCCGTTCTATTAGCAATATCAAAGTCACCATTAATCCCTTTTACTTTAGTTGATGAAGTCAAATCCGCGCTTCCACCAATTAATGCTTTTGAATAAGGAGATAAAGTATTGATTAGTTTTCCGATAGTGACCCGAGTAGCTTCATTTGCACTAGCTTCTTGAGGAATTAATTTATCAAAATCGATTTTTATTTCATTATTTATGATATTGGTTAACTCTAAATAATCTTCGGGATATAGCTTTTTGTATATACTTAAACTGCCAAGCCATTCTTGATAAAGAGAAGTTCCTCGACTCGCAAATGTCTTTTTAAAATCATCATAGACGTCTTTGGCAATTTCAAACTCAGAAAAATCATAGCCGAAGCTCTTACGCATTTCCGTTGTTTCTTCTTTACCGATAGGTGCTCCATGAGTTTTGGCAGTCCCAGCGTTTTTAGAACCAAATCCGATAATACTCTTGACTTCTATAAAAGATGGTTTATCGCTTTTTTTAGCGGTTTCTATCGCCTTGTTCAAAGAGTTGAAATCATTAGGTTCACTGATTAATTGATAATCCCAATTCATTGATTCAACTTTCATTTTTATGTTTTCGTTAGTTGCTAATTTAGTAGGTCCGTCTAACTGAATATCATTAGAGTCAAATAAAACAATCAATTTATTTAATCTGTATCTACCAGCAATTGCCATTGCTTCCATAGTGATGCCTTCTTGTAAATCGCCATCGCCACAAAGCGCATATGTATAATGATCAACTACTTTTAAATTGTCTTTATTAAAATTTCCCGCTAAGTAACTCTCAGCTAAAGCATTACCTATCGCCATCGCCATGCCCTGTCCTAAAGGTCCTGTTGTCGAATCTACACCAGGAGTGTGTTCAAACTCAGGATGCCCCGGGGTCTTAGAATTTAATTGTCTAAAATCCTTTAAATCATCTATGGTTATGTCATATCCCGCTAAATGTAATGTTGCATATAACAAAGCACTTCCGTGTCCAGCAGCTAAGAAAAAACGATCCCTATTAAACCAATTTGGTTGAACTGGATTAGCATTAAGGTGTTTAGTAAATAATTCATAAACGGTTCCAGCTGCACCTAAAACAATTCCCGGGTGACCGGAATTAGCTTTATTAATCATATCTAAACCTAGAAATCTCATCGTGTTGATTGATTTTTCCATTTTTTCACCTACTCATAATTTATTTTATTAACATGAATATTATATCATAGATATCACCTGATAAAAAGACTAAAGAATGAGTTTGTTTTTTTGAATAATTCTTCACAATCACCATAAAAAAATAACCTGCAAATTCTCTTATGCAGGTTATTAAATATTTAAACTTTATTCAGTAATTTCTCTTTATTACGCTTCAAGTTTGGCTTCAATAATTTTCTTGTTTGGATTGAAAGTCAATAATCCAATCGCTAAGATTACAACGACAATTATGCTGAAATATAAGAACATCATAGGATCTGATATAAAAGCTCCATAAATCAAATAAAGGGCTCCGATAGTCGCTATTATAGGGACGACATATCGTTTAAAAGCATTTAACTCGGTAAAGTTTTTCAAGATATTAATATAAACTATTATGAAAGAAGCATATAAGAAAACAATCGTTAATACTGAAGTATCCATAAATCCTCCCCAATATCCTTGAAAGTTACCGTACCAAATCACTCCCCAGAGCGCTGAAAAAATAAAACTTAAAACTCCTGATGCATATGGTTGATCTTTTTTACCAATATTAGTAAAAAATTCAGGTGCTGGTCCAAAGCCTTTAATGCTGATTTGATACATTCCTCTTACCGCACCTAAAGTTAATCCATTTAAAGTTCCTAAGACTGAGATTAAAATCAAAACTGAGACTACCGAACCAAAGAAACTTCCGAATAAACGAGTAGCTGCCAAGACAGAGGTATCAAGAGAACCGGCTAAACTGATAGCTTCATCATTAGAGATAACTCCTGATAAGCCAATAAAAAATATAACATAACAGAAAACAACAATTAAAGCGCCGCCTAAAAGGGCTTTAGACAAGTTCTTTTTTGGGTCTTTCAGTTCTTGGGTTATCGCTAAAGCTGTTATCCAACCATCATAAGCAAAAGCCGTTACAGCGACTGCCGCAGCTAATCCCGTACCCGCAACATTCACTACAGTTGCCGGAACCCTAAATGATTCGACTGTAGCGCCAGTTACTAAACCGACAATTAAACCGACGATGGCGATTAGTACGAGAGGCACTAATTTAATTGCTGTTGCACTTACTTGCCATTTACCCGCTAAAACCGGGCCGAGGATATTTAATGCGTATGAACCAATAAAGTAAAATATCGCAAAACTCCACGTATAGTCTGTTTCAGAGCCCACTAAAATGTTAGTTATACTTCCGGCTAACCAAGAAAGAACACCAACTAAAATCGGAAAATAGACGAAATTGATAAACCATCCGACTAAATAAGCAACCTTTTCACCAACAACGTTTTCAACGAAATCGATGATTCCCGATTTCTTTGCTTGTTTTAACGCCACAATACTGAACGCTAAAGATGAGAATAGAACAATTCCGCCACCAATGATCCAGGCTAAAATGGATGTGGTCAAACTACCACCAGCTTTTGCCAAAACATCTCCCGCACTTTTAAACACGCCACTACCGATTACAATACCCACTACCATTGCGATTGCTGTAAATACACCAAATTTTTTTGTTGGTATTTTCATTCTTAACTCTCCTTCTAAAATTTATTTCTTTAAGATTAAAAAAGTGCTGTAGTTTTTTAATCTACAGCGCCTACGTTTAGAATTACCTTGATCTTAGGGGTTATAGACAAGCATATATAGATAAACAAGCTTGTCTATTAGTTTTTAACAACTAATATTCAAACCTTCAATTTTCCACATATAATGATAAAATCCCTTAAGTTCTAGAAACATTTTTTACCTCTTGAAAATTTATTTTGCAAGTATGTTATCACAGTTATTGTGATAGAGCAATACCAATTATATAAACTGTTATGTGATAACGCTTTCTAGCAATTTTTAAGGGTAATTAAAAGAAAAAAGCATCCAAAGGGATGCTTTTATAAGTAATTAGAAGTACTATTCTAAAATAGTAACTACTGATCCTGCGCCTACTGTATGCCCACCTTCACGAATTGAGAACTTAGTTCCTTGTTCAAGAGCGATTGGATGGATTAATTCTACGATCATTTCAATGTTATCTCCAGGCATAACCATTTCAACACCTTCAGGTAATTGAATAACACCAGTGATATCAGTTGTACGGAAATAGAATTGAGGACGATAGTTTGAGAAGAATGGAGTATGACGTCCGCCTTCTTCATGGCTTAATACGTATACTTGTGCAGTAAATTTTGTATGTGGTGTAACGCTCTTTGGTTTAGCGATAACTTGTCCACGTTGTACTTGTTCTCTTGAAACACCACGTAATAATAAACCAACATTATCTCCAGCTTGAGCATAGTCTAATAATTTACGGAACATTTCAACGCCAGTAACAACTGCTTCTTTAGTTTCTCTAATACCAATGATTTCAATCTTGTCATTAACTTTGATTTGACCACGGTCAACTCTACCAGTAACAACAGTACCACGTCCTGTAATTGTGAATACGTCTTCAACTGGCATCATGAATGGTTTGTCAATCGGTCTTTCAGGTAGTGGAATATAATCATCAACAGCTTGCATTAATTTTAAGATTACTTCTTCTTGAGCAGGGTCGCCTTGTAAAGCTTTTAATGCAGAACCAACGATAATTGGAGTTTCGTCTCCAGGGAATCCATATTCATCTAGTAATTCACGGATTTCCATTTCTACTAATTCGATTAATTCTTCATCATCAACCATGTCAGCTTTGTTTAAAAATACAATAATTTTTGGAACTCCAACTTGACGAGACAATAAGATATGTTCTCTAGTTTGAGGCATAGCTCCATCAGCTGCAGAAACAACTAGGATAGCTCCGTCCATTTGTGCAGCACCAGTAATCATATTTTTTACATAGTCGGCATGCCCTGGGCAGTCAACGTGTGCATAGTGACGATTTTCTGTTGAGTATTCAATGTGAGCAGTATTAATAGTAATACCTCTTGCCTTTTCTTCTGGAGCTGAGTCAATTGAAGCATAATCTCTAACTTCAGAAAGGCCTTTTCTTGCTAGTACTGATGTAATAGCAGCAGTTAATGTAGTTTTACCATGGTCAACGTGACCGATAGTACCAACATTAACATGTGGTTTAGTACGTTCATATTTAGCTTTAGCCATTTTTATATTTCTCCTTTTATTATAATTTTTCGCTTTTTAGCATATGTTTAACGATATCATTTTATAACAATTTCTATTATTTTGCAATAATAAAAATCTTTAACTACTAATTATTACGTCTTTTGATGATTTCTTCTGAAATTGATTTAGGGCATTTTTCATAATGTGAAAATTGCATTGTAAAGTTTGCGCGTCCTTGAGAGTTTGATCTCAGTGAAGTTGCATAACCAAACATTTCCGATAATGGTACTTTCGCAGCCACTTTTTGAGCATTACCTTGCTTTTCTTGGCCTTCAATTCGACCACGTCTTGATGTTAAATCACCAATGACATTACCAATGTAATCTTCTGGAGTAACAACGTCAACTACCATGATTGGTTCAAGTAAAGTTGGAGCACATTTTTCTTTAGTTTGTTTTAGCGCTATTGAAGCGGCGATTTTAAACGCCATTTCACTAGAGTCAACTTCATGATATGATCCATCATAAAGTGTCGCTTTTACATCTAATAACGGGTACCCTGCGATTACACCACCAGGTAATGATTCTTCAATACCTTTATTGATAACGTTAATATATTCTCTCGGTACTGTACCGCCAACAATTTTGTCAACGAATTCATAACCTTTACCAGGGTTAGGTTCAAATTTAATCCATACATGGCCATATTGTCCTCTACCACCAGACTGACGAATAAATCTACCTTCGCAGTTAGCTTCTTGAGTAATGGTTTCACGGTATGAAACTTGAGGATTACCAACCGTAGCTTCAACTTTAAATTCTCTTTTCATTCTATCAACAATGATTTCAAGGTGTAATTCACCCATACCGGAAATAATTGTCTGAGATGTTTCTTTATCTGTATAAGTCTTGAATGTTGGGTCTTCTTCGCTTAATTTTTGTAAAGCTACACCCATCTTTTCTTGATCTTTTTTAGTTTTTGGTTCAATAGCTACTGAGATAACTGGTTCTGGAAATTTCATTGATTCTAGAATCACATGAGAATTTTCTGAAGCTAATGTATCACCTGTAATTGTATCTTTTAAACCTACTGCAGCTGCGATATCTCCGGAGTAAACTTCATCAATTTCGGTTCTTGAGTTCGCATGCATCTGTAAGATTCTTCCTAATCTTTCCTTTTTGCCTTTTGAAGTGTTCATAATATATGAACCCTTTTTCGCAACTCCTGAATAAACTCTAAAGAATGTAACTCGACCGACGAATGGGTCTGTCATCACTTTAAATGCTAAAGCCACAAATTCTTTATCATCATTGTGTTCAATGGTGATAATATCATCATTACGGTTGAAACCTTGCACTTGTGCAACTTCAATTGGTGATGGTAAATAATCTATAACAGCATCTAAAACAAACTTTATTCCTTTATTCTTGAAAGCTGATCCACATAATACTGGGAAGAATCCAACTGATAGCGTGCCTTTTCTGATTGCTTTTTTCAAAGTTTCAGCATCAATATCTTCACCGTCTAAGAAGAGTAACATCAATTCTTCATCAAAGTCGCAAAGTACTTCAATAAGTCTATTTCTTCTTGTGGTAGCTTCCTTAAGTAAATGACTAGGAATATCAATTTCTTGGTAATTTTCTTCAGCGCTACCATCAAAATGGTAGGCTCTCATTTCCACTAAATCAATAATTCCAGTAAAATCATCTTCTGCGCCGATTGGCCATTGAATAGCCTCGGCTTTTTCACCTAATCTCTTATGAATAGAATCGATAGCTGCTGCAAAATCAGCCCCGATCTTATCCATCTTATTAGCAAAAACTAGTCTTGGAACTTTATATTCATTTGCTTGACGCCAAACTGTTTCCGTTTGCGGTTCTACACCAGCTTGAGCATCCAATACCGTTACAGCACCATCTAACACTCGTAATGATCTTGACACTTCCACAGTGAAGTCCACATGTCCTGGGGTATCAATGATATTAACTCTGTGATTTTTCCAGAAAGCTGTAGTAGCTGCGGCGGTAATAGTAATTCCACGTTCTTGTTCCTGTTCCATCCAATCCATTTGGCTAGCGCCATCATGAGTTTCACCCATTTTATGAATTTTACCTGTGTGGAACAAGACTCTCTCAGTAGTTGTGGTTTTACCAGCATCGATATGTGCCATGATACCAATATTACGTGTTTTGTCTAATGTATATTCACGTGCCATAACTTTATCCTTCCTTTAATTAAAATCTATAATGTGCGAAAGCTTTATTAGCTTCTGCCATTCTATGCATATCTTCTTTCTTCTTAACTGATGCTCCTGTATTATTACTTGCATCAACAATTTCTTTCGCAAGTCTTTCTTCCATTGTTTTCTCATTACGAGAACGAGAGTATTGCACTAACCATCTTAGTCCTAAAGTAGTTCTTCTGTCTGCTTTAACTTCACCCGGTACTTGATAGTTTTGTCCGCCAATACGACGGCTTCTAACTTCTAAAACTGGCATGATATTGTTTAAAGCATCATTAAATACTGCAATTGGTTCTTTACCTGTGATTTCATTAACTCTTGAAAATGCATTATATAAGATATTTTGAGCAACGTTCTTTTTACCGTCTAACATAATTCCATTAATTAGTTTAGTAACTAATTTTGAATTATAAATTGGATCTGGTAAGACATCTCTCTTTACGACTTTACCCTTACGAGGCATAAGTAATTCCTCCTTTCAAAATTCTTTAACATATTTTAAATTATTTTTTAGCTTTTGGATCTTTTTTAGGTCTTTTTGCGCCGTACTTAGAACGACTTTGCATTCTCTTATCTACAGCTGTTGTATCCAGTGTTCCTCTAACGATATGATAACGAACACCTGGTAAGTCTTTAACACGTCCACCACGAATTAATACAACGCTATGTTCCTGCAAAGAGTGTCCAATTCCAGGGATATATGCGTTCACTTCACCACCGTTTGACAAACGAACACGAGCATACTTTCTTAACGCTGAGTTAGGTTTCTTTGGAGTCATTGTCGCAACTCTGACACAAACACCACGTTTTTGTGGAGAGCTAACTTCAGTGTATTTTTTTTGTAAGCTGTTGAAGCCAATGTTCAATTGTGGTGCCTTTGATTTTCTAGTTTTATCTTGGCGTCCTTTTTTTATTAATTGGTTAATAGTTGGCATGTACATTCCTCCTTTCATACCCACACACCCGGGAGGTGCGCTTGTCTCATTTTTATAAGGCTGCTCACGCAACCTACGAATAATTAAAAATTAAAGCAACAGTATTATACACCACTATGCTAGGTGTGTCAAGTCCCTAATTCTTAGGTAATTATTTAACCTCTAATATTATATAATATTACAAAAAAAAATCAAGTAAAAAGTTTTTCATTTTACTCGATTTATTAATTATTTTTCTATTCATCAAACACTTCAGCGTACGGGTTGGTCAGCTCAATGCCATTTAGTGTGATAACGAGAGGTTCATCGCTGGTTTTTATTACCTCAAATAGAGTAAAAGGACTGTTTAAATCAACATTAAGATCAACAACTTGATCACCAATGACAAGTGAATCGTAATTAACTAAGTCTTTATTATATAACATGAAATATAAACTTTCCTCAGTCGCTATAGCCCTTATTACCATTGAAGTATTGGTTTCATCATTATTATAAAATGAAAAACCAGAATCTAATCCGGAATCGATATAACCAACCAAAAACTCTTGAAAAATATAAAATTCATACACTTGGTTAGTATCGCTCTCATTTAATGTTGAATAGACAACGATCCGATATTGTTCAGCTTCAATTGTTTCCACATACTCGTTATCTAGGTGAATTGGAAATGATTTTAAATAAAAAGATGTTTTAGGTGAAAAACTAAAATTTGTCAGCAGTAATGTAAATATGACAACTAAAAACGAATAGATAAACCTCGCATATAATTTTTGCGGTTTTCTCTTTGCGAACCAAATAATATAAACTGAAAATACAATGTAAGCTAAACCTAAATAACCTAAAATCATGATTTCCTCTTTCCTAAAGTTCTAAATCTACCATGATAGACTAATAAAACTATCAACAAAATTACAAAAGAAGTCGATAAACTAAAAACATCTCCAAAAGCAAATTCTTGAGATCCCGCGAAGAACAAATAGATATTCTTGACGATAAGGTAAAAATCTTTAATAAATAAAAGAATAGCTACATAAAACAAAATATTTGATTCCTTCATTGCGTTTTTAACATTTCTAGTATTGATAATACTTTGAAGAAATTCATCATTTTGTTTGTAATTCTTTCTCACTTCTTCAATTTCAAATCTCTTAGAGATAGCGTTAGCTATTGTTTGTGCTCCTTTATAACGATAAATATTGATTTGCCATATAGATAAAGTATTAGCAAACTCATTGCTAAATTTTTCATATTCTTTAACGTTAATGCTTTGATTTTCTTCTAGTGCTTTAGCAACTTTATTATTGGTTCGATAAACGGCGCTCAATTGCATAACTAACAATTCAACAATAAAAATTAATAATCCTTCATATTGTAATCGATCATTTCCGTCATCATCATGCAATACCTGATAAATAACTGATTCCGAAACATAAATATCGCTGAAATCATAGACTGCTAAATTTTCAACTGCTAGTTGATGGTATTTACTTGAAATAATCTTAGTATCAACCAAACTAGAGTCATTTGTTTCAGTAGCCATATAATACAAAACATCTTCTAATTTACTTTTTTCGTTTTGGATTAAACAAGTTTTAGCTTCTCCGTTTTTTATAATCTGAAATTCCGACTTTATGAAATCGCTAAGTTTAATTCTTTGGCTAAATTGCAAAACTAAATCTTCTCTTGTGATTTGATCCAAAAGGTTTGTTGGATTGCCTTCATACCCACAGATAATACCAACTAGTACCGATAATCTAGTTCTTTCACAAGCTGTAACAAATAAATTAATCTTTACTTTATCAATTACTTTTTTATTATCAATGTTATCAGACAATTCATCGGCGAGTACTAACAAATCATACTCTCCTATAAAAAACCGCTCAAAGGCGTTTGAAACTCTGTCTACTAATTCTGATTTAGAAATATTATTTAACTTTTCTAAGTAATCTTCTGCAAATTTATTCCTACTATTGATACTCAATTTATTTAAATGCAAATAACTGTTTTCAACATGACATGGAATCAGTACAAAAATATCGCTTTTCATTCTTCGTTATACTCCCTCATAAAATCTTCATAAGTACCAATATATAGTTTAGCTGAACCTTCTTCTTCATCGAAAATCTCTTTAATGATTTTACATCCAAAACTTTTTAAAATGTGCTCTCCTGGTCCTGAGACTGCATAACCGCTAATATCAGAAATTATATAGTTGTCATCATTATATTGTTTAATACGTTCTTTAAATGTTTTTGTGAGGAGTCTAAATAAGCCTTTGCCCTTAAATTCAGGGTTGATTACCATGGAGATGATAAAAATATGGTGTCTTCTATTTTTTTCAAAAATTTCCATATCTTTAGGTACGATATTATTGTCATATAAATTATCGCTTTCTAACATCCCCTCATAAAAAACATCTGTTACTGGGAAGAAACAGATATAACCAATAATTTGATCTTCTTCACGTAAAAGCAAGAATGATTCAGGAACTTTTCTAAATCGTTTTGAATCGCTTTCAATATTACCCGCCATAGCCTCTGTGTATACCAATTTATCCAGATGATAAACTTGTGCAAGTTTGTCTAAATCAAAAGCGCGTGTTTGCTCAACATAGTATTTTTTCATCTTATCCCTCTGTAATATAGTAAATTACACCTATTTTATCATTTATTTTTAAAAAAATATATGTGTAATAGAATAAAAACTAAAGAATGCATTTTTTAATTATAAAAAATATTATTCAACCATCGGCACAAACCTGACCCTGCCGAGAGACTTTTTATTCATCAAGATGTTATCTTTGGAAACTAGATATAAATCTTGCCAGAAACTATTACCGACAGGAATAATCATTTCTCCCTTATTAGTCAACTGACTAATTAGTTCTTCGGGAAGATAAGTTGACGCACAGGATACGATAATCTTGTCGAAAGGACATTTTTCAATCCATCCAGAATAACCATTACCACACTTATAATAGATATTTGCATATCCTTGTTCATCCAATCTTTTTTTCGCAGTTTCTTGCAAAGGTTTTAAAATCTCGATTGTATAAACTTCTTTAGCTAATAGTGATAACAAAGCTGTTTGATAACCTGAACCGGTTCCGATTTCTAGCACCTTATCAGTTGCTTTGATATTCAGTTTTTCCATCATATAAGCTACTATGTACGGTTGTGAAATAGTTTGGTTATAACCTATATCCAAAGGATAATCATTATAAGCTTCTTCGACGTTATTTTCCTTGACAAAAAAATGTCTTTTAACTTTGTAAAAGGCATCGATGATAACTTTATTCTTAATACCTCTATTTATTAGTTGTTCTTGAATCATTAAATCTTGTTCTTTTATTAAATCAATTGGCTCCATATTCAACCTTCTTATACTTTAATTATATTTTATTATGAATTAATTACAAGTTGAAATATGAAATCCTTATCATCTTTACAATTTTTTAAAAAATG